>NZ_CABFVA020000137.1 GCF_902143375.2 Methylacidimicrobium tartarophylax | reverse complement strand
AGGCCCTCAAAACATGGCAACAATCCCATCCGCAGCTCTTCCAAAAATCAGCACGCAATCATACGGGACCTGACACCTACGCCGTCCAATACGACAAGGCCGCCGAATGCCTGAAGAAGGACCGCGAGCCGCTGCTCGCCTTCTACGACTTTCCGGCCGAACATTGGAAATATCTGCGCACGTCGAACCCGATCGAAAGCACCGTCGCCACCGTCCGGCACAGCCCGATCCGGTCGAAGGGATGCCTCTCGAACAAGACCGCGTTGGCAATGGTGTTCAAGCTGGTCGCCGCCGCGCAGAAGACCTGGCGCCGCCTCGACGGCCACAACCAGTTGCCAAAGATCATTCGAGGTGTGAAGTTCACCGACGGGTGCGAGGTCATCGCCAAGCCAGGCGACCTTCAATCCAAACCGCCGCCGCCTGATCCTTCATGCCATCACCAAAAATCGGCGATAGCTCCTCGGCCTTTCGGCGACCCAGAGTACGACGTGGAAGTGGTCGTTGTCCGGCGATGTCCGACGTCTTCCCCTACAAGAACTTCTCGGCACAATGTTTGCGTTGCGTTGACGAGGAGACATGAGGTTTTCTGAAACCGCGCCCGCGTTCGTGCGGCGCACATCGTTTCCGCCATGCGCCCTTGACTGCGACAGCGAGAGGATCGCCCAATGCTGATCGAAGCGGGATTCGACATCGCATTTGAATGTCCGGCCCAGACGCCGATGCTCCTTCAGCTCAACGTCCACCCCACTCGTGACGCTGACCTGCTCACGCCCGACAGGATCAACTCCAATCCTCCTCTTGCGATGCGCTCCTATGTCGATCTTTTCGGTAATCGCGTCACGCGCGTCGAGGCTCCCGCCGGCCTCGTCACATTCTCCAATCGCTTCGTCATTCATGACTCTGGCGAGCCAGACGAGGCGCCGCCGGATGTGTGGACGACGCCCATCGCAGACCTTCCCGACGACGTGCTGCTGTTCCTGGTCTCGAGCCGGTATTGCGACAGCGACAAGCTCGCCGACTTTGCCTGGTCGCGGTTCGGAAACTTGGCTGGCGGCGCCAGGGTCGTGCAGGCGATCTGCGATTTCGTTCACGCGAAAATCCGCTTCAGCTACCCGGATGCGCGCCCGACCCGCTGCGCCAGCGATTCCATGCAGGACGGCATAGGCGTCTGCCGCGACTTCGCCCATCTCGCCGTTGCGCTCTGCCGCTGCATGAACGTTCCCGCCCGCTATTGCACCGGGTATCTCGGCGACATCGGCGTTCCGGTCGACATCAATCCAATGGATTTCAGCGCCTGGTTCGAGGTCTTTCTGGCGGGGCGCTGGTACACGAAAGACGCACGTCACAACCATCCCCGCATCGGCCGCATTGTCATGGGACGCGGTCGTGACGCTGCGGACGTTGCGATGTCGACCGCCTTTGGCGTCGCCAATCTCGCGCGCTTTGAGGTGCTGACTCAGGAGCAGGTTGAGCAAGGCTGATCACGCTGGACACGGCGCCGCCGCTCAGCGCCCACGTCTGCAGCCCTCGTAGCTCGTGCGGTTAGAGCCCGGGATCCATCGGCGGCCCGATGGTCACGCCAATTGTTGCCACGCAAATGCCGAGGGGCGGGTGCGCCGCGCGGAAGCCCGAGGCCAACGTCGATGACGGCTATCCGAACTTCCGGGCCAAAAATCGTAAGTGGTTGCGAGAGAACAACCGGCTTTTTCTTTATGGCTACGCTGTCGCCCAGGCCGGCGGATTTCGGAAGAGAGAGCGGATGCCGAGTCGGTCGATCCAGATTTCCAGCGGCTTCGGGATGTGGGCAAGACGCCTTCCTAAGTCCTTGCCCGCGGCGTAAAGGGTGCCGACTCGGATCGACTGGAGTTGCTGGAGGATCCGAGGAACGTCTTCGGTCACCCCAAGCTTCTTCCATTCCTGGGAAAGCTTGGCAGTCAGCCAGTAGGCCAGGAAGCAGATCCGAACATGGTTGCGGACCCGATCGGGGCGCCAGTGATAGACGGGGCGGACCTCAAGCGAGCTTTTCAGATCGGAGAAGGCCGATTCGACGGCGGCAAGACCTTTGTAATGACGGAGCACCGTCTCGGGAGCTGCTTGTTCCGCAGGGAGATTGGTCTGCAAAAGATACCAGCCGTCGAGCGATGCTTCCTCCCGGATCGCCTCCTCATTGCGTTTCCAAAAGAAGCTTCCTGTTCCGTCGATCCCGTAGAGGAAGTATTTGTGAGCTTTGAGTCGCTCCAGCCTCCGCCCGACCCGACTCCCGAGCTGGACGGGATCGATGCCCCTGGGAAGCGACTCCGCCAGCGCCTTGAGTTCCTCTTCGCCTCGCGCTACCCGCGTCTTT
>NZ_CABFVA020000136.1 GCF_902143375.2 Methylacidimicrobium tartarophylax | reverse complement strand
CCGCCGATGTCGGCTCCCCACATATACTGGTCGTACATCCCCATCGTTGCCCAGGCGTCGCCTCGGAACCGGTCGAAGTAGGGCTGCTTCGTAATGTAATTTACGTAGCCGTTGGAAGGCTGGGTTGCCCCATAAACCGCACCGGGTGGCCCTTCCACAAGATCCATGCTCTCCACCATGTTGAAGTTCCAAGGAACATCCTGTAACCCGAAGTTGACGCTCTCCTCAATCCCGTTGAGGAACGTCAGGCCCTGCCGCCCGCGGATGTCGGGCGCAGAAGCGCAGGAGGTTTGCGAGGGATCGACCATCGCTGCGGGATTGAGGTAGGTGATCGAAAGCGGGTCCCACTTCCCCCACTGGCCGATGCCGGCCGCTTCCATCAGCGTCTTCGAGACTGGAGTGACCGCCCTAGGCGTATCGATCACGTCCATGGGGATGGCGTAGGCGGAGGAGCTGCTCCCCGGCAGGATGCCGTCCGAGGAGGCTTCGACCTGGACGGTGGGCAGAGTCGTGGCGGTGGGGAGATCGCTAGAGACGTTGCCAGCCCTACCGAGCGAAGGGGCGAGAGCGAGGCCAATCCACAGGATCGCAAGACGGAACGGAGAGAGGGCGCACATTTATGAGACTGATAACGCACTATCATACCTTAACAAGACGAAATCCCGTCTCCCTGCGGTAAAAAGAAAGCGGGCTTCCTCGGTTCCGAGGA
>NZ_CABFVA020000135.1 GCF_902143375.2 Methylacidimicrobium tartarophylax | reverse complement strand
CTCCTTCCCAGGGAGACATCGACCTTCGCTGCTTCCGCACGAGCTCGGCGTCCGCATTGCCGGTTTCGAGGCTTTCTTCGGCGTTCACTTTCGTTAGGGCCTGCTTGCTCGCTGACCCGCTTTCCGGGCCTTTTCCCAGAGGCTTCGACCACCGGCGTTACCGACAGCAGCCGCTCCGGCTGCTTCCGGCTGGAGCAATAGTTGCCGGGCGGAGATCACTACCTCCCCACTGGGCGATGCACCCTTTTCACGGCGCATGCGGAAGTCAGGCTAGCTCAGTCGCACGCAGACCGACTTGAGCTCGGTATAGTTTGCCAGCACTGCATGGCCCATCTCTCGGCCCCATCCCGACTGCTTATACCCTCCGAAGGGAAGGGCCGCATCGAAGACATTGTAGCAGTTGATCCAGACCGTTCCCGCCCGGATCCGGCGTGCGAGCCTGTGGGCCTTGCCGACATCCCGGGTCCAGATTCCCGCCGCCAGGCCGTAGATCGTCTCGTTGGCCGCCGCCGGAATCTCCTCCTCCCTCGTAAAGGAGGAGGCGCAGACGACCGGCCCGAAGATCTCCTCCCGCACAATCTTCATTTCCGGCCGGACATCGGTGAAGAGCGTCGGCGGCACGAAGTAGCCGCGCCCCCGGGTGGTCAAGTCGGCCGACCTCGCGCGGGCGCCCTCTTCGCTCCCGATCCGGATATACCCCTTGACCCGATCGTACTGCTCCTTGGAGACGAGCGGTCCCATCTCGGTGTCAAGCGCCATGCCCGGCCCCACCCGAATCTTCTCGGCTTCCTTGGCGATCCGCTCGGCCACCTCGTCCGCCACCGGTGCTTCCACGAAGAGCCGGCTGCCCGCGCAGCAACACTGGCCGTGGTTGAAAAAGATCGCCATCGCCGCTCCGGCCGCCGCCTCCTCGAGATTCGCATCGGCGAAGATGATGTTGGGCGACTTTCCACCGAGCTCGAGACTCACCTTCTTGAGATTCCCCGTAGCCGCTTGAGCGATCCGCTTGCCCACCTCGGTCGAGCCCGTGAAAGCCACCTTATCGACGTCCGGATGAGCGGCCAAGGCCGCTCCGGCGGTCTCCCCGAAGCCGGGCAGAATGTTGACGACCCCCTCCGGAAAGCCCGCTTCCCCGATGAGCTCCCCCAGCCGCAAGGCCGAAAGCGGCGTCTGCTCCGCCGGCTTGAGCACGACCGTGCAGCCGCACGCAAGGGCGGGACCCAGCTTCCAAGCCGCCATCAAAAGCGGAAAGTTCCAGGGAATGATCTGCCCCACGACCCCGACCGGCTCCCGAACCGTGTAGGCAAGGTAGCTCTCCGGATCGGCGAGCCCCAAGGGAATCGTATTCCCCTCGATCTTGGTCGCCCAGCCAGCCATGTACCGGAAGAGGTCGATCGCCAGCGGCACGTCCGCCACCCGCGCCACGGCGAGCGGCTTGCCGTTGTCCAGCGATTCGAGCTGAGCGAACTCCTCCAAATGCTCCTCGATCCGGTCGGCAAGCTTCCAGAGCAGCTTTCCCCGCTCCGCGGGAGCCATCCTGGACCAGGGACCCGTCGTGAATGCGGATCTCGCCGCCCGGACCGCCCGGTCCACGTCCTCCGCATCCGCCTCGGCCACCTGCGCGAGCGTCTCCTCGGTCGCCGGATTGACCGTGGCGAAGGTCTTTCCCGACGCCGCATTCACCCATTGACCTCCGACCAGGAGCCGTTTCGGACCCCGTAAAAACTCCTCCACCCGCGGATGGATCGGAACCAGATTCGTCTTTTTCCCCTGTTCCTTGTCTTCCGTCACCATGGCCATTGCGTTCTCCTTGGTTAATTCCCCTTTTTGGTCATTATAGTGCCAGCACGCCGATCGTGGCAAACACGCCCCGACTCGGGCCAGCGAGGGCATCCCCTCTCCGCTTCTGCGCCGTTCCCTCCGCGCCGCGTGCTTCCCCCCAGGGCTGCGTACAAGCCGCAGGGGAACGCTTG
>NZ_CABFVA020000134.1 GCF_902143375.2 Methylacidimicrobium tartarophylax | reverse complement strand
GGATGGAAAACCAAGCCCAACGAAGCAGACGAGCCTATTTTGCAAGCTGCAGGAGAAAGCTTGTGAAAAATGGCGGCTATACTCCGCACATAAGTACGGAAGCTTGGTTGCCCAATCCAATCCGAATTCAAAAGAACGAGTGGATCGGTCCGAAGCCGGCGGCGCAGACCTTCCAGAAGGATCTGAAGCAGCTTTCTTGCTGCGCCGGGTGAGGAGAGGGAGGTGACAGCGAGCGCCCGGACCATGTCGCCACTGGTCAGGATTCGAACCTCACTGTAGCCGACGTCGACCCGCTGGGCAAGAGCGCGCAGACGGTCGGGGCGATGGCTGCCTATCTGAGGAGGAAAGGGCTCGGGCGGAGGGCCTGTGCCAATAGGATCCTATGAAAGACCCTATTGGCACAGACACAGCCTGGGGGCCGCCCGCAATCCCTCTTTACGCCTGACTTCCGGCTGCCGGATGGGGCGCGCTCCACGTCCAGTTTTGAATCTCGGGAAGGTCGTCGAGATGGCTCTTCACGTAGATGCTGTGCTCGGCGAGCTTCTGTTCGAAGAGATCGATGACCGGCTGGACGCGGGAGGCCAGACGGGGGACGCGGCGAAGCGCCTCGATGGCTAGGTGATAACGGCTCATCCCGTTGAGGACGACCATGTCGAAGGAAGTGGTGGTTGTTCCCTCTTCGCGATAGCCCCGCACGTGAAAGCGCGCCGGATTGGGTCGCCCATGCACGAGGTCGTGGACCATCCGCGGATAGCCGTGAAAGGCGAAGATCACCTCTTTGTCCTCGGTGAAGAGATTGACGAAATCCTGGGGATCCATCCCATGAGGGTGGTAGGCGGGAGGGGACATGACCATCAGATCGACCACATTTACGACCCGCACCCGCAGATCGGGGATGTGCGTCTGAAGCAGCCAGGCAGCCGCGATCGCTTCCAGGGTCGGGACGTCGCCGGCGCATCCGAGGACGACATCGGGTTCCCCCCCGTCGTTCCCCGCCCACGCCCAGACAGAGGCGCCGCGGCCGCAGTGTTCCCGGGCCTCCTCCAGACTCAACCATTGAAGAGCGGGCTGCTTCTCGGCAATGATCAGGTTGACGTAGTGTCGGCTGCGCAGGCAGTGGTCGAGGGTCGAGAGGAGCGTATTCGTGTCGGGCGGAAGATAGATCCGAACGACGCCTCCCTTCTTGTTGATCAGGGTGTCGATGAATCCCGGCCCCTGGTGGGTATATCCGTCGTACTCCTGCCGCCAGACATGGGAGGTAAGCAGGTAGTTGAGGGAGGAGACGGGGTGGCGCCAGGGAATCTCCTTGTAGAGCTTGAGCCATTTGGCGTGCTGGCTCGCCATCGAATCGAGCACGGTGGCGAAGGCTTCATAGGAGACCAGAAGGCCGTGTCTCCCGGTCCAGAGGTATCCTTCGAGCCAACCCTCGCAGGCATGCTCGCTTAGGATTTCCATCACCCTTCCGTCGGGAGAGACATGGTCGTCTCCGGGCAGGATCTTGGAAACCAAGCAGCGGTCGGTCACTTCGAAGACGGCCCCCAGTCGGTTCGAATCGGTCTCATCCGGGCAGAAGACACGGAAGTTGTTCGGATTGCGTCGCATGACGTCGCGGACCAAATTGCCCGCTACCCGCGTGGCTTCCGAGTTCACCGTCCCGCGCGGCTTGATCGAAACGGCATAGTTGGCGAAATCGGGCAGATCGAGCTCGACCAGAAGCTTTCCGCCGTTGGCGTAGGGACTCGCTCCCATACGGAGATCGCCTTTCGGGGCCAGCGCTTCGAGGTCCGCGCGAAGACAGCCATTCTCCTCGAAGAGCTCTTCGGGCTTGTAGCTGCGGAGCCAGCTTTCGAGGAGCCGGAGATGCTCGGGATTTTCGCGCGCATCCATCAAGGGCGAGCGATGGGCCCGGTAGGTCCCCTCCAGGGCAACGCCGTCCACTTCCTTCGGGCCGGTCCAGCCGTCCGGGGTGCGCAGCAGAATCAGAGGCCAGCGCGGGCGTCCCTTCACGCCGTTTTCCTGAGCCTCCCGTTGGAAGGCGCGGATCTGCTCGTAGGCCTGGTCGAGGGCTTGCGCCAACTCAGGGTGAACCTTGGCGGGATCGGATCCGGCGACCGTCAGCACCTGGTAGCCGAAGCCCGAAAAGAGCATGCGCAACTCTTCATCCTCCATCCTGCCGAACACCGTGGGGCCGGAGAGCTTGCCGTCGTTGAGATGGAGGATCGGCAGCACCGCCCCGTCCCGCTTGGGATTGAGGAAGTTGATCGACTGCCAGCTTCCGGAGAGCGGGCCGGTCTCCGCCTCGCCGTCGCTCACGACGGCGACCGCGATCAACTCGGGGTGGTCGAATACCGCTCCGAATGAATGGAGCAGAGAATAGCCGAGCTCCCCCCCTTCGTGGATCGAACCCGGCGTCATCGCCGAAACGTGGCTCGGGACGCCTCCCGGCGAGGAGAACTGCCGGCAAAACCGGGTGAGCCCCTCGAGGTTCTGGGGTATCTCGGGGAAAAATTCGGAATAGGTCCCCTCCAAGTAGACGTTGGCCAGGATGGCCGAGGCGCAGTGGCCCGGGCCGGCGAGGAAGAGGAACCGGGCGTTCGTGTCCTGGATCAGCCGATTGAGATGGACGTAGATCAAATTGAGTCCCGGAGCTGAGCCCCAATGGCCGCGGATGCGGGGCTTGAGATGCTCGGGGCGGAGCGGTGCCTGGAGAAGAGGATTCTCCTTGAGGTAGAATTGCGCTGCGGCCAGGTAGTTAGTTGCGCGCCAATAGGCGTTGAGCTTTTCCAGTCTTTCGGCGGAGAGCGGGTTCATGTGCGGCGGAATTCTCCTAAGCAAGGGTTGTTGTGGATGCGCCGGCCGGGCAGCGAGCGCAACTCATCATGCAAAAGGACAGAGCCGATGACAAGCGAGATCCGCTTTACCGGGGAGTGTTTGGGCAAACCGCAGGAGAACGCTTGGGAGACAGCCAGGCTAGTTCTTCTTCTTGCGCCCCCGGGAGGAGGATTGTTTCCCGAGGCCTTTCGTGGCCTTCGCGGACGTTTTGCCGGTGCCCTTAGGCGGACGGCGGGAGGCCCCCTTTGCAGATGGGGAAGCGGGGGTGCGCTTCTCGAAGGCAAAGCCGATCTTCCCGCCTTCCTTAAGTTCCAGGAAGGCCGAGAAGCGTCGCTTGGTCTTTCGAGAGAGGAAGCCCGGGAGGAGGCCGGTCTTTCGCTCGCGGAGCAACTGAGCGATCTCCTCGCGGGAAATCTCTCGGCTGAGGATCTGTTTGCCGATGCGGAAGGAGCAGCTTGGGGTCTCTTTCAGGGCATGCTCGCAGGCGTAGGCGGTCGCCGTCTCGTAGACCGCGCCGCCGTCTACCGGGCAAGAGCCGAGAGACTCTTCGTTCACGATCTGGCGGGACTCGCCTTCGGAGCCGCTTTCGGGAAAGACGAAGGTGATCTTTCCTTCGGGTCCGAGCTTGAGCCGGGCCGAGAAGGGCTGGCCGGATCGGCTGCGGAAGCCCGAAAGAGGCCCGATCTCGCCTTGCTGGACGAGCGCCGACACCTCCTCGCGCGTGAGAAGTCGGCCGGCCAGGAACTTATTGATCCGAAAGCCGGAGGCGGAGCGGTAATCATAGAGGGTCTCCACAAGGGGAGAGCCGTCGACGGGGCTTTTGACGTCCATGGGCTTGGCATAGGCGTCGGCCGAGCCGAATCGGCGCGCATCGTCTACGATCTGGTGGGTCAATCGAGAGATCTCCTCCATGAAACGGGGCCGGGTGAACGAGCCGCGCTCGATCTGCTGGAGTTTCCACTCCCAGTCGCCGGTCATCTCGGGAGAGGAGAGGACGGGAATCCCTGCGGCCTGCAAGAGATCGAAGAGAGCAAAGGCCTTCGGAGTGGCGAGGAGTTCGCGCGCCTGCCGGTGAAGATATTCTTCCTGGACGAGCCCTTCGATGATGGCCGCCCGGGTCGCAGGTGTCCCCAAGCCTTTTTTGGCCATGGCTTCGCGGAGCTGCTCCTCCTCGACGAGCTTGCCCGCGTTTTCCATCGCCGAGAGAAGAGTCGCCTCCGTGAAATGGGGAGGCGGCTTGGTCGAGAGCCCTACGACCTCCACCGCTTCGGCTCGGGCCGTCGCTCCATCCGGCAGAGGAGCAAGGTTCGCCTCTCCTTCACCGCCCGCCTCCGCGGCAGCTTCTCTCCCATAGACGGCAAGCCATCCCGGATCGCGGAGGATCTTCCCCTCGGTGCGGAATTGCTCGTGTTCGATCGTCGTGATGCGGCTGACCGCCTCGAAGCGCGCGGACGGATAAAAGGCGGCCAGGAAGCGCTTGCAGACCAGATCGTAGATCCGGCGCTCCGCAGGATCGAGGCCGCCCGGCAAGGTCCCCGTGGGGATGATTGCAAAGTGGTCGGAGACCTTGGCGTTGTCGAAGATCCGCTTGTTGGGACGGATCCAGCCGTTTTCGAGAATCGCTCGGGCCGCCCCATTCCACAGGGAAACGAGCTTCTCGATCACGGTGCGAACGGTCGGCTGGTAGTCTTCGGGAAGATGGCGGGAGTCGGTTCTCGGATAGGTGAGGGCCTTGTGGGTCTCGTAGAGAGCCTGGCTGATCTGCAGAGTCCGCTTGGCGCTGAAGCCGAACCGTCCGTTGGCCTCCCGCTGGAGGGAGGTGAGATCGAAGAAGGCCGGCGGGGCTTGGAGGAGGACCTTCCGTTCTTCGGAGACGGGTCCGGACTTCCCGAAGCACTTTTCCCGGATCGCCCGGGCTTTTGCCTCCTCCCAGATCCGCTCCGGACGCTCTTCCGGGGCCTCGGGCCTCTTTCCGGCGCCGATCGCGGGATCGAACCAGCGGCCGGTGTAGGAGCCGGAGGAAGCTTGAAAGGTCCCATGGACCTCCCAATAGTTCCGGGGACGGAAATCCTGGATCTCCCGATCGCGCTTCACGACGACCGCCAGGGTGGGCGTCTGCACCCTTCCCACCGGCGTGAGCGCAAAGCCGCCGGGTCTCGAGTGGAGGGCGGTCAGCGCTCGGGTGCCGTTGATTCCGATGAGCCAATCGCTCTCGGAGCGGCAAAGAGCCGCTTGCGCCAGCGGCTCCATTTCCGCCTGTGGCCGAAGATGGATCAAGGCCTGGCGGATCGCCTCCGGGGTCATCGATTGGAGCCAGAGGCGGTCGATCGGCTTCTGCACATTTGCGTAGTCGATCAGATAGCGGAAGATGAGTTCGCCTTCTCTTCCCGCGTCGCAAGCGTTGATCAACCGTTCGACGTCGGCTCTCCGGAGCAGTCGGAGCAGCAGGTCGAGTCGTTGCTTGGTCTGGTTGATCGGTCGCAGCCGAAAGGAGGAAGGGAGGATGGGGAGATGTTCGAGGGACCACCCCTTGTGTTTTTCGTCCATCTCGCCCGGTCGGCAGAGCTCGACTAAGTGGCCGATCGCTGAAGAGATGAGATAGCGATCGTTTTCATAGACGTCGTGGCGACCGTGGGGAAAACCGCCGATCGCTGAGGCGATATCCGCGGCAACGCTCGGCTTTTCCGCGATGATGAGAGTCTTGCCCATGAATTTCCGAACCGTGCGCTCTGGTTTCGCAGCCCTTTTTCCCAGCGCGCCCACATGTTCCCGCCGCCCCGCTAGGCGACGCGCACGAAGGCGTTGCCTGGAAGCCGCCGAACGAGCTGCTTCATTTCAAGTCGCAGCAACGTAGAAGAGACGGTCGGCGATGGCAACCCTGTTCTCGCAACGATCACGTCGAAGAGGCTCTCGTCGAGCGCAAGAGCGGCAAAAACCGCACGCTCCTCTTGTGTAAGGGTAGGGGGGAGCGGCCGCTCCCGGACCACGGGAGCAGCGGGAAGCCAGAGCGCAAGCTCCGAGGTGATGTCGCCGGCTTCCATGACCAGCTTGGCTCCTTGCTGGATGAGTCGGTTGGAGCCGGCGGCCAGGGGGTTGTCGATCCGTCCCGGAACGGCAAAAACCTGTCGACCCTGTTCGAGGGCGCACTGTGCGGTCAAAAGCGCGCCGCTGGAGGTCGGCGCCTCGATCACGAGCACTCCCGAGGAGAGGCCGCTGATGATGCGGTTGCGCTGCGGGAAGGTGTGGCGCGCCGGGGCCGTACCGAGGGGGAATTCGCTCAAGAGGCAGCCGGTGCCTGTAATCCGCTCGGCGAGCGGCTCGTTTTCCGGCGGATACATCTGGTCGATTCCGCAACCGAGGACCGCCCAGGTGGAGCCTTGGGCGGCGAGAGCGCCCATGTGAGCAGCGGTATCGATGCCGCGTGCCAGGCCCGAAATCACCGGAATGCCGGCATAGGCGAGCTGGAAGGAGAGGCGGCGGGCCGTCTCGATGCCGTAGACGCTCGTTCGGCGTGACCCGACAACCGCCACGCCGCGCAACCAGGGATCCGGACGCTTGCCGCGGAGATAGAGCAGAAGGGGTGGATCGGGGAGTTCGGCGAGAGCTTCCGGGTAGCCCCGCTCCCCAAGAAAGAGAAGTTCGATCCCCAACTCCTGGCAGCGGGAGATCTCCTTTCGGGCGGAAGCGGAATCGGCACGGCGGATTTCCGATACGAGCCCTGGTCCGATCCCAGGAAGAGAGGAGAGTGCGGCTTCTTCGGCAGCGAAGACGGCTTCCGCCGAACCGAACGCCTCGCGGAGCCGGCGCGCCCGCGCCGAGCCGATCCCCGGAAGCAGATGGAGGAGGACTGCGGCTTCCTGGGCAGTCATGCCGTCCTACCGAGGATAAGGGCGAGAGCCCGCTCGATCTCTTCCTCGCGGACTTCGGCGACGATGGGATCGCCCAGGGCACGGAGCAGGACCCAGCGATTGGCCCCCTCTTCCCGTTTTTTGTCCACCAGAAGCGCCTCCCGAACGCGCGCGCGGGAAACCCCTTCAACGGTCTGGGGAAGACCGTGCCGGACAAGCAGCCGGTCGAGGAGTGCAATCGCCGATTCGGGAAGCCCGCAGAGGCGATGAGAGAGAAAGGCGGCCACCCGCATGCCCAAGGCGACGGCTTCTCCGTGGACGAGCGTCCGGTAGCTGAGAGCGGCTTCGAGGGCGTGGCCTGCCGTGTGCCCGAAGTTCAAGACGGCACGGCGTCCTCGGGTCTCCCGCTCGTCTTCCGCCACGACCGCCGCCTTGATCTCCACGGACCTCCGGACGATCGCCTGCCAATCGAGCGTGTCCTGGTCCAGGATCGAGAGAAGCGTGGGATCGGCGATCATGCCGTATTTGATCACTTCGGCCAAGCCTGCGCGGATCTCGCGTGCCGGGAGCGTGGAAAGGGTCTTGAGATCCGCGAAGATCCCCCAGGGTTGATAGAAGGTTCCGACGAGATTTTTCCCTTGCGGAAGGTTGATGCCCGTCTTTCCTCCGACCGAGCTGTCGACCATGGCCAGGAGAGTCGTTGGAAGATGGAAGAGAGCGATCCCGCGGAGAAAGATCGAAGCAGCGAAGCCGGCGAGATCGCCGACGACTCCTCCGCCCAAGGCGATCAGAGTGCCCTTCCGGTCGATCCGGTTCTCGGCCAGCTTCTCTAAGAGGAGACCGAGCTGAGAGAGGCTCTTGGACTCTTCTCCCGGAGGAACCCAGAGGATGACGGAGTCAAAACCCGCCTTGGCGAGCGAAGCCTGCGCCGTCTCCGCGTAGGCGCGCAGTGCGGCGTCGGCGACGAGGGCGATGCGCGAGCTCAACGGGTGGCTGGCGGAGAGCCGGGGACCCAACTCTTCCAGAAGGCCGGTGCCGATCTGGACGGGATAGGTGCGACTGCTGGTACAAACCATGAGAGGGCGGGCGGGGTTCATGAGGACGAATGTAGAGAAGAAGTGGGAGAGGGACGAGCGGAAGCGCTCGGCGCTCCTCCCCGGCTCTGCCG
>NZ_CABFVA020000133.1 GCF_902143375.2 Methylacidimicrobium tartarophylax | reverse complement strand
TCATACAGCTCCGGGAGAAAATCTGCAGCCCGCCTTGCATCCAGGCCCATCCGCCGCGCCTCGGGTACGAACTTTGTGAGACATGCAGACTAGAGCCTCCTCAGTCGCTCGATCGCGTATTGGAGGCTCTCCGAACGCTCGGCCGCTCGGTCCGGCCGCCAGAGGCGACAAATAAACTCGGTCATAAACGACGGATAAAGCGGTCCGGTCTTTCTCCCACTTCCTGGACGTGGAACCATGTCCGTGCGAATTTTTCGATTCCTCGAACCGCCGGCAAGCTCCACCACCGCTGCCTTCGGGTCGGGCAGTTCTTCCGGATTCGACGGGATTCTAGTCTGATCGATTTCCAAGTAGCGGGAGATATGGATCGCATCGGCAAGCAACCAGGCTTCTACGGCCCGCACGGCCACGCAAAAGCAGAACCGGGGCTCGGACGCAGGAAGCCAATCCTTCCGTAACAACGGAGCGCAATCGGCATCTTGGTCGAGATCGATCAGAACCATCCAACGTTTGTAACGTGCGGCCGTGACGTAGCCGTTGAGCCCCTTTCGGACATTGGTCTTCCCATGTTTGATGTAAATCTCGCCGGGGCTTGCTCCAACGTGCGCGATCAGCTTTTTCGCGACGGCCTCATCGACAGAGCCCTCGACCGTAGCGCAGATGGTGCTCCCGACGGACATCGTCAAGGATCGAGGGCCAAGAACAGTTGTTCCGGCTCGGTTGGCCCCGTCTTCGGAAGAATCGCTTCGGCGAGGTTGCTTCCTCCTCCGAGCAGCGCTTTGATCTCCGGAAATTCGGCCGCCAGCTTTACCTCGGTGCCCTCGGCGGAGGGCCGAAGTAGGAGCACTTCGTCCAATCCTATGCCTTCGTCCGTAAACAAGTCTTGGGAATGGGTGCTCAGGAAGATCTGCCGCCCCGTCTGTCGCTGCGCTCGAGCGAGCATTTGAGGCAAAACTCGAACAATCCCCGGATGAAGGGAAAGCTCGGGCTCCTCGAGCAGCAGGGGTCCCCCTTTTTCGAGGATGGCCCAGAGAAGTCCTATCAACCTCAAGGTCCCGTCCGAAAACTGGTTCTCCTCTTGCCAAGCCCCCTGCGGTCTCCAGTGCTCATACTTGCCGTGAAGGTGCGGCGTCCCTTTTGCATCCCGCTCCATCTTGATCTCGACGAGTTGAGGAACCGCGCCCGAAAGAGCTTTCCGGATCCTCCCCAGCCGAGCATTGCGGGTCCGTTCCTGGGTCTTGGCGATCTGCTCGAGAAAATCGCCTCCGAACGGGTCGTTCGTCCTCCCCACCGAGCGGTCGGGCTCCCGCACGAGCTGCGGGACGATGTGCAAGTAGCGGATCGAAGCGAAAAAAAAGGCAATATCCCGGAACGGCTGGTTGACATTGACCTGCTCGAGATAGGTTTGCGTCAGTCGCTCGGAATCCCTTTTGTCCTCGTCGTTGGGCCGGTCGAGCACCACTTCTCCGTTGTGCTCGACCCTTTCTTTCTTCACGGCAGGAGGACGTTGCTTGTCCTGGTTGAAGGCAAGCTGGTATTCCCAACGATCTCCACCGGTATCCTGCAGAGATGCGCGGATTTCGACGTCCGAATTGCGGCGGGCGGACAAGCAGCGAATCGCGCTCACGCCCCAGCGCCGGTCGATGGCTTCTCGAAAGCCGCCTCCGGGCAGTGCGAGATCCCGAAGAAAGCGAAAAGCGTCGAGAAAATTCGACTTCCCCGAAGCGTTCGGGCCGACCAGAAAGAGCCGATCTCCGATATCGACCTCTACTTCGAGGAAGTTCTTCCAGTTCTGCAACCAGAGTCGGCAAAACTTGAGGCTCATCTCCTATCCTGGTCTCTCCTTAGATAGTCCCATACTATACCCCACTACGCCTGGCCATAAACTTTGACGGATCTCCCGCCCGTATCCCGGCTCACCGGAAGGACACCCTACCCCGCACTTTCCGCGCCCCCAGGAAGAATCTTCTCTTCCTCGAGCATCCGGATCGAGCTTAGGCCGCGATAGCGCCCGTTGTAATCGAGTCCATAGCCGACGACGAACCGATCCGGAATCTCGAAGCCGACCCAACGGGGAACCGGAAACCCGGGAGGACGCGCTCTCTGCTTTGCTAGGAGGACACAATACTCCACCGAGGAGGCGCCCAGGGCGCGGAGCCGCTTCTCCACCGCCGAGAGGGTGCAGCCGCTATCGAGGATATCGTCGACCACGAGTACCCGGCGACCAGCAAACTCCCCTCCTTCCGCCTCCAATCCCTCCGGGTTGCCGCTCGAAAGGGTTCCTCGGTAACTCTTCACCCGCCAGAACACGACCTCCGTCTCCGGCGGCAGTTCCCGCAAGAGATCGGCCGTGAAGAGAAGGCTGCCGTTGAGCAGGCCGACGATCGTGAACGGGACCGGGGAATAGGCGGTGTGAATATCGGCCGCGAGAGCTTTAACCCTCTGGCGAATCACGCCTTCCGAAAGGAGGAGGCTCCCGATTTCCGATTCACGGCTCTCCTTGAAAACTCGACGATGCACGCGCCTCCCTCCCCGATCCGCTCAACCCGCTTCGTTGCCTTCGTAATCGATCCGAATCCCTCGAAAGAAGAGATCGTCGCCCAACCGCTTGCGCTCCTTCAACCGAAAATGCGCACCCAGAAGACGATGAGGTGAATCGACCGATAACGGCCCCTCCCCGAGGATCATCGGACAAAGGAAGAGAGCGACCTCATCGATGAGTCCTTCGGCCAAAAGACTTCCCGCAAGCTTTCCGCCCCCTTCGACCAAGACCCGCAAGACCCCCCGCCGACCAAGCTCCTTAAGGAGCATGGGCAACGGGAAGTTTTGGAAGACCAGCGTGCGTGCCCGAACGGAATCGGTAAAGAGGCGAAGCTCCTCCGGCAGCCGTCCGGATCGACTGACCACGACGCGCCACGGCTGCGGCTTGCCTTTCCTGCCCGGCAAACGGACGGTCAGCGCCGGATCGTCCCGTCGGGCGGTTTCCGC
The DNA here is from genome assembly GCF_902143375.2 of Methylacidimicrobium tartarophylax. Lineage (GTDB taxonomy): Bacteria > Verrucomicrobiota > Verrucomicrobiia > Methylacidiphilales > Methylacidiphilaceae > Methylacidimicrobium > Methylacidimicrobium tartarophylax. Next base: position 6,961 of record NZ_CABFVA020000133.1, on the reverse strand, counting down.
TCCAATCAAGATTGCGTCGGACTCCCACCGCAGCCGGTGGGCCATCCGGCGGGAAGCGGGGCCGCTGAGCCACCGGTCATCCCCGGTTCGCGTGCCGATCCGTCCGTCCAAGGAGGAAGCGCTCTTCTGCACGACCCACGGTCGGCCGCTACTGATCCAGCGAACAAACGGACGGTTCAGATCCCGCGCCTCCTCTTCGAGCAGATCCTGCGCGACCTCGACTCCCTCGCCTGCGAGCAGGGCAAGACCTCGCCCTTGGTGAAGAGGATTCGGATCGACCATTCCCACGATGACCCGCGCAATCCCCTCCCGGAGGATCCGATCGACGCAGGGCGGCGTCCGCCCCGTGGTGCAACAGGGTTCCAGCGTTACATAGAGAGTGGCTCCCTTCGGGAGATTCCCCTTCCGGTGAGCATCCTCGATCGCTTCGACTTCCGCGTGAGGGAGCCCGGCGCGCCGGTGGAATCCTTCGCCCAGAACCTTCCCCTCGCGGACCAGCACGGCACCCACCACCGGATTGGGACTTGCCGTGCCAAGCCCCTTGCGGGCCAGCGCCAAGGCTCTCCGCATCCAGCGGGCGTCAGCCTCCGAAAAACTCTTCGACATACCGCTCGGAATCGAAGCTCTCAAGATCCTCGACCTTTTCCCCTGTCCCGACGAAGACCGTGGGAATGCCCAGCTCTTCCTGGACTGCCGCAATCATCCCGCCCTTGGCGGAGCCATCCAGCTTGGTCACGATCAGCCCGGAAAGCCCGACCGCCCGATGAAACTCCGCTGCCTGCGAAAGGGCGTTGGTTCCTACCGTGCCGTCGACCACGAGCCAGACGTGATGGGGGGCCTCGGGATCCCGCTTGGCGAGCGTCCTCCGGATCTTTCCCGCCTCCAGCATCAAGTTGCTTTTGGTGGCGAGGCGGCCCGCCGTATCGACGATGAGCAGTTGCGCCTTCTCCTCTTCCGCCTGCAGATGCGCCCGAAAGGCCACGCTCGCCGGATCTGCTCCGGGGCTCCCGGCCACGAAGCGCGAGCCGATCCGCCGAGCCCACATCTCCAACTGCTCGACCGCGGCAGCCCGGAAGGTATCCGCCGCCGCCAGCACGACCCGCTTTCCTTCCTTCCCGTGGAGAAAGGCCAGCTTTGCCGCCGTCGTCGTCTTCCCTCCGCCATTGACCCCGACGAGCAAAATGACTTCGGGCCTCTCCGGGTTCGCAACCTTCGGGGTGTGAGCGGTGAGAATCCTTCGCAGCTCCTGGCGGATCCGCTCTTCTGCCTCCCTTGGCTTACGGGTCAGACCCTCGTCGCTCAACAGCCGGGTCAGCCTCTCGGTCAGTGCCAATCCCAAATCGGCCTCGAGCAGCAGCGCCTCCCAGTCGACCTTCTCTCCTGCTCCCGGCGTAAACTTTTCGACCAATTTCCGCCAAAAGGTCTTCACGCTTCTCCTCCTCCATCCTGAATCGCTCGAAGCGGCCGGTTCACGTCGCGCAGCGCTCGGTCGAGGACTCCGTTGACAAATCTCCCCGACTCTTCGCTGCTCAACTGCTTCGCCACCTCCACGGCTTCATTCACCGAGACGACCGGGGGGATTTCCCCCCGGAAGAAGAGCTCATAGAGAGCCACCCGGAGAATACTCCGATCAACCGCCGCCAATCGCTCGATCTGCCAATTCTCCACATACTCCTCGATCCGCTCATCCAGAGAAGAGACATGATCGATCGCGCCCAGGATCAAATCCTCGGCGAACCGGCGAACGGATGCGCTGGCTGGACTCAGCGCCCAAAAGTCCTCCAGGATTTCGCGGGAAGCCGGCTGCTGCCGGATTCCCCACTGATACAGAAATTGCACGGCCCGGATCCGGGCCGTTCTCCTCGGCGACATGCTTCCCTTCTTTGCAGCCATCCCAAGCTCCCACGGGCCCTCTGACACGTTCCTCCTTCGCCGACTGCTCAACTTCCGTGAGTCAGTTCGGCCACGGCAAGCGCCGTGCGGGCCCCTTCCCTTCCGCGGGAAAGCTCGCCCATGGTTCTCTCCCGAACCTCGGCTTCGCTCTTGACGGAGAGCACCTCGTGGATCACCGGAACATCTTCTTCCAGAGCGATCCTCATGAGGCTGTCGGTCACCGCACGCAAAATTTCCTGCGCGTGCAGAGTTTCTCCCTGCCAGACTACGCCCAAGGCCAGGATCGCATTGTACTGTCCTGTGTGGGCGAGCCGCTTGACCTGGAGCGGAATCTCGAAGCTTCCCGGAACCCGACAGAACGTAACCTCATGCCCCTGCAACTCGGCTTCCGCCTCCGAAACCAAGGCGTCGCAATACTCCTTGTGATAACTGCTCGCCACGATGGCAAAACGCATATTTCCCTCCCTGAGAGGACGCCCAGACGACCTCTTCCTCAACTATTTTTCTATCCTCCCGCCCGCCGCTGCGGCGATTCGCCTGCATTTCTCACAAAGTTCGTACCCGATGCGAAACAAATGGCCGGGAAGCCAAGGCGAGGTCTACGGAAGCGGAAGGAAGCCAAAGACATGCCGCAAGGAGGCAAAACCCGGCGAGAGTGCCTGCCAAGCCGATCCACTGGGCAAGCCGCAGGAGAACGCTCGTAAGAAAGGCAGGTCAGACCGAACCGTTCTCGTCTTCCTTCCAGACCCCGTAGCGGCGAAACTTCTCGTACCGCTCACCGAGCAGATCCTCGCTGTTCCGGCCGCAGATCTCATCGAGCGTGTCGATCAGCGCCTTCTCCAGAAACTGCGCCGCCTTCTCCCAATCCCGATGGCTGCCTCCTTCCGGCTCCGGGAAGATCCGGTCGATCAACCCCATCTGGTGGAGATCCTGGGCCGTCAGCCGCAAGGCTTCAGCCGCTTGAGGAGCATGGGCGCGGCTCTCCCAAAGGATCGCTGCACACCCTTCCGGGGAAATGACCGAATAATACGCATTTTCCGACATCAGGATTCGGTCGGCCACTCCGATGCCGAGGGCGCCTCCGCTCCCTCCTTCCGCCAAGACCACCGCCACGATCGGCACGGGCATTTGCGACATCTCGGCCAGGTTCTCGGCGATCGCCTGTCCGATATGGCGCTCTTCCGAGCCTACCCCGGGATAGGCTCCCGGCGTATCGATAAACGTCACGATCGGGAGCCCAAAGGTGGCCGCCAGCCGCATCACGCGAAGCGCCTTGCGATAACCTTCCGGATGGGGGCAGCCGAAGTTGCGCCGCAGATTCTCTTTCAGGTTCCGCCCTTTTTGTTGCCCGACGAAAGCCACCCTCCGTCCGCCGAAGGTGGCCAAGCCGGCGATCATCGCGGGATCGTTGCCGAACGCCCGGTCGCCTCCGAGCTCGAGGAACCCCGGGGCCAACCTCTCCAAAAAGTCGAGGGTATAAGGCCGCTGGGGATGGCGTGCGATCTGGACGCGCTGCCAGGCGGTCAAGCTGGCGTAAACCGAGTGGCGTGCCTCGCCCAGTCTCCGTTCCAGACTGGCAATCCCTTCCTTCCAATCGCCCGGATTCTCCTTGGCTCGCGCCTTCAGATTTTCCAGGGCGCGCTCCATCTCCCAGATCGGCTTCTCAAATTCCAGCGGCGTCGTCGTCACCTACCCGTGAAGCATAGGAGCAGGGGACCGCGCGCGCATTAGAAAAAATCAAAACGGTCCCCAATTCCCTTCTCCTCGCATGCGGATCTCCCCCATTCTTCTTGCGGGAGAGGCGCCTTCCCGCAAATGCTCGCCGTCGTCCATGCCTTCGCCCGAGCGCTCCTCCTCTCCGCTCCCGGCCTTCCTCGCCTACCTTCTTGCGATCTTCTTGGCCGCCACCCTGTTGAGCCCAGCCGTTCATGCGCTTCTCAACCCTATGTATCCCGCTCCGGCCGGGCGTTACTTTCGCCGCGTTCTCGAGCTGTCGGCTCTCCTCCTCTTTCTGCCCTTCCGCAAGAAGATGGGCATCTGCTCTTGGAGCGACGTCGGCTTCTCCCGACCCGTCCTCCGCCCCTTCCTTTGGGGATGTCTGCTCGGTTTTTCTTCCGGCCTAGTCTGCCTCCTGCCGCTTCTTCTCTCCGCTCTGGGCGGCCATCCGGCGGGAATCCACTCCGATCCCGCTTCCTTCGCGGCTTGGCTGGGGCGTGGCCTCCTCGTTGCCCTCTCCGAGGAGTTACTTTTCCGCGGGATCTTCTTCACCATCCTTTTGCGTAGCCTCGGGCCCCTCCCCGGGCTCCTCGCCAGCGCACTGCTTTTTTGCCTCGCGCATTATTTGCATGCCGCCCCGGACGAGACGGGAGGCCCGCTCACCCTCTTCTCGGGTTGGAAGCTCCTCTCTGCCCACCTCGCGCCGATCCTCTCGTTCTCCTGGTTCGACCTGCAAGGACTTCTCCTCTTTTCCGCCGGGGCGACTCTCGCCACCGCCTACCTCGTGAGCGGTGCGCTCTGGCTGCCGATCGGGATCCATGCTCTCTGGGTCACCCTTCTCTACGGCCTGGCGGCCCGACCCGCTGGGTCGCCCCTGGGCTGGTGGAGCCCCTTGGTGATTGCCCTTTTGGGAGTTTTGCTGTGGATCGCCTTTGGACGGCATCGGCATGGACGAATCGCCTAGCCGGCGACCTGCTCGATCTTCTCTTTCCCCCTCGCGCGGAGGAAGGACCCCTCCGGGAGCACCTCCCTCCTTTTTGCGTCCGCTGCTGCGCACCGGGATTTCTCCTCTGCCCGCGCTGCCAGGAGACCCCCCCTAGCTTCCTCTGGGCCCGCGCTCCCTACCGCTACTCCGGAGCGGTCAAGCGAGCGGTCTTGCAGCTCAAGTACGGCAAGCAGATCGATCGGATTCCTTGGCTGGCCGAGCTGCTCGAAATCGGATTCCGAACCTATGCCGCCACCTTCCCTTGGGATGCGCTGATTCCGATTCCGCTCCATCCGGTTCGAGAGCGATCCCGTGGCTTCAATCAGGCGGAGGAGATCGCGCGTCTCCTGGGCAAGCGGCAAGGGATTCCCGTCCAAAAGGCCCTCCTTCGCGTCCGGCCGACCCCACCCCAAGCGGCCCTCCCGCGTGACGAACGCTCGATCAACCTCGAGGGCGCCTTCCGCCCGCAAAGGAATTTTGACCTTGTCGGCAAAAATCTGCTACTAGTGGATGACGTAATCACGACAGGAGCGACGGTACGGGAGTGCGCGGCGCGGCTTTCGGAGTCGGGGGCCGGGTTGGTCTGCGTTCTGGCCGTTGCGCGCTCCTAGCCGAATCGGTCCCTCCTTCATGAACAAGAATCACGATCGCCATCGAGCGCCGCGCATCCCCTCCGGCCCAAAGCGCGATATTCCCGAAGGGCTTTGGATGAAGTGTCCGGAGTGCGAGCATATCCTCTATATCAAGGAACTCGATCAGAATCAGAAGGTTTGCAAGCACTGCCAGCACCACTTCGCCCTTCCCGCTCGCGAACGGATCGCCCTCCTCCTCGACCCGGACAGCTTCCGGGAGACCGACTCCTCCCTCTCCTCGGTCGATACCCTCCGTTTTCAAGGCGTCAAAAGCTACGCCGACCGGCTCGCCCATTATCGAGAGAAGAGCAGCCTCTCCGACGCGGTGATCTGCGGAGCGGGACGAATCGAGGGGAAACCGATCTCCCTTGCGTTGATGGACTTTCAGTTCCTCGGCGGAAGCATGGGTTCGGTCGCGGGCGAAAAGATCACCCGGACGATCGAGCGCGGCACCCGAGAGAGGCAGCCCGTCGTGATCGTCTCCGCTTCCGGGGGCGCCCGCATGTACGAGGGGATGCTCAGCCTCCTGCAAATGGCCAAGACGAGCGCCGCCCTCGTCCGGCTCAAGCGAGCCCGAGTCCCCTTTCTCTCGATTTTGACCAACCCGACGATGGCGGGAGTGACGGCGAGCTTCGCTTCCCTGGGAGACATCATCCTGGCCGAGCCGAAAGCGATGATCGGCTTTGCCGGAGCCCGAGTCATCCGGGAAACCACGCACCAGGAGCTTCCCAAGGGCTTTCAGACCGCGGAGTTCCTCTACGAAAAAGGCTTGATCGACCAGATCGTCCATCGGCATCGCCTTCGTGCCGTGATCTCGTCCTTTCTCGACTACCTTGCCCCCGCTCCCTGCCCAAAGGAGAAGCCCGTGGCGACCGCCGTCGCGGAATAAACTCCCGCCCTTTCTTGTCTATTCGAACTCGTCCTTGGGGGACATGAGCCCCGGGAGGGCACCGCTCCAGATCCGTCCAAGCTCCCCCACCTCGATCTCCAGCCGATCCTGAGCCTGCTCCAGCCGCAGCAAGGAGCCCCCGACCCGTCCGATCGGCTCGACGGCGATCTCTCGGCGCGCACACTCCTCGATGACCCCCTTCTCTTCCTCAGCAGCCACGGTGACGAGCACCCTTCCCTGGCTCTCTCCGAAGAGAAGTTCCTCCGCCGTCGGCGACGTCGGCAGGGAGACTTCCGCCCCCAAGCGACCGGGTCCGGCCAGAGACGATTCCAGGAGAGCGATCGCCAGCCCTCCGTCGGAGAGGTCATGAGCACTATGCACGACTCCCCGAGCGATGAGCAGCCGAAGCAGAGACAGAAGTGCGATTTCCCGCGCCAGATCGACTGCGGGAGCCGACCCCTGCCGCCAACCGAGAAGGTCCCAGGCATAGATCGAGCCGGAAAGCCCCTCACCCCATCCCCCCAGGAGCAGCAGCCGATCTCCTTCCCTTTGAAAGCCCATGGGGGTGATCTCTTCTTCCCGCTCGATCTGACCGATTGCCGCGACTACCGGAGTGGGCAGGATCGCGCCGGAGGGGGATTCATTGTAGAGGCTTACGTTTCCTCCCGTCACGGGAAGGCCGAACGCCCGGCACGCCTCCGCGATCCCCTCGACCGCTCCCCGAAGCTGTCCAAACGCTTCCGGCCGATAAGGATCTCCAAAATTGAGATTGTCGGTGATTCCCAGAGGGCGCGCTCCGCTGGCGGCGAGATTCCGCACCGCTTCGGCGACCGCGGCTCGCCCGCC
>NZ_CABFVA020000132.1 GCF_902143375.2 Methylacidimicrobium tartarophylax | reverse complement strand
CCGGATCACGTAGGAGGAATAGACCTTCCCGTTGCGCCGCGTGCGGACCTCCTGCAAATGCATACCTACATATTGCCCGATAGATAGCTTACCTGGCAAGCAAATAGTCGATATAATCGGTCCTACACAAATGCGTAAAATTCATTGATGTATCAACAAAATGGTCAAAAACCTGCGGAAGATCGGATAGCCGAAAGCATAGGCCGTGTACATGCAGTTCGTGGTGAGATGCTCGCTGAAGGCCATAGCAAGAAGGCGCCGGACGCGGGGCTCAGCCACAGCTGCGATAGCCTTGCCGAGCAGGGTCAGATGTAGCAGCTGGCGGTCGTTGAACAGGTCTCGATATCTTCTGAAGCCGTGGATGATCGGTCGCTGGTCTGAGCGGCTATCTGTCGGGATCTCGCGCATCGGTGCAAACAAGCCCTCGGAGTCCTCAATCTCCTTGAGAAGACGCGAGGCCTTTCCATAGCAAATGCAGTCCTCCTTCGTCGCCTTCTTGAAATGCCGCGTTACGCCGCTTGGGTTTTGCTCGATGTATTCGTGAGCAAACAAGCGCCACTTTGGGGGCGTCGAGCTATCTCCACGATCAGCGAGGCCCGTTATGTTGCCACACGTGGGACAGCCAACCTTTCCACGATTGAGGGTACCCTGTCTGATGCGGGTCCGGGTGCCGCATCTACAGTGAATTTCCTTTCGCTCTATGGGAAGCTCGTAGACTTCGTGGCATGCCTTACAGAAAGCCCACTGGAGCCTCTTCTCCTTGCTGGACGCCAACTGGAAATGCGGATGGATCTCGAAAGTGGTCCCGCAGGAACGACATGTCCGACGCTCCACCCAGAAGTGATGCAAGACCTCGTGCTCCCGGCCTTTGACTTTGGTCCTGTGGAAAGGTGCGATCTGGGTAGCGATGGAGCCGCGGAGCTCGGCAATCTCGCCGCTCTCGGGATTGCAGGCAGCTGCTTGCAGTTCAAATCTCGTGATGAACGTGGCTACCGGGTCGATGTCGTATCCGATCACGTAGGCACCACAGCGCATGGCTTCTACTAGGCTGGTTCCCCCACCGACGAACGGATCCAGGACGACCGCGCCGTCCAGCGGCACATCACCCAGGAGGGTGTCCCAAAAACGGCTCGTTTCAGCAGCACTGAGCGAAAGACCAGTCAAGATTGACCGGAACTGAGAACCGAGGCGTCGGGCGAACCAGCGGTGAACCCGATAGAGCGGATTCGTATATTGACCTTCCCGCATGGCAAGTTTAGCGATTTCGGCAATTGGAAGTTTGCCCGATTCGAGCAGGGTCGTCTCCGGGAAGCCGTGAAAGTGAGAGAACGTGGCGTCCTCTTGAACCGCTCGGCGCTCCTGAGATGTGGACTGCACGAGCGTCATGATCCGTCTTCCTTCGCCGCTGGCAGGCTTTCCGTGCGAAGCATAATCAAGTCCTGGTCAAGGTCGTGTCGCAGCAAATCGAGCCGCCCGGAGACCGCGATCAGATGTGCCGCGGAAATGGTGCATAGGCCGGGAACAGGCTCGTGGAATCCCCATACAAGATAGAAAACCGCGGTCATGGAATAGATCGAGAACGTTTCGCATGAATCCCTGCCTAGGCCATTGCCGAACCTGGCTGTGCATCCCCGCCGCAGCCAACTCCATGCCGTGCATGATCCGGTCGACCTTGTCGATGACACGACACGTAGTTTGGGCTGGCTCAGCAGATCGGAGACCTCAGCCGTGTCCCCATCGCCTATGCCATTGGCGTAGGCCCTCTCGTGTTGTGTCACCCCCTGATCGACCCAGAACTGCTCCAAAGGCCCGGCCCCTTGTCTGTGGTATGAACATTCGCCAGGAAATAAATCAGTGGCTTGCCCGCAAAGGCGGCCTGCCGGAAAACCAAGATGATGGTGAGTGTCCAGGCGAAGACGAGGTCCTCACAGAAACGCAGCTGCGAATCCAGATCTCCGAGCACCTTGCGCAAGGCGAGCCATTGATCCAATGCAAGGCCGTCCACCAGCAAAAAACCGACCGATTCACCGAAGCATCGCAAAAAAGTCACAACTCGAACCCCACCTTTTTCAGCGCGTTCCTGACCGCCGCCTCGCAGACAATCATTTCCGAGGCCGCCTTCGAGTGCTTGAACGCGTGCGCCGCGCCCGGGCAGTCGTTTGTCAGTCGCTCCATCACGCCCTTGACGTGGCGCACTCGATCCAGCACCATCCGCAGCCACGGTTCCAAAAACCGGTCATCGTCCAATACGAAGACAAGTCCCTTGAGCGGCTCTTCCGTTGCTATGGACATTCCGGTTTCGTCTTTTCTCCAGAGTGTGCGCCGTTGGATTTCCACAATGTAGATGGACGTTCTAGAAATCACGATCCGCATGACCAGTACCCCGCGGGGAATCCGCAATTTCGTATCGTGGAAGACCCAACTCCTCACCTCCGAGTCGATCACCCTGTTCTCCTTGTCGAAAGGCTCCAGCGTGATGAGCCTGGGCTCGGCATTGCCCTTGAAACCGTCCTCGAACGTGAACCATTCCACGGAGGAAACGAAAGCGGGATGAGTCTCACGCAAGCGACACGCCGCGTTCCACATGTCCAGCAGGACGCCATGCGACTCCGTGACCGCCGGGGAGTGTAGGGAGGCCTGGGCCACTCCTTTCCCGGAACCGTAGGGCTCTCCCGTGGAGAGGAGGGAAGCCTTGCCCGCCGGGCCGGTTCTGATCCGCAGAGTCGAAGTTGCGCGTTTGTGCGCGACGTCGACGACGCGTCTCGGCTCGCCCAGAATCCGGAAGTCCTCTTCTTCGATCTCCACAAGCGAGGAATCCCGATCCGGCTCGTAGTCGTCGGTCAACTCAAGGGCGTCGGGCGGCTGCAACGGCCGGATGGGACCCCTCCGTTCCTCGGCTCCGCCCTGGATGTCCAACGACGGATCCGGTATTACGCGGTCTTCCCGGTCGCGGAGGATGACGGGACCGGGCGGTTGGCTGCATCCGAGGATCCGCAATCCCAAAAAAGTTTTACCGCCGTTGATTGGGCGTCCCGCGACGGCAATTTTTGCCTTCCCGCTGAACCAAGGCTCGATCTTGAGAAAGATCCAGTGTCCCGACGCGTTTTGCCCGATCTCTATTTGCGAGTAGATGCTCTTTGCTGCTCTGGTCGCGCGAGAATCGTAACAGACGTGTGCCAGGAAGACCGCGTCATCGTTGTGCATTCTCGGCGCGAGCCGGATCGGCCACTTGCCGGGTTCCGGCGGCCAGTCAAGACGCTTGTAGAGGCGCGGCTGCGCCTCGCTCCAAGGATACGTCGCCAGGACTCGCTGCACTTCCATGGAGCGGCCATAACAACGGACAAAGAACTCCATACACGGAATCAGAAGGTTCTTTCCGTCCCGAAGGACGAAGTCGAGCAGGAAGTTCTGATCGCGCGAATCCGGCAACTGGTAATCGTCCGGTGGTATCAGGATCCGGCGTCCTTCTCCATGCGCAGCTTCGTAAGGGGAGACAATGCGGTAACCGCCGGGAGAAAACGAGACATCGAACGTCTCTTCGGGAAAGTCGATCGATTCGTTGCTGACGCCGTCGCGCCACACGGACCCGATTCGGAGTTGGCCCAGATGGGTGAGCGCAGCTTGCCGACGAATGATCGCCCCTGGTTTGCCGTCCTCACCAAGATGCCGAAGAAAGATCGCAACATGCGGCACCGAAACAGCCCGCACGTTCTTGGCTACAGGGCCGTACCACCGGACGACGGAAATTTGGGAAGTGGAGTCGATCGACGTTCCGTCGGGAAGCGAAAACGTCCGCGTCTTCCGTAGGGACGGCTTCATGCGACGCCATCCTCAGACGCAAAATCGACTGATGCGTTGCATTCATTTCTTGAATGTTGCAGCCATTTCCAAAAATGACACCCCCCGCCGACTAGGCCGGCGTCCGATGTGGAGTGATGAGGCGCCCGGAAAGGTCGTTGGCGGAGCAGACCCACGCCGCTGGGAAGCAGGCCGGCGACGCTATGGATGCGAGTCGCCTCGATCGATTCATCCAAGGTCATGGATGGGAAGATGGTCGGAATTCGCTGAGCGAGCATCGACTTTCCGCTCCCGGGCGGGCCGATGAGCAGGACGTTGTGCCCGCCAGCAGCGGCGATCTCTAGGGCCCGCTTGGCAGCGAGCTGGCCTTTGACATCGGCAAAATCGAGTTCGGGAGGCTGCTTGAGGGCCGAGGGCTCGTTCGAGCTCTCCGGTTGGGGGGAAGCTTCCGGATCCCGTAGAAAGGCGGCGGCTTCCGCGAGAGAACGGGCCGGGTGAATCCGGATCCCGCTGATTACGGCCGCTTCAGCGGCGTTGGCTGCGGGAAGCAGCAGATGCTTCGCCCGCTGCCGCTTGGCTTCGATCACTGCCGGTAAGACCCCTCGGACGGGCCGAAGCTCACCGGAAAGTGCGAGCTCTCCAAGCGCCCAGAAGTCCTCGGTGTGAGGACTCTCCATTTGATCGGTGGCGCCGAGGACAGCCAGGGCGATGGGCAGGTCGAAGCTGGGCCCCTCCTTACGGAGGGCCGCCGGGG
>NZ_CABFVA020000131.1 GCF_902143375.2 Methylacidimicrobium tartarophylax | reverse complement strand
ACTCCCGGATCACGTAGGAGGAATAGACCTTCCCGTTGCGCCGCGTGCGGACCTCCTGCAAATGCATACCTACACATTATCCGATATTGCGCCTACATCTCAAGTGAATATTGGAATATATCGGTCCTACACAATTGGGTAAAAGTCATTGATGCGTCAGCAAAATGGTCAAAAACCTGCGGAAGTTCGGTTAATTCGAATCGAGAGGGGTTGGAGGCACCGAGCCGTTCCAAGTCCCCTCCCGGCTCGCTCCTGGGGTGTCTTCCCATACTGCCAAGGGCGTCCGGTAATCAAGTCCCTGATGCAGTCGTTCCTTCTGTAGAACCCGAAGTACTCGTCCAGGCGATGCCACGACGCGATCTGCCGGGCGTCCGGACCTGCCAGCTAATCGTAAAGCCCGCCGTGGTCCAGACCGAGCAACCCTCACGGGCGGCGCACGGACAGTTCCCCCGGGCAGTGAATCACGGCCCGACGGGCCTCAAGTGAGAGGGCCGAGCTTCTTTTCAGCCAGCGGTTTTTCCGCTCCCGCAACTCGGCGGCTTGGCTCTCGCGCTCCAACCGCCGACCTACCGCGACCGGATGCACCCCAAATTCCGTGCTCAATTGGTTGATCGTTTTGTCCTCGCGCAACGCCACGACGACCACCTTGGCCTTAGACTCCGCGCTCTGCCGACGACGCGTCCGTTTGCTTGTCTTGTCTTGTCTGACATTCCAGCAGCTTCCTTTTTATAGTTAACAACCGGTCGGATTTTTAGGGAGCAGTTCACAAGGCATGCTATTCTGCCGAGCTCACTTCCGAATCGGACCACCGAAAGGTCGACCGGGTGAGATAATCGGTCGACGTACCACGAGGGTCACTCCTCGATCTGGAATGTCAGTCCGAGCTGCCGTGCGGCCTCCTTCATCGCCTTGAGCGCGGGATCGTTCTCGCTCAACTTCCGGTCGTCCGGAACGACTATCTCGAACTGCACGCCGAGCCCGAGCTTCTTCAGATTCATCCGAGCGGCGGGCCCCACGAAGCAACGAAAAAGCTCGCCCCAGTTCTCGACCGGAACGTCACCGCGGACGACGAATCGGCGAACCGTGCCCTTGGCCCCGGGCTTCGTGGCGGTGCCCGTTCCTGAAGTGTCGCCGGGTGTTGTGCCGCTTTCCGTTCCGCCTCCGACGCCTGATTCTTCGGCACCCACACCGGCTCCGGCGGTCTCCTCGCCACCAAGGACCTTCGCCGGCTCCGGCGTGAATGGCGGGATGATCCACACGCCGTCCTCGCTCGGATCGAGCGACACCGACTGCTTGCAGTACCGGGTCTGGAGCGTCGAGAGGCTTCCGCCCCGGCCGACGCCCACCAGTCCGTCCACACAGGCTTGTGCGAGCCCTCCGGTCACTGCCTCCTTGGCCGCGACCATGGGCTTGTCTGTGAACCGCAGGAAGGCCTCGACGGCATCCTTCAGGCGTAGCCCACCTTCCTTCGGGATGAGGCCCGTGCTCTCGAGCGTCACCGAGCCGACGCGTCGGAGAATCCATTCCTCGTCCTCAACGAGCGTCGTCCACACGTAGCCAAGGTGTTCCTGGAAGGTCCGGCGCGCGTCCGAGAGCGCGCACGGCTCGACCTCTTGCCCGCGCACCCGAAGGACAACGGTGTAGGCGGGGCCCAGTGCCTCGAGGGTGGCCTTACGTGCCGCGTCCAGGCGCTTCTTGAGATCTTCCTGCTGCTCCTCGTCGAGCTGATCCCAGTAGTCCGCGCGGACGCCCTCCAGAGCCGCCCGCTCTCGGTGTGCCTGCCGGAGTTTGCTTAGCCCCCGAGTGGTTCCCACCAGAAAGAGCAGCGTGTTGCGGTACAGGCGGTCCTTTCCACCGCACCGAGTGCTGATCGCCTTCACGCGCTCCTGGATCGCGTCCTTCGCCCCGCCGTTCTCGTCCCAGGCGAGTGACGGTGGAAGGATCAGCAAGGTGAGCGACTTCTGCTCCGGCAGATCCTCGGCGGGGTTGACGATCACGCGCCAGGTCGCGCCTGCGAGAGCCCCCTTCTGCGACTCGGCCCGGAGGTCATCGAGGATCTCTTCGCCGAAGCTCTCCTTCGCGCTCTGCTGGCGGTACTGGACGACCAGCTTGTTCAGCGTCGGCTTCGTGCCGAACCAGTAGCGCTTGCCGAGGCTCCCGGCGGTCGCCGTGTGGAGGTAGAAGCAGCGGTTCTCCAGCTCCAACAAGGCCCCGTCCGCGTAGTTCCAGTTCAGGCCCTGCTTGGCGCACGCGAGCTTCAGGTCTTTCGAGCTGAATCCGCTACGACCGCCCTGGCCGCCGAACGAGCCGAGAAGGATGGCGGAAGCCAGCCCCCGCCCGATGGACTCGCTCCGGTAGTCGCCTCCGCGTTCCTCGTCGAAGACGCCAGCGTTGGACCGCTCACCGATGATGTCGGCGGCCGCCACGGACTGGTACGCGGGACCCCAGAGTCGCGTCAGAGCCGCCTGCAGAGCATCGACGGACCAGCGAATATGGCAAGGTTGGATGACGTGCTGGGTCTCGGTGTTCCCCTGTCGGCGCTTCCAGAGGTCGCCCACGAGGCTGGCGAGCAGGCGCAGCACGCCCCGCGTCCGCTGGAAGTCGGGGTGGCTGCCCCAGCGGGTGTAGAGCGCATCGATGAGCAGGGGATGGAAGGGATAGGCACGCTGGAGCTGCTCGCGGTATGTGTTCTTCGCGGCCTCCGAGGGCACCTCGCCAGCGTGGGCCGCGTACATGCCCTGATAGACCTGGGCGACCTTCTTCGGATAGTCCAGCTCCCTGTCCGGCGCGATGGACTCGAACAGGCGCGCGCGAACGACCTCATAGATCTCCTCGTCTGCGACCGGCTTGACGTCGGCCCCGAGGCGCTGGAAGCGCTTCTCCAGCGTTACGAAAGCCTCCTGCCCCTTTTCGCTCTGGGCGACCTCGTACTTGCTCGCCGGAAGAGTGGCGACCACGACCGCGCCCGGGACCTGCTGCACGGACTCGGTCAACTGCTGGATGAAGGAGACGGTCTGATCCGCCAGGCTCGTCTCGCCTACCGGAACGGCCGCCGCGCCCACGCAGTAGTCGGCCAGCTCGTCCAGCAGGATCAGGCACGGCGACGCGGCCTGCAGAATCTCGAAGAAGATCCCCTGCGGCACACGCTGGCTCTCGTCGTTCGCCCGCACGCGCTCGTAGAGAGCCTTCCCACCGAGCTGGTACGCCAACTCGCCCCACAGCGTGCGTAGCTGAACGCCGTCTCCGACCTGGCGGCCCTGGGTCGCGTCGCAGGTCTGGTTGGTGAAGACCGCGACGCCTTTCACCTTATCCGGCAGTTGCCCACCGATGGCCTTTCGCAGTCCCTCCGAGTGAAGCGATCCTTTCAGCCGATCCGCGTGTTTCGCCAAATGCCACAAGGCGACGAGCGTGTGCGTTTTACCGCCGCCGAAGGCCGTTTGGAGACTGATGATGCGGTCTCCGGTTTCGCCGCCGCGGCGCAACGCCTCCGCAACCCGACTCAACACGGTGGACAGCCCGGTGGTCAGGTAGGTCTTGCGGAAGAACTCTTCGGGATCGAGGTAGACTTCCGGGGCCGTGCCCTGGACGACCGCCCAGACGTTCGCCGCGAAGACGGCCTCCGCGAGGCGCCCTTCACGGATGTCCTCGTGAGGTGTCGCAACGGCGTACCAGGGCTTGAGGGTTTCACTCATGATCGCTTCTCACCTCCTTCGTCGAAGGACAGTTCCCGTTGCGCGTCCCTGTATGCCGTGCTCTTGCCTTCCGTGCGCAGCGTCTGGCGCTCGCCGAGCAAGGCGTTGATCAGCTTCCAGTCCTCCAGATCGCGGGGGAAGACCTCGAAGAGCGCCTGAGCCAGTTTCCAGAACGGGCCGTCCTCCAAGAGGTCGCGTTGGCCGAGATACCCGACCAACTCCTTTCGCTTTTCTTCCTTCCAGAGAAGCATGCTGCGATGGAGTGCATCGATGTGGGGCGGATTCTGATCGATCCCGAGTCCTCGGCGGTCGGCGCGGTCCTCAAGCAGCGCAAGGCGGCACTTCGAACCCTCTACCACGAAAATGCCGTGTCCGCGAGCAACCTCCATCGCGTTGTCCTCGTCGCCGCCGATCTGCACAACCAGCCGGGCGTCGTCCCAGGCCTGCGTCGCTGTGCCATAGAGGTTCGCCCAGACGTAGTAAAGCGTCGAGAGGTTGTCCCCGCAGAACTCGCCGGCAATGGCGGCCCGGGCCGCGTGCTTCGCGAGTTCCAGAAGCTCGGGAATCCCGATGGGCGTGCCGTCCGCCTTCTCCACGCGCTCGTACTTGCCAAAAACGCCGACGGCTGGCCCGTAACAGGCGACGACGAGGTCGACACCGCGGAAGCCGTACGACCAGAAGCGCTTGACGGATTCCTGGACAACCTGCTCGATCTCCCGCTGCACTTGCTTGTAGGAAGCGGCGCTGCCAACGATCCGGCGGCGGCAAGCGACGGTCACCGATGATTCCAGCGACGCTGTCCCCAACGCAAGAGCAGTGTTGGGCATTTCCGTCGCAATCGGCCAGGTCGCATCCGGAGAGAGTCCCGCCTCAAAGAGAGCCGAGAGCAGAGCGGTCCAGGCATCGGTTGACTGATGCGCGAACATGACGGTGATGAGCTTCGGTTCCTTTGCCACACGTCTGCATTCTCTAAAGCTCTTCGTCAGCAGACGGCGATAGAACTCATTCGCGCGTTCCTGAGATCCGTTGCGACGGTGCTTGTGGCTTGTCGCCTCCTCCTCCTTTGGAGTTTGCGGTGTCTGGAATACTGTTGGAAGCACCTCGGCCAGGGATCGTTTCAACCAGACATAAAAGAAGTCAGACAGGTCTGCGTAGGCGATAGAGTTCCCATACGGAGGATCCGTGACGATGTAGTCGCAGAACCCGGTCTCAATGTCGCTCATCCTAGCCGCCGATCCCAGTGTGATGCGGGGAGTTATCCACGTATTCGCATCGGCTTCCTCATGGCGCAAGACCTTGAGCATGTATGCGAGCTGTGTTGATGCGGTGCCAGAGGAGTCAGCGAAGGGATTCACTTCTGGGTAGTCCCACATCATGGGTACCGACTGACCGCTGAACGGTGTTTCGCTCTTCTGGTGACTCGCACGCCAGCGCGTGAACGTGTTTCCGAAGGCGGCAACACGATCGATCCAGAGGCCAAGATAAGTGGCGAGCGCACGTCGATAGTCAGCGTCCGGAAGATTCTGCTCCATCGCGGCGACGGCCTCGTGAAGGCCTTTCACCAAGTGATCCATCAACACGAGCTGACGATGATTGAAGAGCTGCCCCCAGCGCGTGAATCCGTAAAGCTCGAGGTTGATGCTACGGTGTGAACCAGCGTCGGGTGACGCGGCGGGGCCATTGATCTCTGGAACGATGTACTCGCCAGGAACCTCTACCTGGACCGCTCTTGCCCTCTCGACTGCGTGAAGGTCGGCGTCTTCGACTGGCCTATAGTCTTTTCCTCCCTTGCCCTCGACGACTACAGCCACCATCCGCTCGCCCATCTTGCCAGCCTGCCCCGCAGCGCGCAGGTCTGCTTCCGACGTTGTCTGTTCGCAGTAAGGGCAGACGGCGGGTCCTCGTTGGCCTTTGGTCCCCTCTGTCCGCTTGATCGCCTGACCCTTGGCGATTCCGCAGGAGACCTCCTTCCGTGCCTTATCCACGTTCATCGTGAGCGCCGTCTTACTGCCCTTGCTGCACAGGACAAGGCTGCGGAGCAACGGAATCTGGCCCTGACACGATGGATTGGAGCACGGTGCCGTCCTAGCCCACAGGTATGCTAGGATGGGGTGACCGTCTTTCCCCGCGGGATACAGATGCTGGATTTTCTCTCGCGTCCATTCCAGAACCCAGTTGGCCCACCTCTCAAAGTCGTGGACGAGAATGTTGGGAACCTGGACCTCTCGTTCGACCTGCTTGCCGAACTCCTCGACGAGCTTCTTTCTCTTGCCCGGCTTACCGTACTTTTGGGGGAATTCGCAGGTCGCCCGCAAGACCAGATATGCCACTGGATTGTAGTCGTTGGCGATGGCCTGGCACCCGAGCCGACCAGCCTCAAGGGGGATCGCGCCGCCGCCGGCGAAGGGATCGAGTACGGTCGGGACATCGCCTCCGTGAGCGACCTTCACCAGCTCGCGCGCGATGCGAAGGACCTCGTTTCCCTGGGTGTTCTCCGGATCGGAAGTTTCCCATTTCACGAGGGAACGGTCGTCGAGGAGCTCCTTGGGCGCCGCCGCGTTCTTTCGCTTTCCCGCCTCGAACGCCAGGGACTCTGGGGACCACTTGGCGATGAACATGAGCAGGCGATTGCGCAAGGTATCGGGCATGCCGTCGTAGGGCCGGTACGGGTCCTCGTCGCGGCGGATCTCACGCCCACGACGATAGTGTTTAAGTTCCGCCGGGACCTGCGTCTTGAGATGGCGCTCCACAGCAGCCCGGAATTCCTCAGGACAGAAAGGATCATCGGGATCGGGCACGAGCGAAGCGAAGACCACCGCGCGCGATGCCGCCAAAGGACGACGAGCCCACCAGAGGTGCAGATGGCTGATGTGGGCGTGGTGGATGTTCTTGTCCCGCACGCTTTCCGCCGAGATCTCCCGAATGGGCAACGCGACCTCGATCAGGCGGCGGCAATCGCCGGTATCGCTTCGTTGCTTGTTCATGACTCGCCCGTCCGATCCTGGTGAGGCGAGGGCTTTGCCCAAATCGTGAGCCTCAGCTCTTCTCCGAACAGCTCGTAAATCGGACGGCGACCGGAGTGGGTCTCGCTGGCGTCGAGAATCCGTCGCACACCCTCGCCGCGCGACTCCAAAAATGCCCGTCCGGTCCGGCGGCTTTTCATCCTCGAGAGAAAACTCACGAGGAGCTGGTTTCGCGTGAACACACGGAACGGCATTGTCTCGATCGTGAGGGTGTTTGGAAGACCGCCAGGGCTGTAGAGTTCCAGCCGGTCGGAGAAGAGGAAGAGCCTGATCTTCGAGCCGGCGATCGAGTAGTCGCGATGCGCTATGGCGTTGACGACCGCCTCGTGAACCACGCCAATGTCATACTGCGGATGGTCCTCCCGCCCAGCAGGCTTGCGCGCCGGCTTGAGCATGAAGCGCGCGACGAAGGCCCTCGCATCGTCGATTTGCGCATCGCATCTCCCATCGATCTGTTCCGAGTGCACCAGATCGTCGGAAGTCAGAGCGATGCTGCGGTAGACCGCCGCTTCAATGTATGCGGATGGCAAACGGGCCCGCGGCGCCTTGCCGAAGGCCAAAAGTCCGGCGACAGTGGGCCGGTCAGGCTCTTCGTCGGCTCTGGCGAGAATCCGCGTGTTGCGCAGAAGGTCCTGCCACGGGATCGCTGGGGGACGGTTCTGGAAGAATCGTTCCAAGGCCTCGCGATCGAGGTCTTCTTTCGTCGCCGTCGGAACGGGCTGTTCGTCAAAGACGAAAGCGCGGCCGCGTTCCTGGAACAACCTGGCCAGCGGCGCTCCCGTGAGGATCTGCTTGCTAGAACCAACCCGCACATAGTGCCGTCCGCCGCTCGTAGCGGGGACGTAGAGACCGCGGCGAAGCTCGACCAACATGACGATGACCTCGCGGCCGTTGGGTTGCGGGAGCCGCTCCTTCCGCAAGATCGGCCGGATCGAAGGATCGCAGTTGTTCGTCGCCACGTTGAAAACCCACTGCTCGACATCCCCGAGTCGGTCCTCCGGCAGTCCGCGAACGATCCCGCTATCCTCCACGCCCAGAAAGATGACTCCCCCCTCGGCGTTCGCGAAGCCTACCATTTCGCCCGCCAAGTCCTCGGTGTTCGGCGAACGAACTCCGTGCGCACCGAGCAGCACCTCCTTGAACTCCGCGCGGGCATCCTCCCCGTTGGCGAGCTGTCGTTCGATCTCATCCAAAGTGTCAAACATAGCTCAGTACCCGTACCGTTCGCGGCGCAACCGAAAGGCCTCGGCGCTGCCTTCCATGATGCGGCTGACGAGTTCCTTGACAGGCGGGCGGTCGATGCTCCCCGCGTCGAGCACGACGCCGAGCCTGTCCTTGACGCCGAGGGCCACAATCAGCTCAGCATCTCCGTTCACGGGAATGTTGGCGTTATGCGTCGCGATGATCACCTGCCGCGAGAACTTGCGCCGTCGCAGCAGGTCCACGACTACCTTGTAAACGTACTGGTTGTCCAGGTCATCCTCGGGCTGGTCGATGATGATGGGCTGGTCCCCGGCCGACAACAGCAGGCTCAGGATCGCCGTGCTTTTCTCGCCGACGGATCCCGTTTCGATCGTCTTGAAGGAGCCGTCAGGTGCACGGACCTTCGCTTCGACGAGATCCTCTGGGAGGAAACGCTCCATTTCATCCAATCGGAAGCGATCCCGCCGCAAGAGAGCATTGAAGAACGTCCTGGTTAGGCGTTCGGCACCGATCAGCGCCGCCACCTGTGACTCCTGGGGGATAAGCGAGGTCCCCCGCGCCACGCTCTTCTCCATGTCGGCGCGCATCGCCCCGACAAGCTCGCGGATGCGATCCGGTACCTGTCCGTTCTCGGCAAAGACATAGTCACAAAGTTCCGTCCAGTCGCGTTGCTGGAGCCCGGCGCCCCCAAACCACTGCTCGCGGCGAGACTCGAAGTCCTCCCGGTCCCGGAACCCAAATGTCTCCAGCCGTACATCGGCGTCGATCTCCTCGAGCGCCCGTGCGCGATCGCGGCGTGCAGCCAGTCGTTGCTCGTGGACCTCGACCAGCTGCAGGCGGGCCTCGCGCAGTTTCCGAGAGTTTTCCTCAAGCTGTTGGCCCGTCTTCTGGAGCGAAGCCAGCTCGCGTTCGAGCAACGCCCGTCTCTGAAGGAGCTTCTCGTGCTGGGTAAAGTCCACGCCGCGGGAGATCATCTCCTGCCGCAAGACGTCGTATGCGGAACGTGCCTGCTCATAGCTTGCCTGCCACTTTTCGGCCTGCTCGGCCAGAATGGCGTCGCGTAGCGCCCGCAAGCTGCCAGCCTGCCTGCTAAGCACGCTTGCGGCTGCCTCCCGCGCGGCGCGTACCCGATCGGCAACCGAACCCAGCCAAGCGGCTGTCGGCGTGGTGCCCGGGAGTTCGCTCGGCCCGGCGGCGTCCGCTCCCGTCGCGGCCGC
>NZ_CABFVA020000130.1 GCF_902143375.2 Methylacidimicrobium tartarophylax | reverse complement strand
AGCGCCTCCTCGGGCAACTCGTCGTCATGATCCAAGAGGACGATCCACTCCCCCCGCGCCCGTTCGAGCGCGCTGTTGGAGGCGGCGGAAATCCCCCCGTTCTTGTCGCGGTAAGTAACGCGAATTCGTCTGTCTTTCTTCTGATTCTCTTCTAATAGGGACCGAATATGCGCCGCACTCGATGCATCGTCGGCAAGGCAGAGTTCCCACTCGGGATAGAGCTGCTTCTGAACCGAGTCGATCGCCCGCTGGAGCCACTTCGCCGGGCTGTTGAACACCGGCGTGACGATCGAAAGCAGCGGCCTTCGAGGAAACCGCTCGATCTCCCTGCGAATCGCCTCCCGGTCCGCCCCATCGAGCCGTTGATAGGCCGCGATCCAGCCCGCATAGGCTTCCGATTCCATGCTCCCATAGGCCAGCCATTCCGTTTCTTCCCGGCACGCCGGGATCGGCTGCTTCCGCAAACCGACCCGATGGAGGAGCTGTCTTCGCCTTCGCCGGAAAGCGCTCTCGGCCCGGCGCAACTGCTGCATCGCCGACTCCATGCGAAGCGCCGCCGCCGGACCGCCCACTCGACCCACCGCGCCCGCCAAACCCTTTTTTGGAGCAACCTCTTCCAGGAGATCCCAAGCGCCCAGCCTCATCGCCATATCATGCGTCAAAACGGGCCTCATCCCTCGCAAGAGTCGATAGAGACGCTCTCGCTCCGCGGAAGCAGATGGTGCCGCAGACGCCAAGAGGAGAGCCCAGCTCAAAGTAGCCATCCATTCGGCCCGCGTCGGCTCGCTTGTCCGGTCCGGGCAAGCAGCTCCCGCTTCTCCATGCAGCACGATCCGCAGTAGCGCCAAGCGCCTCTCCCGATCCCGCAGGAAAGAGCGCAGCGCCCGCGCAGACCAGAGAAGCGGGGCGACAAAAGGAAAGTCTCTCCCGAGACGCGCGACATAGCTCAGCGGCTCTTCCCGTGGATCGAGGATCCAAGCGTCCTGCGCCGCCCCGAGTCGATAGGGGGAGCAGAAAAGATCCGGTCCGGGACGCTTCCCGATCTCCCAGAGCTGCTCCTCGATCTTGGACGGGGAAAGCCGCTCGCCCGCTTGCAGCCACTGAATCCACTCCCCTCGTGCACCCCGGCCCAGCGTCTCCCGGAGATCCATCCCTTTGCCCACTGGGATCCGCCGCAAGCCCTCGCTTTCGGAGCCTCCGGAACCCGCTTCTCCGAAGCCCGCCACCAAGATCTCCTTCTTCTTCCAGCTCTGGCTCCGGGCTTCCTCGATCAGCCTCCTCTCCTCCTCTCCGCTTGCCGGAGAGACGACGGCAATGGTCACAAGAGGCTCCACCTGGAAGGAGTTATTGCCGGAATCTGGTCGTCGGCGCTAGCCTTTTCCCACCTGCCCAACGTGTTCGCCGCTTTCGGCTTTTCCCAGCCGGGCCGTGGACGGCTCACCCCCTCCAAGGCCGCTCGACCCTCGGAGGCCAGGCCAAGGCATAGCCCCGCTCCAGGCTCAGGTTCGGGTTGTAGGCCGGATCCCATTCGATCCACTCTGGCCACTTCGACCGAAAGGGCTCGCGATCTTCCGTGGATTCCTCGGGGGAATCCTCCAGGCGCACAAGCTCCGCATAAGGAGTAAAGACGATCCGGTAGCCCTTCTCCCGAAGCCTCAGGCAGAAGTCGATGTCCCACAGATCCCGGCCATACCCTTCGTCGAATCCCCCGCACTCCTCCCAAACCGCCCGCCGCGTCGCCAGGCATGCTGCGCTCACCGCCGACGGATTCCGGATCAGAACCGCTTGCCCCACATAGCCGGCCGACTCGGAACCCCAACCCTGGAACGCGGCTCCGGTACTCCCCTCAAGTCCCATCACGACACCAGCCTCGGCTATCGTACCGTCGGGCGCCAGGATCCGCGCTCCCACAGCGCCCACTTCGGGCCGGGCCACTTGACTCACGAGCTCCGCGAGCCAGCCCTCTGCCTTCGGCTCCACGGGAGCCTTGAGCAAAATCAGAACCTCTCCCTTCGCCTGGCGCGCGACCCAGTTCCACAGAGAGGGCCCGGTTAGCTCCGCAGGAGGACGCAGGAAGCGCACACCTTCTTTGCCCTCGCTGTCCCCCTTCGGGCATTCCGGGCCACCGGCAACGACGAGCAATTCCGATTCCGGGCAATCCGTCTGCTTCCGAATCCTCTCGATCGACCGTCCCAGAGCCTCCGCCGTTATTCCCGGACCGAGCAAGAGGCTCACGCGGAGATTCTCCGGGAGACTCCTGCACACCCGGTGGATAAGGTAAATCGGCGTCGTGAGGACCTCCGCCGGTTCTCCGACTCTCCGGAGATGATCCACAACCGCCCGTCGCGCCGCCTCCCCCATGTACGGCTTGGCCTGAATGCAGGCAGCTCCGGATCCCGGAATCGCCCTCCAGTGGTAGAGCACCCGGGGGATGTGACGGATCTGCCCAGGCAAGAGACGTTCCACACAGCGAAAGGCCAAGTCATAATCCTGGGCTCCGTCCAAACCGCTCCGGAATCCTCCCAGGGAGCGTAAAAGATCCGATCGATAGACTCCCAAGTGGCTGATGCAGTTCTGTGGAAGCAGAAGGTCGGGACTGAAGTCCGGCTTGAAGTACGGTACGAACCGCCTCCCCTGCTCGTCAATCCTGTCTTCGTCGGAGTAGATCAACCCTGCGTCCGGATGGCGCAGGATCTCCCGCACCACCATATAAAGCGCCTCCTCGGGCAAC
>NZ_CABFVA020000129.1 GCF_902143375.2 Methylacidimicrobium tartarophylax | reverse complement strand
GATCGGGCGTGCGGTGCTTCGGGAGGTTGCGGCAAGCGGGAAACCCGAGGGAAAGATAGGAGGATCACCCTGCACAAGGATGCGACGACCACGCCGGCGATCCGCACGGCGATTCTGGCGGGCAAAGGGCAGCGATTACGAGTTGACCCGACTTCCCTGTGCGTCCTGACCAAGGGCGAATTCGCTCGGTGGGTCGGGAGTCATCTCACCCAGCATCTATTACTCCAGCCGGAGGCGGTCGAAGCGGCTGACGGAAGCAACGCCGGCGGTCGAAGGCTCCGGGAGAAAGGCCCGGAAAGCGGGAGAGCCGAACAAGCAGGCCCTCATGAACTCTCCAGCCCCCAATACCCAAGCGGTCACTTCATCTGTCCTCGCGGCGGTCGCTTCCCTTGCTTACGACAGCCGGAGGGTTTGGCATTGACCTGGACCCTAGGTTGGTATATGGAGCCAATCGC
This sequence comes from Methylacidimicrobium tartarophylax, assembly GCF_902143375.2. Lineage (GTDB taxonomy): Bacteria > Verrucomicrobiota > Verrucomicrobiia > Methylacidiphilales > Methylacidiphilaceae > Methylacidimicrobium > Methylacidimicrobium tartarophylax. The sequence continues at coordinate 5,897 of NZ_CABFVA020000129.1, read as the reverse complement.
CAACTGTTCTTTAACGCGGGGACACCCTATGTCTTTAGCGCCGACGGAAGCCCCGCCCGGAATTTGCCTCCTGCTCCCCAGGTCGCTGGCTCTTTCCACTCCGGAGGGCGCTGCTTTCGTCCGATTGGCAGGGCGGCTTGTTTCCTCCGGCCGCGAGGTCACGCTTCTTCAAGCGGGGGCAGATCCGGCGCAAGCCGCTCTCTCCACATCCAGCGGTGCGGGGTCCTCCGCTCTTCGTCATGTGGCCCTGCAAGAGCCCAAGACCCCCTGGATCGAGGGCCACTGGAGTGCCGCCGCCCGCGAGTCCTACCTCGCCTTCCTCTGGCTGAGCGAGAGGGAGGAGAAATTTGCTCTCGTCCACTTCCCCGTGCGCTCCGGGATTGGGTATTTCGCTTCGGTCGCCAAGAGGCAAGGGCTGGCCTTTGCTCGGACCATGCTTGTGGCCGGAGGGGACCCAGGCGAGGAGGAACTCCAAGACCTCGCTGAGCTGGAGACGACCTTTCTGGAACGGGAAAGCGCCCTTCGGGCCGATGCGGTTTTTCCCGCTGCCGAGGACGGGCTTTTTGGCTGGCTGGAGTCTGCGCGCGAACCCGCAGAGGAGGCGTTGCCGGCGGAACCTCCTCCCCTGGTCAGCGTCTGCCTCGTCCATCACGATCGTCCACAGCTCCTGGCGCAGGCGCTCGATTCCCTGCGTGCCCAGGACTATCCTCATTTCGAGGTTGTCTTAGCCGATAGCGGGAGCGAACGGCCGGAATCATCCCTTTTCCTCGAAAACCTGGACGCCGAGTTCTCGCAAAGAGGCTGGCGGATCCTGCGGTTGGAGAACCGGGGACCCGGGGCCGCCCGAAACCTCGCTGCAAAGGCGGCGCGGGGGGAATTCCTGCTCTTCATGGATGACGACAATGTCGCCCGGCCGGAGGAGATCGCCTGCTTTGTGCGGGTAGCCCGAAAGACGGGCGCGGATATCGTTACCTGCGCCCAGGCCGTCTTCAAGGGTGACGAGCCGCCTCCGCTTGGGAGCCCTCCGGATCGTGTCTGCATCTTTCCCGGTCCCTTTCTGTCAGTTGGACTCTTTCGCAATTGTTTCGGCGACACCAACGCGCTGATTCGGCGCGAAGTCTTTGTGGCCGTGGGCGGTTTCAGCGAGGACGACGGTTTTTCCGAAGACTGGGAGCTCTTCATCCGGGCGGGGCTCGCGGGCTTCCGGATCGAAGCGATTCCGCGCCCGCTTTTTTACTATCGGGTACAGCCGCGGGGACGCTTCCGCATGTCCAGCCCGCAGGCTAACCGTCGTGCGGTTCGACGCCCGTTCGAGAAAGCACTCCTTCCTGGCCTGCGCGAGCTCGTCTCCTTGGTACAAGGACAGGCCCTGCGGATCGAGGCGCTGGAAGCCGAGGTGCGCAACCTCTCCGAGGCGCTCCGCACCCCTCCATCTCTTCCGATTCCGACAAAGCGGCCGGGAGCCTTGCGGGAGATCGAGCGTACGATGCGGAAGGCCCGCAAGGCGCTCCTTCGCCACGTGGCGGGTGGCGCAAAACCCGTTTCGCCACGCCCTTGACCTGGCTGTCGAGAGGCGGATAGGATGCGCCATCCATGGAACTCTAGAGAAAAGAAGAGACCGATCCTCGGGATCGTTATTTGGCCGCCGTCGTTTCGGGCCGTTCCTTTGCCGAAGTAGGCGGGCTTTGGGGAACGATCAACGAGAGGGTCTCGGTGGCGCATCGTCTCGGAGCGCGGTCCTGGACGATGATTGATGCGGCACCTGCGGCCGATTCGGTTTGGTCCGCTTTCGAGGAACGGAGGCGGGAGCTCGGGGTGCCGGCGGTCACCTGCGTGAGCTCCGACATCGTCCGGCTCGCTGAAACGCCCGATCCGCCGCTCTTCGATGTGGTCCTGCAGCGGAGTGCTCTACCATATCCCCAATCCGTTGCACCTCTTGCTCGCGCTCAAGCGGATCACAGGGGAGCACCTCGTCCTTACTTCCGTTGTCGCTCGGAGCCAATATCCCCATGTGGCCGGGCCGCTTCGCGTTCCGGAAGTGGCGTGTCTATTCCTCCCCGCCCTGGAGGGGACCGAAAAGGAGGCGGTTGCCGACTACTGGAAAGACCTGGTCGGGGATGGAGCGGTGGGGTTGACGCGGGAGAACCCCACCTGGCGAATCGAAGATTTTGGCCCCTGGTGGTGGCTGCCTCGGCCCGCGGCGCTCTGGGCGCTCTGCCGGACGGCGGGTTTCCATCTGCTCGAAGAGGGCGAGTTCTGGGGAGGAGACGCCGTTACGCTATTGCTTTCGACCCGACCCACGAAGAAGTGAGTCAGTCGAGCGGTTGCTTGGCGTCGAATGGCCTTGTTTGACCGCCTTCGCTGCTCCGATGTCTTACGGGGCGGAAACCGGGACCGCCGTGGCCGATGCGGACCCTGTTGCCGACATGGTCCGGCTCTGGATCTCGATGGGCGCCGGCTGGAGCAGCCGCTCGAGCGCTCGCAGGTTTTCCGCATACATCGCAAAGCTGCGATCGTTAATCCACGCGTTGGGGCGAAGCTTCCGGTGATCTCCCTGGAGCCACTCCTGGTAGATCGCCTGGAGGTAGGGAACGGCTTCCTCCCAAAGCGGCTCGGCCCAAAGGGCTCCTTTGCGATAAACCCGGAAATCCCGAGCAATGGGGACCACGCGATAGCCGACCAGCCGCGTATTCTCAGCGGTACAGTAGTCCATGTTCCCGCCGTAAGCGGTGGCCACGACGGGTTTCCCGAGAGAGAGCATTTCGGCGATCGGCAACCCGAAGCCCTCGCTGGAATGGAGCGAAACCAGGGCCGTGGAGGCGTGGAGCAGGCCAAGCATCCTGGCTCTCGGGATCCGAAGGCGGCAGAACCGCACGTCGGGCCGCCGTGCCGCTTCGGAGCGGAGTCGCTCGAAGTAGTCGGCGTCTCCCTCGACATCGGTAAGTTTCAGAAGAAGCAGCCGGTCTTCCGCCGGTTTCGGAAAGGCCTGTACGTAAGCCCGGAGGGCCAAAAGAGGATTCTTGCGCTCCGGGTCCGAAAGGAAGTCGGCGGCGGTCAGGAAGACGCATTTGCCCGCAAGGCCAAGTTCCTCGGCAATCGATAGGTCCGCATCCCGGGCCATCGACTCCAGGTCGAGGTTGTGCCAGGCAACGCGCGTGGTCTTGCCGGTCGCTTGGCCGAAGACCTTCGCATTGAACTCCGACGGGCACCAGATTTCCTCAACGTGCGCCGAAGCCTCCCGGGCTCCCGGCGGAGCTTCGAGAAGCTCCCACGCCCAAAAGGCGACGCGGGGCTTGGGCCAATGGAGAATCTCCGGATGCTGTTTGAGAAGATCGGGCAGGAGATACCACTGCGCATGGAGGAGGTCGATGTGCGCCCGGCGGGTGGGAAGGCTGAATCGGATGGAGGAAGCGCCTTCGCCGCTCCAGTCGCCGGCCTGTACGCAGATCGCGCGATGGGGATAGCCGAGCCGCTGCAACGCCCGGACCGTACCGCGGGCGGCCTCGGCCAGGCCGATGGGCTTCAGAAAGTAACCGTAGACATGGATCAGCGGCTTTTCATCGATGCTGATCTGTGGTGGCGGCTCCTTCTTTCGGTTCTTTTCCAGGAGCCGGTTGCGCAGCGTCCGCGCGAGGCGAAAGTAGGCCTGGCGGCGGGCAAGGCCCCGCCTGCGCCGCAGCCACCGCTCCAGCCCCCGCCGCAGATGCTTTTCCCACCCACACTCTCGGGTCCACCAGCCGTGCGAGGGGAAAAGAGAGCCGAAGCCCGCGTCGCGGCACCCCACGCTCTCGAACCAGCTCGCCAAGTCCTGAAGGAAGAAGCCCGATTCGCACGGAAAGGTCTGCCGGAGCCCCGGGATCGAGTCCAAAGCCCGGCCCAGAAAGGTTGGCAGCCAGGGGTAGGCCCGGTCCGGCAGTAACAGGAACTCCCCGATGGCCTCTTCGATCGGGCCGCCTTGCCATCCTGCCCGAGCTACCGCTTGAAATGCCGGCTCCTGGCGCAGCCAGTCACGAAGAAAGCCTGGGATGGCATGACCGTCCGCCAGCCCGAGGCGGGCACCGGCTTGGCTCCACTGCTCGATCCCTTCGGATCGCAAAGAGAGGACATAATCCTGGAGGAGCGCTGAGACGGCGGGAGGGAGCCCTAGGGCCCGGAATCGGGTGTCCCATCCGGAGAGGACCTCCGGCTTCCGCCAGTCGAAGGCGCTGAAGTGGAAGAAGCGGACGGGCAGCCCTCCCGCGCATCGGGGAGCTTCCCCTTCGACCCAGGAAAGCCCACGATGCGGAAGGTTCCAATAGGCGAGGTTATATCCGGGATGACGGAGCACCATGCTATCCGAAACGAAGCAGGGAGCGTAGTTGAGCCAAGCCTGATCGTGGCAGCTCGAGGGGAGGCAATCGAGGGCGAGAGTCCGCTCCCACCAGTCGAGAAAGGAGCGCGTTTCGGGCGTATTCCGCATGGCGAGAAAGCCCCCGTTAAAGCTGCCGGAATGGCGGATGATCGCATCGGTCGGCAGAAGACCGTCCGGGGGCAAAGGGTGAGTCAGGTGAGGGGTGAGCAGGAGGGCGTGTTGGGAAAGGGCCTCGCGGACCTCAAGAAGCTCTGAATAGACCTTGATATCGGCATCGAGGTAAAGGACCACATCGAAGCCATCGGCGAAGAGCCGCCGGAAGCCGTAGGGCTTGAGCGAGTTGACCGCCTCAAAGATCTCGTACCAGGCAAATCGGCTGGGCAAGTCGGGGAGGTTCAGGTCCTGGAGCGATCTTTGGATCGCAAGCCCGCCGGAGAAGGCAGGGGGCCCGTCATCTCGATTGATGACGAAGACGTGCCGCTCCCAGGAAGGGTCATGGCGGGCAAGGCTGGTCAGCAGAACTCGCGCGTGGGCGATTCGGTCGGGAGTGGCTAAGGTAAAGACGGCATGCCGCTTCCTCGTCTCCCGCATCGGGGAAGACTCCCCGCCTCGGATCGCTTCCATCGAAAAACAAAAGTCTTTTCTCCGTATCCGAGCGGCCGCCGCAGCGCAAGAGAAAAGCCGATCGAAACAGAACCCTCTTCGGGCTATCGTTCCGGCCCGCCCAAGCGGGGGAACAAGGCCCTGCGCGCCTCCCGGAGCTTCTGCTCCCATCGCCGGAGTCGAACGCCCAGGCGCCAGATCCGGGATCGGTGGATGCGGGAAAGCTCGTCTCGCGCCTTCCAAAGATCCCGCTCCTTCTGATTGAGGATGTTCTGAACGCGATCCCGTTGTTCCCGAGTGGCTTCCAGTTCCTGGCGAGTGGTCTCCAGTTCGTGGCGAGTCCCGCCTGCTTCCCGCCAGAAAGCCTCGGCTTGAGCAAACTTGCCCTGGGTCAGCAAGAGCGCTCCGGAAAGGGAGGGGAAGGCTTCCCGGTACGGGCGCAGGGCACGCAGCATTCCCGCCGCGAGACTCGTGCTTGCGTACATCCCATCCCGCGACCTTCGGTACCGGAACAGGGGATCGGGGATCGTTTCGAGCGGAAAGCCGGCGAGAACGGCGCGGGCGAAAAACTCCCAATCCTCGCAGGGGACAGAGCGATCCTCGCGGAAGCCTCCGGTGGCTTCCAAGGCATCCCGCCGAACGAAGGCGTTGGCGTCTCCGAAGAAATTATGGATGACTCCCGTAGAGATCGCAGGCCCCAAGGGGGCGAAGACATAGCTGCTTCCCTCATCCGCCCGAAACGGTTCCTTGCCCTCAAAATCCCTCTGGGCCGAGGTCAGGATCGCCGCGCCGGTCCGCAGCGCGACCCGGACGAAGGTCGAGATTTCGTGAGGCTCGGCGAGGTTGTCATCGTCCATGAAGAGAAAGAAGTCTCCTTTTGCCTCTCGCGCGGCCCGGTTTCGAGCGGCGCCCAGGTAGAGGTTGGGCTGGCGGATGATCCGCC
>NZ_CABFVA020000128.1 GCF_902143375.2 Methylacidimicrobium tartarophylax | reverse complement strand
CACCATGCCATTGGTGCGAGGAGACTTCGGCTTGGTCAGGCGGTGCTCGATGCCCAATGCTTGGCAGAGCGCGTCAAACTCATGCGCTCCGGTAGCATCCTTGGCTGCTTGGCCGAAGACGCGATCAGTGAACTCCTTGCCGTTATCGGTGAGGATGGTTTGGATTTTGACGGGTGCTGCTTTGGCCAGCGCGTGAAGGAAGCTGCGGGCGGCTGACCCGGGAAGCTGCTCTTCGAGCGCCTGTTCCAACAAAAGATCCTAGTTGGTGGTAAAAATCTCCACCGCCCTTTCGCGCGGAATTGCCTGAATCCAGCTCGCGAGGATATGGTACGGTGAATCGCTCGTCGGAAGGGGCTTGTTGACGATCGTGCGCACCTGCTCACAGATAGTGAGATCGAGCTTGCCGAGAATATCTGCGGAAAAGCTGTCTACCTCACTTTTCGCGTCTTTGCCGCAAAGAGACTTGAGTGTGCGGATGTGACTGAGCACGTCCTCTACCGTCGGAGTTGGGATGCCACGCGCAATCACGCGATCCCAAGCGGTCTGCGCAAAGGTCTTTAAAGCACTGTGCTTATCCAGAGAGTCTTTGATCTGCTTCGTGAGGCCGTCAATATCGGGGATCAGCGGCTTTCCGTCAGCGTCTCGAATAGACAACGCACAACCGGCCCCAATAAAGAAGCCGATACGCATCTTGTTCGGGGCAAGACGCTGTAAGAGGTCAGTAGTCCGGCGATAGGGACAATGCGCCGGGCCGCTCGAGGCCGAAGTTGCACCACCTGCCGCCGGCTTGGGCGCCGCTGCTACGGCGGCGCTAGGTGCGCCGGCAACTGTTTTCTTGTCATCCATCAGGTCTCCGTTGCCGAGTCAGACCTGGGAGCATTGAGCAAGGGAATGTCCAAGCCCGCGATCTCCTGTAACGTCTTTCCCGCAATTCCTTGAAGGTCGCCATACATGCCCGCCGTGGACTCGATGACCCCTCTTATCTGCTCCTCACGTTTTGCCCATAGCCGCGTCATTGTTCTCCGTTCTCTGTCGAGGTCCGATTGCATGTCGGAAAACTTCTCGACGATGGCTTCAACGCGGTGCCGAAACCCCGAGCCGGTCAGATATTGGTAGACCATTTCCATCTTGGTCTGTTGCCCCTCGCCAGCATGGCGGGCGGCCGAAAGATCGATCAAGGACTGTCGAAGAGCCATCGCAACGGGGATCGCGCAGCGGGATTCTGTGACCCACACGCCGTCGACGAGGTCGAAAGTCTCGACCCCTTTGGGAAGTGCCTGCGACACGATCAGAGCGATTTCCGCTTTCGCCGCGCGCTGGTCATCCCGGAGCTTCGTCAGCCAGGTATCGCTCCAGTTCTTGGTCCGCTTGGATTCCCATAAGATCGTACCGCAATGCTGGCCCTGCGGGCCGCTTACGCGGTGGAGCACGTCGCCGCCGAATTCACCTTTCGGAACGGGTTCGATTGTATCGCGCGGAAATTTGTGGCGCAGAAGAGATTCCAATTGAAGTTCCTGAACCTCCCCTTGGAGCTGCTGCGAGCCTTGTTCCGCCCTGCGCTTCAGCTCTTCGATCTGACGCTGCATCGAGGCAATCTGCTCTTCCTTCTCCGACACCTTGAGTTTGAGTCCTTCCTCGGCCTCGCTCTTGGCCTTGTCCCGAACCACGACCAGAGATTCCTGAACTCTCTTTTCGATGGTCAGCTCCATTTCGCGCTTAGCGTCGTCTAGCTCGCGCTGTTTGCGGATTAGTTCGGCTTGGGCCTTCTGCGCTTCCGCCAACTTGCTGTCCCGTTCCTTGAGGACCTCTTGCAGGTCCGCTAGTTCCTGAGCCTTCTGTTCGAGGTTGGCTCCAATAAGAAGCCGGGCCTTTTTGGCTTCGTCTGCGGAAATCTTCTCCCGTTCGGTCTTCAGTTTTTCAGTGACTTGCTCGTCAATGGAATGCTGTGCCTTGGTAATCTCTTCCTGCTGCACGCGGATCGCGGTTTCGCGATTCGCAACATCGGCTTCCTTTTGGGCTATCTTCTGTTCGTATTGCAGCTTTGTTGCCTCGATAAGCGGAGCCGCAAGCGACTCGGTGAGCTTGATCTCGGTCTTGCAGTTTGGGCAGACAATTATCGGCTCGTTCGTGCTTGAATGAGCGCCATGAGAAGGCATCAGGCTAAACCTCCCTGCGTTTGGGTCGGAAATTGAGGTGCTCCCAGTACGTCCGACCAATGGAAGCGGTTTTTAGACTAATATTTTGAACGCCTCTGACCTTGCCCAGCCAGACAGACTCGTGGCTGGTGTTCTACGCCGGACGCAGCTACTACGGACAGTTGCTTCGAGCAGGGGTGAAGATTTACGAGCGCCGCGGGGTTATCCTGCACTCCAAGGTGGCGCTGGTCGATGGTGTGTGGGCCACCGTTGGATCGACCAATCTCGACTGGCGCAGCTTCCTGCACAACTACGAGGTGAATGCGGTGGTATTGGGAGTCGATTTCGGCAATCAGGTGCAGGCGATGTTCGACAAGGATCTGGCGGCTTCCAACGCGATCACGCTCGCTCAATGGGAGCACCGCCCGCTCAGCGAGAGGATTCGAGAAATTTTCGCGCGGGCGTGGGAGTACTGGCTGTAAGGCAAACTCCCCTGATAGACCCAAGGCGCGGGCTAGGGGGTTGCGCCGGCACGCGCTGTTCCGTCGATGTGCCAGACCGCGATGAACATGGCCGCAATGGTGGGGCACATGATGAAACCGTTGATGCCGAAGACCGCCATGCCGCCGAGTGTCGTCGTCATCATGACCTGCCATGGGATCGTGTTGAAACTTCGGCGACATAATTTCTGACAATAGGCCTGGATTTACACTAAAATAATAAGGATTGCACGCCCTTTCGACATCCAACCAAGGCGCGTTTCCCACCGCAATCATGAGAGGACAGTGAAATGAACTGGGACCAAATTCAAGGCAACTGGAAACAACTATCCGGGAAAGCCAAGGAGCAGTGGGGGAAGTTGACAGATGATGATCTCAATGTCGTGGCGGGTCGCCGCGAGCAACTCGCCGGAAAGATCCAGGAACGCTACGGCGTAGCCAAGGACAAAGCCGAAGAACAAATCGCCGAGTGGCAACGTAAGGCGAGTGATTTATGGTTCAAGAAGAACTAGGGAAGGTCTGCACAACCCGCGCCGAAACGCGAGTCGATGCGCGCCTCTTCACATCGTGAAATCAGCGTTGAATATCGAGCCGATTTCGGGCTGTTTTGGCCCGATTTGGCCGGTTTTTTGGCCTTTGCCCGGATTGCAGACGCACTCATCCCGCAGCGCCCTGCAAAATCCGCTTGCGCACCATCCACAGGTTGGACAGCGCAAACAGCACCTGCAGTTGATGGGTGTTCTTGGCCAGGCCGCGATAGCGGGTCTTGCGATGTCCGAACTGACATTTGATGACCCGAAACGGGTGCTCGACCTTGGCCCGGATGCGCGCCTTGGTCTTCTCCAAGGCGTCCAGAATCCCGCCCATCGGCGTGGTCTTGTCCAGCGCCTTGCGCTTGCCTGGCATCATGGCCACATGCCAAGCGACGTCGGGATGGGTTTGGATCACCTCCTCGCGCTTGTGCACGCCACGGTAGCCCGAGTCGCCAAAGACGTCCGTCTTCTGGCCATGGAGCAAGGCGCCGGCCTGCGTCACATCATGCGCGTTGGCGGCCGTGCCCAGCACCGTGTGCACCAGGCCACTGTCCGCGTCCACGCCGATGTGGGCTTTCATGCCAAAGTGCCACTGGTTGCCTTTCTTGGTCTGGTGCATCTCGGGGTCGCGTTCTCCCTGGGCATTCTTGGTCGAACTGGGCGCGGCAATCAGCGTGGCATCGACCACGGTGCCGGTCTTGAGCAGCAGGCCCCGCTGCGACAGATGGGCGTTGACGGCGGCGAGGATCTGCAGGCCCAGGTCATGCGCTTCGAGCAGGTGACGAAACCGCAAGATGGTGCTCTCGTCGGGCAGGCGCGTCATGCCCACGTCGAGCCGGGCAAATTCGCGGTACAGCGGGATGTCGTGCAGGGCTTCTTCCATCGCCGGATCGGAGTGTCCGAAGAACTGCTGCAGCAGGTGAATGTGCAGCATCACCTCGGGGGCGAACGGCGGACGCCCGGTCTTGCCGCTGGGCGCATGCGGGGCGATCAACGCGAGCAGTTCCGGCCAAGGAATCACTTGGTCCATCTCATCGAGAAATTCCCGCTTGCGTGTGCGCTTGATCGCAAGCTCAAATCCGGTCGTGGCAAGGCTGATTTGTTTCATCTGCATTCAACGCGTGAGCCAGTCAATGGGATGATTTTTGCAGAGGTTCCCTAGATTATTGAAGCCTCAGATCGTTTTAGAAGGAGAAGACTAATGCTCTGGACAATCGCGGTTATTTTGGTTGTATTGTGGCTTCTTGGCCTTGTCACGTCGTACACGATGGGGGGATTCATCCATGTGCTCTTGATCATTGCGATCGTGATGATTCTGCTCAACGTCATTCAAGGCCGACGTTCTTGACGGCGTCGAATTTGATCAAAGACTGTTTGAGCGTTCATTCGCGCGGTGTGGTGAAACGTCGTCAATGCGCGGAAAAGGCACGCGACCGGCTCCTCTCCAAGAAGCCGGTCGGTATTTGAATAACAGGAGACGTCATGAACCCACTTCGCATTGCAGCACTTGCCCTGATCCTCGCGGGAGTCTTGGCTTTGGTGTATGGGGGCTTTAGTTACACTAAGCAGACCCATGAGGCCAAGCTGGGACCGCTCGAACTGTCGGTCAAGGAAAAGCAAACGGTCAACATCCCGATCTGGTCGGGCATCGGAGCGATCGTGGCAGGCGGGGTTCTCCTGGCCGTCGGGGGCAACAAACGCTAGCTGGCCCCGCAAGACAAGATGCGCACGCCAATGGCGCTATTGCCACCTTGGCGTTGCGAAAAAAGTCAGGGGCGCATGAGCGCACCATTTATGTATGCGCACCCGCTCGCCCACTTGAAAATTGTCACTCATGCTTTGCGTCAATGTTTGATAGGACCCGTTGTCCATGCGCACGGTGAACTTATAGACGGCGCCTGATCCCTGCTGGTTTTTTTCCAGTTGATGACCAAGGTAAGCACCAGCAGCTCGCCCTTCTCGGCCAGCCGAACCCAGTTGCTCAGCGTCTGCTTGGGCATGCCCAGCACGCGCGCCGTCACCGACGCTTCCTGCCCGGCCTTGACCAGCCGAACGGCCTCCATCTTGAACTCCAGTGTGTACCGCGCTCGGTGCTGCCCTTGATCTGTCTTGCTCATCTTTCGTGCTCCATGGATACATTTTCAGCCTCAGCTATGGAGTACGTTTTTCAGGGGCAAGGTCAGCTCTCCCCAGTGCGCGTATTGCTCTCCTTCCCAGGGAAACATCGGCCTTCGCTTCGTCCACACGAACTCGGCGTCCGCATTGCCGGCTTCGAGGCTTTGTTCAGCGTTCACTTTCTTCCTTAGGGCCTGCCTGCTCGGGTCTCCCGCTTTCCGGGCCTTT
>NZ_CABFVA020000127.1 GCF_902143375.2 Methylacidimicrobium tartarophylax | reverse complement strand
GGAAAACCTGCGCCCCGCCTCGCATCCAGGCCCATCGGCCTGCGCCTCGGGCACGAACTTTGTGAGATATGCCGGCTCGCTGCCATTTCCAACTAAGCATCTTTGGCGACTCGTGGCAAACAAGGCGCGTCGGCGGCAAGGATCCGCTCTCGGCCTCCATAGACATTGAATCGCTCCCCCCGGAGAAATCCCACCAGCGTGAGGGAAAATTCTCTGGCTAGGCGTACTGCGAGGCTGCTCGGCGCGGAAACGGCGCAAAAGAGCGGAAGCTCCGCCGCCAGGGCCTTTTGGAGAAGCTCGTAGCTTGCGCGGCCGCTGACGAGGACCAGATAGTCCGAAAGGGGAAGACGACCCTGGAGCAGAGCCCATCCGATGAGCTTGTCCATGGCATTATGGCGGCCCACGTCCTCGCGCAGCGCAATGAGCTCTCCCTGCTTGGTAAAGAGGCCTGCGGCATGGAGCCCGCCGGTGGCCCGAAAGACCCCCTGCCGCGATCCGAGCCTTTCGGGCAAAAGAGGCAGCAGATCGGCGGGAATGGTCCAGGCGATGGGCAGGGGTCGGCAGCCACGGCTGCGGAGCGTTTCCAGAGAAGCACGGCCGCACACGCCGCATGCGCTCGTGGTGAGAAAGTGGCGTTCGAGCCCTCCGAAGTCGGGCAGGCGCTCCGTGGCAAGATCCACCGTTACGACGTTGAAAAGCTGCTCCTCGTCCTTTGCGCGGTCGACGCAATAGGAGATCGAGCGAATGGAGTGGGCATTCCGGACAACCCCTTCTCCGTAAAGAAATCCGGCAGCGAGCTCGAAGTCCGATCCGGGCGTCCGCATCGTGATGGCCAAAACCCGCTCCTGGTGTCCGGCGCGAAGGCGAATCTCCAGGGGTTCTTCCACCGCCACCGAGTCGAGGCGGCGGACCAAGCCCGCCTCTTTCCAGGTCCAAAGTTCGACGTTGGCTTTGCTGCCAGGCCGGATTGCCATTGCTTTCACTATACGCGCCTCGAGAGAAGAGGAGCAATGACGAGGAAACTCGTGATGGGCCATCGGGTGATAAAAGCTTTCCTCTGGAGGCAGGGACTTCTAAAAGATGCTATGCGTCGTCTTTGGTTGCCGTGGCTCCTCCTTGCTCTTGGGCTGGCTCGACCCATCTTTGCCGAACAGATCAAGGCGGAGGGGGGGTCGGAAAGAGTCTTGCGGATTGGTGCCGCCGCCGACCTGCGTTACGCTCTTCCCGAGGCGATTGCCGCTTTTTCGCAGGGAGGCAATCCTCTTCGGATCGAAGCGACGTACGCCTCTTCCGGGAAGATCTACGCGGAACTGCTTCAGGGCGCAAACTGGGATCTTTTCCTGGCGGCCGACCAGGAGTACCCCCAGCGCCTGGTCGTTGCGGGAGTGGCTCGCGGGGAGGTCTTTGTCTATGCGCACGGTTCGGTCATCCTCTGGGCAAGAAAGGAGGCGGATCTCTGGAAGGCCGGGCAGGCCTTGGCGGCGTTGCGAAGCGCTTCACTTCGTCGTCTGGCCTTGGCGAATCCCCGAGTCGCTCCCTACGGACGCGCGGCGGAAGAGACGCTGCGCCGGGCGGGCTTGTTTGCCGGGGTCGAAGGAAAACTGGTTTTCGGGGAAAATGTCGCTCAGGCATTTCAGTTCGCGCAGCAAGGAGCTGCCGATGCCTGCTTGATTTCTCGGTCTCTGGCGCTGGCGCCGGCGGCACAAAAAGAAGGCCGTTTCGAGGAGTTTCCCCCCGGCACCTCCCCCACGCTAGAGCAAGGGGGGGTGATTCTCAAGGGTTGCCGTCAGTGGGATCTTGCGGAAGCTTTTCGAGATTTTCTCCTCAGCCCGGAAGGACAGAAGCTCCTTCGGAGTCATGGCCTATGACCTGCCCGTCTCCCAAGCGTTCTCCTGCGACTTGCGAAACGGACCTGTCTGCTTCGTTGGGCCTTGGTTTTCCCTCCGTGCAGTATGTCGTCAACCAGCTCCGGGGGAAAACCTGCGGCCCGCCTCGCATCCAGGCCCATCCGCCGCGCCTCGGGTACGAACTTTGTGAGACAGGCAGGTCAACCAATCGGCAAGCTCGCTCCTAAGACCCGGCATGGACTGGATTGCCTTCGCGTTGAGTTTGAGACTGGCTGCGGTGACCACGCTCACGCTCTGCCTGATCGGCATTCCCTTGGCCGGCTGGGTCGCCTACTCGAAGAGCAGGCTGCGGCCGGCCTTGGAGGCGGTCATCGCTCTGCCGCTGGTCCTGCCGCCGACCGTGCTCGGCTTTTTTCTTTTGGTCGGCTTCGGACGCGCCGGCTGGCTGGGGCAATGGTATGGCCGCCTGACGGGTGGTGGGTCTCTTGTGTTTTCCTTCGAAGGGCTCTGGGTGGCATCGGTTCTCTACAGCCTCCCCTTTCTGGTTCAGCCGGTGGCGGCGTCGATGGCGGGAATCCCGAGAAGACTTCGGGAGGCGGCGTGGGTTCTGGGGGCGGGGCGGGTCGAAACCTTCGTTCGGATCGTCTTGCCGCTGGCATGGCCCGGCATCGCATCGGGGATCGTGCTGAGCTTTGCGCACACCTTGGGAGAATTTGGCGTCGTTCTCATGGTGGGAGGAGATGTCCCCGGGGTGACGCGGACGCTGTCGATCTCCATCTACGACGCAGTCGAGTCCCTCGATTACGGCTTGGCCGCCAAGACTGCGGTCTTCCTTTTCGTTCTTTCCTTCCTTCTGCTCTCCGCCGCCTACTGGTTTCAAAAGCGGCTTCTGGTTCGCTAGGCGGGGTAAGCGGCTAGGAGGGCGCGCTTGGCTTGCCGGGGAAGAGCAATCCTGTTTTGTTTGCCGGCAAGGAGATGGGACAATTAACCGTCGATTTTCGATTTTGCTATCCGGGGGGAGGGGAGCTCTGCGCTTCTTTTCTTTTCGCCCTCGAGCCTCCCGGGGTGCTCGTGCTCTTCGGCCCCTCCGGGGCTGGGAAGACGACGATTCTCCGATCTCTTGCTGGGCTCGAGCGGCCCGCGGCGGGAAGGATTCAATTTCAGGATGAGGTCTGGATGGATGGGGAGCGGAACCTCTGGCTTCCGCCGCAGCGGCGGAAGATCGGATATGTCGATCAGCACGACGCTCTCTTTCCCCATTTGAACGTGGAGGAGAACGTGGCGTTCGGGTTGCACGGTCTCCCGCGAAAGGAAAAGAGACGGCAGGCGCAGGAGAGCATGGAGAGTTGCGGGCTTCTCCCGCTGGCAGGGCGCTCCCCAGCCACTCTTTCGGGAGGCGAGAGCAGGAGGGTGGCTCTCGCCCGGGCCCTGGCATGCCATCCTCGGCTGCTCCTGCTGGACGAACCGTTTGCCGGCCTGGATCCGAGAGCGCGAGGGGATCTTATGCAACGGATTCGGAAGACGGTGCACGAGCGATCGCTTCCCACGATTTTCGTCACCCATGAGGAGAGGGAAGCGGTGCTCCTGGGGAGAGAACTCGCTGTTGTGGGATCGGGACGAGTGCTGCAGATCGGCCCGACGGCGGAGGTCTTGGCGAGGCCGGTGAATCGCGAGGCAGGAAAGATCCTCGGTGTCGAGACCGTGGTCTCGGGCCGATTCCTCTCTGTCCGAGATGGCCTCGTCGAGGTGGAGGTTCCGGGTGGGACGCTCTTCGCCATGGACCGAGGCGAGGCTCTCCCCGGGCTCGTCTACGTGATGGTGCGTGCCGAGGATGTGATTCTTTCCACCGCAGAAGAGGCGGGACCCGTGAGCGTTCGGAACCGGCTCCGTGGGCTCGTGGTGGAGCAGGAAGCCGAGGGGCACGCCGTCCGCGTCCTCCTCGACTGTGGATTCCCCTTAGTCGCCCGGATCACGCGCGGAGCCAGCCAAGAGCTTGGACTCGCCGCCGGCAAGCCCATCTTCTGCTGGATCAAGGCGCATGCGATCCACCTCGTGCCTCGCTAAACCGGGCTTCTTCCGGAAAAGAAGTGCGGAAGGCAGCGGCGCCGGAAGATAAGCCGGATTCTGTTCCTGGAAAGCAGCCCTTCCAGGCGACGATCATTTCTCTACCGATCGCACGTCGGCGATCGGTCCGCGACGGCGAGCCGCCGCGGTGCGGCCTGACCCGAGGTGTGCCCAAACGCTCGGCACCGTGGCGCCTGAGCATCGGAGCGGCCAGGGAGCCAGCACCTCTGTTTGGCCTTGCGCCGCGGGGGGTTTATCGTGCCTCGGCCGTTGCCGGTTCGAGCGGTGGGCTCTTACCCCGCCGTTTCACCCTTACCGCACCGATTCGGCGCGGCGGTCTCTTCTCTGTGACACTTTCCGTCCCGAGCGGCTTACGCCCTCTCGGTCCCGCGGTTTCCCACGGCCCGCTTCCCTGGTGGCGTCCGGACTTTCCTCTCCGCCGCAAGGCGGAGCGATCGTCTCTTCCAGCGCCGAGATCAACTAATCAGTTTCCGGCGGCGGCGTCAACCGCCATCGCTTGCCGCATCCAGGGAGAGGGAGAGACCAGCCAGTGCAGCCTTCGTGGTCTCATAGCCGCGGTGACAGATGGCTTCGATCCCGAGCTTGCGAGCAATGTCGACGAACATCGGGCGGTCCTCGATATAGGCGCAGCGGGAGGGAGGAGTCTGGGAAACGTCGAGTGCCAGTCGAAAGATATCCTCGTCGGGCTTCCGCAGATGGACGAAGGACGAGACAATGAAGTAGTCGATGAACGAAGCAAGGTCAAAGGCTTGAATGCGGTGGACCTGCAGCTCCCGGCCCTCGTTGCTCAATACGGCCACCTTGAGTCCGTACCGCTCCTTGAGCTTGCGCACCAGCTCGATCATATCCGGAAAGGGACGAGACTGGGCGAACATGAACTGCCGAAACTCCTGCATCGTGAAAGGCCGGTTTTCGTAAAAGACGATGCGCTCCAAGTAGCCGTCGAGCGTCAGCTTGCCGACTTCGTAGGTGTCAAAGGTCAGATGATGCCGTTGGTCCATTTCTCGGGGATCCAAATTAAAGGCTTCGGCAGCCTTTTCCCGGCAGGCGGTGTCCCAACCGTTGGAAAGCAGGACTCCCCCGAGATCCAAGAAAAGCGTCGTGATGGCAGGTTTGCTCATGAGAATTCACGGTACTCTTTCTGGTTTGCGGGCGCATGGCAAGCGGGAAGAGCCGCTAGCGGCTCT
>NZ_CABFVA020000126.1 GCF_902143375.2 Methylacidimicrobium tartarophylax | reverse complement strand
TCTATTTCGCAAGCCGCAGGAGATCGCTTGTGAGACATGCAGGCTGATCTTCCCGAATGGACACGGCTTACGCGGGATCGGAGCCTTGGGTCATTCTGCTTTTTCGTAAGGAGGGAGCCATTCCCAAGAGGAGAAGCGCCGCCGAAAGCCAGACGATCCAGTCGCCGACGGCGCGGTAGAGGGTGGGCCGGGGCCGGTGCCATTGGGCCACGCCGAGGAGAATGCCTTGGCCTCGATCCGTCTTTGCATCCGCTTCGGGAAGAGAGGCTACGATGGCGCCATTCTGATTGACGAAGGTGGTGATTCCCGTGTTTCCGCAGCGGAGGAGAGGAAGGTCGAGCTCGATCGCACGGAGGGTGGCATTGGCCAGATGCAGGCGCGCGCCCGGGGTGCCGGTGAACCAGCCGTCATTGGTGATGTTCACCAGAAGGTCGGGGTTTTCGCGGGCGACGCGGCGGGCATAGTCCGGGAAGGTGTCTTCGAAGCAGATGAGTGGCGCGATCCGCACCATCGGGTTCTGGAGTTGGAAGACGACCGGGGAGGCGCCCGGGGAAAACTCGAGCTCAAAGGGGACGAGGTTCCGGAGGATGGGGAACTGGCTGCCGAGCGGAACGAACTCTCCGAAAGGGACCAACCGGTTCTTGGCGTAGGTCTGAAGCGACCGGCCTTGAGGAGCGAAGAGGAGGGCATCGTTGAAAAGCTGCTCGCCTCGGAGGCGCGGGGTTCCCAAGAGAAGCCAGGATTCCGAAGTCTCCACCCAGGCGAGGAGGGGCACGCGAAGGGAGGGGGTGGAGAGAAGATCCGCGCCGATCGGGCTTTCCGGCCAGACGATGAGCTGAGGCGCTGCCTGGATCGCGCTCTCGGTGAGGCCGATCTCACGGGTAATGGCCTCCTGGGGGTCGAAAGGGTTCTCGACGCTTTGCGGAACGGCGGGTTGGATCAGCGCATAGCGGAGCGTCTGCGCGGTCTCTCTCGGGGTCGTGATGAGGACGAAGAGTCCGTAGGATGCGCTTGCCGCCAGGAGAAGGAGTCCGGCGGCAAGATCCGGATGGGAGGTTCGCTTCTGTTCGCGGCGGAGTTCCGCCCGCAGGCGCAAGCCGGCAAAAAAGAGAAGGGCGTTTCCGAAGGCAAGAAGCCAGGAAAGGAGAAGGCCTCCCCCCAGGCGCGCCGTCTGGGCGAGGACGAGCGTCTGAAACTGGGAGACGCCCAGGCCATTCCAAGGGAACCCCCCGAACAGCCAACCCCGAAGCCACTCGAGGACAACCCAGGAGGAAGCCAGGCAGGCCGAAGCAAAGAGGTTGCCGCCGGGCTGGAAAGGAGGGCGGCCTATGGTCCAAACGCCGGCAAGGGCGAGCCAGAGGGCGGGGTAGAGAGAGAGGTAGAGAACGAGCCCGATCGTTCCCGCGATCGTCACCTTTCCGATCCACCAGAGGGTAGCACCGAAAAAAAGGAGTCCCAGCAGATAGCCCGAGCCCGCACGTTCCCGCCAGTTCCGAAGGATCCGGGAGGCCGTCATCGCGGGAAGCAGGGCAACCCAGGCCAGTCCGGACCATGCCAGCGGCGGGAAAGAGAGAGCAAGGAGGAGGCCCGAGGCAAGGCAGAGCGCGGTCGCGGAGCCGAGAGGCGCAAGGCCGCTCCAGCGGCCGGGCGTCGACCGGGGCGAGGAGGAAAGCGGTAGAGGAGGGAGCGGATCCACGGAGGCAGCGGCTCCCGCCTTTTTTATCCCCGCTCTCTATCGGAAGAAAAGGGATTTTCGGCATGCCTGCCTGGGGCGGGAGCGGTTCGCTCGTTAGCGAGGCAGCGCTCCGTCGCTGGACGGCTGCCGTTTCCCCCTCAGGTGAAAAGCCGGGATTTTGCGATCGAGGCTTTTTTTTCCGGGAACGGTATGCTATCGGCGATTGCCGAAAGGAACCGGTCTTGCGCCTCTATGCTTAAACTCTTCCGCTCTCACTCGGGCTTCGTCGTGCTGATTTTAGGGATGATCGGCCTCTCCTTTCTCTTGTTTTATAATGTTCCCGCCCTGAGTCGATTGCGCAGCGGCCCGGTGGGCAAGATCGCGGGAGAGGGGGTCTCCCTGGAGAGCTTTCGCTTCTCGCGGCAGGCCGCGGAGTTCGAGATGGCTCTTTTTTCGGGAGGCCGTGTTCCTCGTCAAGGAGGTGCGGATCGCCTCCTCAACGAGATTGCCTGGGGGAGGCTGGTCTTCCTTGCCGAGGCGAAGCGACTCCATTGCGTCGTGCCCGATGACCTGGTCGTTCGCGCGATCCAGGCGCTCCCCTTCCTGCAAAAGGACGGCAAGTATAGTGAAGAGATCTACAACCAGTTCGTGAACGAGTTTCTCGGCGCACGAGGGATCAAGGGCGAGCGTTTTGTCGAGATCGTCCGGGAGAGTCTTCTCATCGATCAGGTCAAACTTTCGCTCGTTTCTCCGATCCAGGTGGGACCGGGAGAGGTGGAGAGGGTCTACCGGTCGGATTTCGGCCCGGCGAAGCTGACGGTGGTTCGGCTGGCGGCGGAACAGTTCCTTCCGTCGATTTCGGTGAACCCGGAACAAGTGGAGACGGAGTTTCGGCGGCACGGGGCGGATCCTTCTCTCCGGATCCCCGAGCAGCGGAAAATCGCGTTCGTGGAGTTTGCTCTCCCTCCGGAGCAGCAGAAGCTTCCCGAGAAGGAAAAAAAGGAGGCGGAAGAGAAGCTCTTGCAGCGGGCGGAGGATTTCGCGGTGGCGCTGAGCCGGGAGGAAGGGAAGAAGGAGGCTTTTTTCAAGAAAGCGCAGGAGCAGGGGCTGCCGGTCCGGGAGATCGGCTTGTTTTCCGAGGAGAACCCTCCGAACCTGCCGGAAGGAGGAGGGCGCGGTTTGGCGGACGCGGCCTTTGCCCTCTCCGAGGAGAATCCGATCGGCGAACCGCAGCGGAGCGCGTCGGGCTTTCGCGTGATGGTGCTGACGGCGGTGGAGCCGAGCCGGCCGCGGCCGCCAGCCGAGGTTCGCGAGATCCTGAGGCAGAAACTGGCCGAGCGGCTCGCCTTGGAGAAGCTCTTCCAGGAGGGAAAGGCGTTGACGGCAAGCCTGAGGAAAGATCTGGCGGCGGGAAAGCCCTTTGGCGATCTCGTCCGGGAAAAGAAGTTGGCGGCGGAAACCCTGACCCATTTTGTCCCCGCCGAACCTTCGAAGGAGCTGCGGGATGGGGCGGAGATCGCGCTTGTGAGTCATCTCCTCGATCCCGGAGACCTCAGCCCTTTTACGCCGGTTCCGGGTGGCGCGATCCTCGTCTACCTGGAGGCCCGGGATGGTCCCGCCGTTCCGGAAAGCAAGGAGCTCCGGCGTCAGATCGAGGAAGGGCTTCGCGAAAGCCGTCAGCAGGAATTTTTGGAGGAGTGGCTCACCGAGGAGAACCGGAAGCCGGGGTACCAGCTGCCGAAGGGCTTGGCGAGCATGGGGCAGGAGGAGCCCTGATCCGCTTTGGGGCGGCGAGCTCCTTGCGGCGGGTGTTGCCCGAAAACCGTCCCCCGCCCGGCGGGCGAGCCCAGGACGGAGCAAGATCCGAGAAGAAGGGGCCGAAGAGCGCCCCCGTCCGAATCGGCGAAGGGGCAAGGAAGGAAGGGAATGTCGGATAGATCTTCCTCGGAACCAGTCGTCGGGGCGGCGCGCATTCTTCGCCCGCTCTTTGTGGGAGTCTCCCTCGCCGGGATGGTGTTGGCCGGCTATTTAACGGGGCTGCACTGGTGGGGGAAGCTTCCTGCGGGCTGCGGTGCCGATGGGGGTTGCGGAACCGTCTTGACGAGCGCCTGGTCGAAGCTTTTTGGCCAGCCGGTGAGCTTGTACGGGTTTGGCCTTTATGCGGCGCTCGTGGCTCTCTCGTGCCGGGGCTGGACGGTGGATCGGCGAGGATGGGCGCTCGGCCTGCTCCTCTTCGGGCTGCTCTGGAGCGCCCTCTTTGTCTCGGTTTCCCTCTTCGTGCTTGGAGCGACTTGTCCTTATTGCCTGACTTCGGCGGGCCTTCTCTTGGCCCTCTTCGTCCTGCTTCTGGTGACGCCGGGGGCCAAGCCGGGCCGCCGTTTCTGGTTGGTCTTGCTGCCCGCTGTCCTTGTCGCCGGGGGCTCCTCCGCCGCTTGGTTCCACTTCTCGGCCGTCCGCAGCGAACGGGAGGCCCGCGTCGCGATGGTTGCCAGGCAGCAGGGGGAGGATCTTCTCTGGCTTCAGGATCTGGCCAAACATTTGGAGAAGAGCGGGGTCAAGTTCTACGGAGCGACCTGGTGTAATCATTGCCGCCTGCAGCGTGCGCTCTTTGGAAAGGCCGAGGAGCTGCTCCCCTTTGTTGATTGCGCCCCCGACGGACGAGGGGGCCCCATGGCTGCGCCTTGCAAGGAGATCGGCGTCCGGATCTTTCCCACCTGGACGATCGGGGATCGAAAATACGAGGGGATCCTGATGCCGGAAACCTTGGCGGAACTGACGGGCTTCCGCCCGCGGCCTGTCCGAAAGGGCAATCCTCCGGTCGGACCGTGAGAAGGTCGGGCTAGAACTTCCAGGCCATGGTGCCCTGGACCCAGAAGGGGAGCCCCGCGACGATGCCGCCGTAGTCGTTGGTGCGATCGGGCATCGAGCCGATGGCGTAGGGGAGCCAGTAGGGCTCGTTGGTCAGGTTGTAGATCCAGAGGGAGACTTCCCACTTCGGCTGGGCGTAGAAGATCCGGGCGTTGAGGAGATATTGCCACGGGATCGCCGTGGCATAGTTGTAGCCGAGGAACTGCTGGCTCATCACGAGCGCGCTTACGGTCGCCCCGAAGCCCGAATCGGCCTGGTAGGTGACCATGGCGTTGATGACCTGCTGGGGCCAGCCGATGAAGGGATAGGCGCCGGGCGGGTAACTACCGTTATTGTTGAGTGGAAGGTTGGCCTGGAGGGCGAGGGCGGTGGAGTAGGTCTGCGACATGGGTGGGCCGTAGGGCAAGCCGGACCAGTCTTCGACGCCGCGCGCAAAGAAGTAACCCGTGCGCATCCACCAGTGACGATCGGGTTGGTAGGTGAGGTTGGCTTCCAGCCCGGTGACGGTCGCCGGAGTAGGCGAGACATCCACGAAGTTGAAGAGCGGGATTTGCTGCGAAAAGCCGGCAACCGAGGCATAGAGCTTGTTGTGGAGAAGGCTCCATTTGAATCCTCCCTCGAAGAGCTGCTCTTGCAAGTCGAACGAGCTGTTGGGGAGGCCGCTCGGGTAGACATTGAACCCACCGACCGCCCCCACGTTGGCGACATACATCCAATTGTAGGTGAAATAGGCGGTCCACCAGGGGTAGATCTTGTAAACCGCACTCGCGTTCACCATGGGAAGCTCTTGGATGGTTTGCGCTTGGACGAAGAGCTCGGGCGGGGTCCCGGGTGGGGTCTGGCTCGAGACGAAATAGGTAGTGGCGCGGGCGCCGAAGAGCAGCGAGAGCTTATCGGTGATCTGGAGATCATGCTGGTAGAAGGGGGCAAGGGTCCAGTAGTTGGAGTCGGTCGTTCCGGCGCTTCCGTTGAGCGGCTCGAAGTAGGCGCCGGGCTTTCCCGGAATCGGCCACTCCCCGCCTCCCGGAGCGGAGGGATTGCGAATCAGGGATTGGAAGAATGCGGTCTGGGTGAGATTCCAACTCGTCGGGTTGGTGCGGAGGATGTCCCAGGCGTTCGAGTTGCCGAACCACATTTGGGATTCGTAATCGAGGTTGTGCTCGAATCCCCATTCGACTCCGGTATCGATCTGGTGCTGGAGCAGGAGCTTGCCGAGCAGCCCGCCTCCTGGGGATGAGCTTTCCTTCGATTGGCCGATCGGGGTGGCGAACTGGGCGAGGAGTTCGGTGCGGTTGTCGATTTCGTAATCCCCCATGGCCACTTCGGTATAGTAGGCGGACGGAGCCACCACCGAATTGCGTCCGTAGTAGGCGAAGGTGTTGTTCCGGAGCTGGATACCCTCCCCGAGCTGGAGCCGCTGGACAAGCTGGACGAATCCTGTGTAGCCGAGCCCTTGGGACTCGGGGTTGTTGGCGATCATCCTGCGGCTGATCGGCTCCAAGGGGCCTGCGTAGGAGGCGAAGCCGGGATTGTTGACCGTTCCGACCTGGACTTGGGAGACGGGGAGGGATCCGGTGTTGTAGAGGCCGTCCTGGATGAGAGAGCTGGTCGGCCGGTTCATCCACTCCATCATCGGGGTGAAGTCGTAAGTTCCGAAATCCGAATAGAAGTCGACCGAGTAGTTGTCCGTGGGCCGGGCGCCCAAGGCAAGATAGACGTTCTGCTGGTCGTTGTGGACGTCGGGTTGGTAGTAGCTTCCGTTCTCGATGCCCATGTAGCTCAAGCGATAGGCGACCTTGTGCTCCTTGTCGATCGGACCGCCGATGTCGGCTCCCCACATATAGTTTTCGTACATGCCCGTGGTATCCCACATCTGCCCGCGGAAGCGGTCGAAATAGGGCTGCTTGGTGATGTAGTTGACCGTTCCGCCGGCCGCCTGCTCCTGGCCGAAGACGGCATTGGCCGGCCCCTCGGTGATGTCCTCGGACTCGACCATGTTCCAGTTGAAGGGGGTCAGCGGCATGCCCGCTTCGAGAGCCGTGAACTGGATGCCGTTGATGTAGGGCTGTGCGGCCATGCCCCGGACGGAAGGGGCGGCCATCATCCCTCCGCTGTTTTCGCTGATGGCGCCCGGGATCAGGAACGCGGTGCTCAAGGGATCGATGTAGCCCTGGGCGGTCATGCCCGAGGAGCGCATCATCGTCTGGTTGATCGGGGTCACCTGCCGCGGGGTGTCGAGGACCGAAAGATCCAGCCCGTAGACCGAGGAGCTGTCGGTCGGCAGAACGTCCGATTCGGGGGGAGACGTGGCGGTCACGGAGACTTCGGGAAGCATGGCCGGAGTTTCCGCGGAGGGAGCGGACGGCTCGAAGGGCGCTCCGTAACCCGTGTTTCCGCAGAGGAGGAAGAAGAGTGCGGCAGCCGAACTGCGGAAGAGTTTGGAGCCTGGATGGAAGGGAGGCGGGGAAAGTCTGGATTTCCGCCGCCGAGGCCTCATGAGACCCCAGAGTAGAAGAAGTGGATGATAATCCGCTATCGTTCTCTTGCGAATTGTTGACGATGGATTGCGCTACTGGATCTTGCGCCAGGCAGGCTCGCAAACCCGCCTCCGGGAATCGACAACCCCCAAGAAACAATCCCCAAGAGGAAAGCGGGCCGTCTCTTCGCGGGCTCCCGCTTCTCTGACCGATCTTTGATCCTCCCCGTGCGGTGTCGGCGATACGGGCGAAAAAACCGTCACAACGGGAGCATGCGTAGGCAGCGTGGGTTGACACCTCTCGACCGGATGCCTACGTTGTCATAACAAGTAATAACAAGTGAGCGGACGGAGGGGCCGCTGGAGGGATTTGCGATGGAAAGCCTGGGAATGTATCCGACGTGGTATGTGCCGTACATCGGATCGGGATGGGTGATGGGCATCACGGGAACCATTCATATATTGGCTTCCCATACGTCGATCGGAGCTTCCTTTCTCTTCGCTCTTCTGGAAACCAAGGCGTACCGGGAGAACAAACCCTGGCTGCTCGATTACATCCGCCGGTACGGGGTCTTCCTCCTGGTCTTCTCCTACATCTGGGGATCGGTTACCGGCCCCGGCATCTGGTATTCGACCACGGTGGCCAGCCCGCGCGGAATCTCCGGCCTCATTCATAACTTCGTCTGGGTCTGGGCCACCGAATGGGTCTTCTTCGTCACGGAGGTGATCGGCGTCTACGCCCTGGTCTACACGATCGGCAAGATCGACGCGAAGACCCATCTGAAGCTCACCTGGCTCTTCGCCATCGCTTCCCTGGAAACCCTGCTTCTGATTATCGGGATCCTCTCCTTCATGATGTGGCCGGGAGGGGAGCGCTGGTATCGGACGGGATCCGTCCTCGACGCCTTCTATAACCTGAACATCTTCGCCCAGATGTCGATGCGGGCCGCCTTCATGTGCGTGGCGGCGGCGGTGGTCGGGAGTATCGTCGTCGCCGGCGTCAGGGAGAAGGAGCGGAGGACCGAGATCGCCCGTTTCATTGCGAAAATGGGATTCGTCGGATTGGCTGCGCTCGTTCCTCTCTTCTTCTGGTATGTCCAAACTCTGCCTCCGACCGCGAAAATCATCCTGGCGGCCCGGCTCCCCGCCCACACCTCAGAATTCCTGATCGGAATGCTTGGGGTCACCGCACTCTACCTCGCGTGGCTCGCTTGGAAACCCTCCTGGCTGCCCTCGCCGGTGGCCGCTCTAATGACTCTGCTCCTGCTTCTCTTCGGTCTCTGGCCGGAAGAGCGGTCCCGCGAAAGCCTGCGCAAGCCCTATGTGGCAGGCCAATATATTTACGGGAACCAGGTGATCTCCCGGGATGTGCCCGGGAAGGGGATCCGGGCGGAGCTCCCGGCCATCCAAGAACACGGCCTGCTTGCTCTCCACCCCTTCGTTCCCGTGGCTCTCAAGGAGATCACGCCGCAGAACCGGCTGGAGGCCGGCCGGGTCATTGCCGCGATCGCCTGCGCCAACTGCCACAGTCTCGAAAAGACCGGGCTTTTGCGCCCCTTGCCGGCGAAGTTCGGCGGAACGACGGATCCGCAGGTGGTTCGGGCGTTTCTTGACGGGCCCCTCTACACCGGGGCGATTCCCTACATGCCCGCGATCCCGCTTTCCGAAAAGGAGAGGGAGGCGCTCGCCTATTTCATTGCTCACGCCTCCGAAGCCCCGACTTCTCTTTCCGCCGTGGGCGCGAAATCGCCGAACCCCCGTTAAGACCGAGAAGAAAGGAGACAGAAGACCATGCAGACCGCCCCTCACGCCGACCTGGGAACGTTCCTCAACGTTCTGCGCGACCCCGCCGGGATTCCCGCACCTCCGGTCCTTTTTCAGTGGCTCATGGTGCTTACCTGGGCCTTGCACATTCTCTTCGTCAACCTGGTCCTGGGCGGCGGGACCCTGGCGATCGCGGCCTTCCTCCGGCGGAAGGATCCTTTGTGGGGTCGTCTTTCCCGGGCGATGACGCAGGTGACCAAGATCGCCCTCTCCCTGGCGATCGTGTTGGGGGTGGCTCCGCTGCTCTTCACGCAGGTCATCTACGATCCGATGTGGTATGCGTCGAATGTCCTCTCGGCCGCATGGGTCATGGGATTTATCTACGCCCTCGGTCTGGGCTACACCTGCTGGTTTGTCTTTTCCTTCCGTAACAAGGAGGGGGCTTCCGCAGGCGAGCTTCTCTGGGCGATCGCGGCTATCCTCCTTTTCGCCTTGAACGGATTCGTCATGCACGTTCTCTCGATCCAATCGATCCTGCCTGCCAAGTGGCTCGAGTGGTACGCGCCGCAAGGTATCCCCGACATGTCGGGCCTCAAGGTCCATGCCTTCTCCCTCCCCCGGTTCCTCTTCTTTTTCGCCGCAGCCGCCGCCGGGATCGGCATCTTCCTTCTGGCGTATGCCGATTATTTCCGCCTGCGAAGCGACTTTCCGGCCCCCTATCGGGAGCTTTGCCGAAGGATCGGCTGGCAGTGGGCTCGCTGGGGCTTTTTGGGCCAGGTCGTTCTCGCCATCACTTGGTTTGCGGGCGTCGAGAAGGCGGCGGCCCACCCCTTTCTCTGGATGACGATGATTGCGCTGCTCTCCCTCCTCATCCTTCTCTGGCGGGGAAAGCCGGAGGCCTTCGCCGGCAAGGGATATCTCTACCAGGGCCTCTTCGTTGTCTCTACCCTGGTCGTTGGAATCGCCCGGGAAGAGATCCGCTTGGGAGCGCTCCTGCCGCTCGGATACGATCCGATGAGCTACAAGGTCAACCTTGACCTAGCTTCGACTCTCCTGTTTTTTACCACGTTTCTGGGGGTGGGTGGCCTGGCTCTGGCGTTCCTGATCGCAATGCTCTGGCAGGCCGGGAAGGTGGAGGGACCCTACGTGGCCGGCAAGACCGTGGCCCGTCTTTCCGACTTTGCGCTGGCGATCGTCCTGACCTGGATCGCCATCTTCTTTGGCGTCGGTCTCTTTGTCTGGTTGCGCAACTTCCACTGACCCGCACCTCTCGCAAGCGTTCTTTTGCAGCTTGCAGGCCCATCCGCCGCGCTTCGGGTATGACGTTGGCGAGACATGCCGATGCCGACCTACCCCGCCAGCAGCCGTCGGGGCTCGATGCCGAAGAGAGGCGCCAACCGGGAGAGCCCGAAGAATAGAAAGCCGGCGAGCGGGATGCTCACGGCAAGCGGCGCGGGAAGACGGGAGCCTTGGCCGAGGATCAGAAAGAATCGATAGATGAGGAAGAAGGCAATCAGAATGAAGATCGCATGAAAGACACCCGCAGTCGGGTGCCTCCGGTTGAGCCGGGCTCCCTCCGAGAGTCCAAGCAGGAGGAGGACGAAGGCGGAGCAGGGTTCGGCGAAAAGATTGTAAAACTGGATCTTGTAAGGGGCGAGGGTGCGTGGGGAGAGATGTCCCGGCTTTTCAATCAGCTTCCAGAGCTCGCGGGCATCGAGGTCGCGCGGCTTGGTCTGGAGGGCCACCATGCGGTGAGGGGGAGTATCCCAGGAAGGCAGGGGAAGCTCGGGGAATCGGGTAGAGTTGCGGAAATTTCCCGCGGCATCGTAGTCGATGCGGTTGACGTCGGTGAGAACCCAATGTCCGTCCTGCCACCGGCCCCGGCGGGCGAAATATTTCTTCTGATCGACTCCGAGGGCGTTCTGCACAATGACCTCGAGGTTGTAGGCTTCCTTGGCCGCCAAGTTGATCTCCTGAAAATACCAAGTCCGATGATGGACTTCCTCCCGGAAGATCATCCCGCGGACCGAGGTGGAGACCGAGCGATTCCCTTTGATCTGCTCCATGATCTGGTCTCGCTTGGCCTGGGAGTTTCCGCCGGGACCGAGTTGCACGGCGAGGAGCACTCCGGTCAGCCCGATGCCGACGACAAGGAAGGGAAGGAAAATTCTGCTGAGGGGAACGCAGCAGCTCTGCATCGCGATCAACTCGCTGTGCCGCTGAAATTGCATCAGGCAGTAGAGGGCGGCAAAGAGAGTGGCAGGCGGGGCGACGATGATCAGAGCCGCCGGCAGGAAGGCGGTGTAGTAGGAAATTACGATCGCTGCGGGGGTCTTGTTCGTAATGAAGTCTTCCAGCGAGCCGAAAAGGTCCGCTAGGACCAGCAGCGAGAGGAAGCCGAGGATGGAAAAGAGAAGAGGCTTGAGAAAAGAGGAGAAGAGGTAGCGCGTGAGGATCTTCACCGGGCTTGGAAGCGTGCGGAGGGGGGGAGGGTTCAGGGAGGGGTCAAACCCACGACGACGAGGCCGCGGAAGTCCCCGTCCTTGTAACCGACCGCTTGGTCTTGCGGGTAACGCTCGCGGAGCAGGGTCTTCACTCCGGATGAAAGGGTGGCCGGATCCCCGTGGCACGAAAGGCAGAGTGCGGCAACGCGGATCGGCTGATAGTAGCGGTAGGTCGTCTTGCCCTCCGTCACCACCTTCTGCAGAAGATCCGGCGGGAGAGACTCGTGCCGTGCCTCCGCCTCGAGGTAAATCTGGAGAGCTTGCCGTTCCGCCGGGTCCGGGGCATCCGCCGGATTGCGCAATCGGTTGGAGGTGCGCTTCAAGGAGAAAACAGCACCGGGCGGGCGCGCCTGGTCGCGCACCTGCTGGGTAAGGGCCGGCGCTTGGATCTGGCAGACCGAGATGGCGCCGACCGGCCCCTCTTTCGCCAAGGCATGGGTGAGTTCTTCCCGGATCGTCCGGAGGAGGGTCTGCGCGACCGGTTGGGCGATGGCCCGAACCCGGGTGCTCTCCTCAAGCGTCGGCTGGAAGACGAGGGGCTGGGCGTCGGTTTGAGCCGAAGACTTCTCGGCTCCGAAGAGGAAGAAGAGCGTCAGGAGGATCGGAAGAAGAAGGCTCACGCGCAACCTCGAGGAGAACTCGAATGTAACCGGAGTCTGCGCCGTTTTGGGCCGCAAGAAAAGAAAAACGAGCGAGGGAGCCTCATGCAAGGCGAGCCGCAGGAGAAGGCTTGTGAGGAATGGCGGCTGGCTCGCTCTTGCCTTCCGCGTCTCGGGAGTCGATAAGGATGCTACACTCGCGAGCGAGGGCCGTTTCGGAAACGAGGGGAGGAGGATCGTGAGGAAGAGAGATGCAGCCGGAATCCTGACGATGTTCTTGCTCTGGGTCGCCCTCGGGACGGGGCGATCCTGGGCTTGGGATCTCCAGGATAGCGTCGTTCAATCGGCCGACATCATCCGCGGGTTCAAGTCGCTTCCCGAGGAAGAGATTCCCCCGGCGATCTTCCGCAATGCCAAGGGCCTGGCCATCCTCACGGTGATCAAGGCGGGATTTCTGGTGAGTGTGCGGGGCGGCAGGGGCTTGGTGATCGCGAGGACCGAACACGGCTGGTCGGGACCGTCGGCGATCGCCACAGGCGGTCTCGGATTCGGCTTCCAGGTCGGCGGCAATATGACCGACTTCGTGCTCGTCCTGAATACCCAGGAGGCGATCCTGGCGTTTGCGCGCGGCGGCAACGTAACCCTGGGCGGCAGCATCAGTGCGGCGGCAGGCCCAGTGGGC
>NZ_CABFVA020000125.1 GCF_902143375.2 Methylacidimicrobium tartarophylax | reverse complement strand
TAGTAGCTGTAGACGAATTCGAGGGCGCCAAGGAAGATGGGGCCGTTGGCGGAGGAGAGGAGGGCACTTGGGGAGGTGGTTCCCTGGAAGGGATAGCCGTAGTAGGCCATGACCCCGAGGCCCCAATCGATTCTTCCTTCGAGCCGGATCATGAAGTTATCGGCGAGGTCGAAGGCTAGAGTAGCGGTATATTCCCAGATATCGGTGGGGGCGTTGTGGCCGGCGAGGATGCTGTTCCAGCCCGCCTGCATCCATTCGGCCCGCTGGGAGAGGCTGACGATCGAGTTGAACTGGTACTTCGCGTGGAGGGCGGCGCCATACCAGTTGGAGGGACCGCTGTAGAGGCCGACGGGCAGCCCGCTGACCGCGGGGGAGACGTAGCTGACGTCATTGTTGTAGAAGCCTCCGGTGAACTCGAAGCCCAGGAGCAGCTTGTCGTGGGCAAACTTGGGCGCCCAGGAGCCCCAGACATCGCCCAGGAAAAAGGCGTTGTTCTGGTTGAAGGTCCCCTCGCCGCGAATCCCCTGCGCGATCCCGTAGGGCTGGGCCATCCCGTCGATCGGAGAGGCGCCGAAGCCCGGAGGATTGACTCCGTTGAAGCCGTACATGGCCGTCGCGCTCAAGATGGCGTTCTTGCCCTTGGACTCCCACTGTCCATTCCAAAAGAGCAGATAAGCTGCGTTGCTATCGATCGTATTGTTGAGGTACCCGTAGTAGTTATAGCCTCCGCGGGAGACGTCGAAGCCTCCGTCAGCCACCCCAAACCTCGTCGACCACTGGTCGTCGAAGTGGTAGATCGCCTGCATCCCCGTCAGCGTCGTCGGCAAGAGGTTGCTGAAGAGCAACCCGTAGCTGAAGTCCAAGTTCACCGGCCGCTCCACCACCTCGTAGCCTGCCGGATCGACGAACTTCCCGATCCGGATGTCGAGCCCGTTGCCCACCGGCACCCGGAAGACCACGTAGGCCTGCTCCAACCAGAAGCTCGAGGTGTTGAAGAGAGCCAGCGCACTCGCGTTGGTCCCCAAACCCCCGATCGCGTCCGGAGCCCCGATCGAGGCGTCCTGCCCCACGATCAGATCGGCCCGAAACCCCGCCTGCCACCGGTTCTCGTCGGTCAACGGCTTCTCCAAGGCCAGCTTGAAGGCGTTCATGTTGAAGCCCCCGCCAGGAATTCCATCCACCGGCTCCCGCCCGGGAATCGCCGGATACCCTAAGGCCCTCCCCGCCGCATTGGTCGGCCCTGTATAGCCCGGAGGCGGCGTAAACCCAGGCACTTGGTTAAACGAAGGCGCGTTGATCGCGTTGTAGGTGTAGCTCGCATCCACATATCCCGAGAGAACGATCCCCTTGGTGTTCGCCTGGACCGGAATCCCCTGATCCTCCAACCGCTTGATCAACTCTGCGACTTGCGCATTCTGGCTCGACGAACTCTGGGTTGAGGAACTCTGGTTCGAGGAACTCTGGCCTCCGGTGGTTGCCGTCCCAGAGGAGTTGGCACTCGCCGATTCCTCGATAGCCAACGCCGGGAGCAGCCCCGCGAGCCATAGGGAAAGCAGTGACGCGATAAGGATAGATCTCTTCCTTGAGAAAGCTGACTCTCTCAGAGAGGGGAAGAGAGTTGTCATTCGCCTGCCCGGATGCGGGGAGAAGCCTCGCGCAAGAAGCCGAATCCTGTCAATACTCTTTGGGCCCGGGGTTGACGTCCGCGACTCCTTGCTGGAAGGTGGAGCACAGCTTATGCGGAGCGGTGCCGGATTGAGCCTCTCCTGGAAGCTCTTTGGGGTCCTTGCTTTCCTCGCCCAAGCCGCCGCCGTCCAGGCGGGCAATCTCATCTACGTGATTCCGGTGCATGGTGAAATCGAACCGGCTCTTGTCTACTTGGTGCGTCGAGGGGTGAAAGAAGCAGTCTCCCAGGGTGCCGCCGCACTCGTCCTCGATTTGGATACTCCCGGAGGCCGAGCGGACGCCATGGAGGAGATGATTCGCATCCTCGAGCATTTTCCGAATCAGCAGGCCACCTATTCCTTTGTCGATCCGAAGGCCTTTTCGGCCGGCGCATTCGTTGCGGCAGCGACTCGGCATATTTATATGGCTCCCGGCTCCGTGATCGGAGCTGCGACTCCGGTTCTCGCCTCTCCCGGCGGAGGATCCGTGCAGAACATTCCCGAAAGTTACGAGAAGAAGATTCTTTCGGCCTACGAGGCGCTGGTGCGGGCGACGGCGCAGCGTCACGGCCATAATCCGGCGGTATTCGAAGCCATGGTGGATCGGGAAAGCGGCCTTGTGATCGAGGGAGCTCTGCTTCTCCCGAAAGGGAAGGTGCTGACGCTGACGGATACCGAGGCGGCGCGTCGCTACGGCCATCCACCGGAACCGTTGCTTTCCGAAGGTAGCGTCGCAGATCTGCAGAGCTTGGTGCTGCAGATCGGTGGCCCTGGCACGCACCTGCAGGAGTTGCGCCCCACCGGCTTTGAGCAGCTTGCCCGCGCCCTGATGGCCGCCGGTCCGCTGCTGCTTGGGCTCGGCCTTCTGTTGGGCTACCTGGAGATCAAGACCGGCGGCTCTTTTGGACTTTTTGGCGGGGGGGCCTTGCTCTGTTTTCTCCTCTACTTCTTTGGTCACTATCTCGCGGGCTTGAGCGGTTGGGAACCGCTCTTTCTCTTCCTTGCCGGGGTCGGGCTAATCGTTCTCGAATTCCTCTTTCTGCCAGGCCTTCTTCTGCCCACGATGGTCGGATTGATGCTCGTCGTCATGGGATTACTCTTCGCTATGGTCGATCGGTATCCCAAAGAGGCGGTCTGGATCGGAGCCGAGCGGCTCGCCCAGCCGCTCCTTTCCCTTACACTGGCCGCGTTGGGAGCCTTCGCCTTGGGCGCGATTGCCGCGCGGTTCCTACCGACACGGCGTTTGAGCTTGGGCCCCGAAGGGATCTCCGCGGAAAAGACGGTTCCTCGCGTGCGGCCCGGTGAAGAAGGGGTCGCGCTTACCGTTCTGCGGCCCGCGGGCACCGCGCGCTTTGGAGAAAAGCAGGTCGACGTCGTGACCTCGGGGGCTTTTGTTCCCGCGGGTAGCCGGCTGCGGATCGTTTCGACGGAGGGAGTCCGCGTCGTCGTCGAGGCATTGGACGAGGAGAGATGACCGCCCTTCTGTTTTGGCTGCTGCCGGCCCGTCCACCGAGCGGGTAGCCGACAGGGGATTCTCCTTTCGCCTTGCCATCCCATTGAGCTCGCCCTATTCGAGAAGAAGCGGACAGAGATCGTTGCAGAGAGCGGATTTCGGGACGAAGGTGCGAAGTCCGGGTAGTCGCGTGGCGTGACGGCCATTGGATTGTGAGGCGGTAAACGAGAGGATGAGCCCGTGATTTCCCTTTTCTTTCTCGGTCTTTTGGCCGTCGTCGGGCTCGTTGGAGCCTTTCTCGTGATCAATTTCCTGGGGATTTGGGTTCGCGCCTTTATCTCCGGGGCGTGGGTGAGCCTGTTCAATCTGGTCGCCATGCGGTTGCGCGGGATCCCTCCTTCGCTCATCGTCAACAATCGGATCACGGCGGTCCGTTCCGGCATCGATTTGAGCACGGCTCAATTGGAATCCCACTACTTGGCGCGCGGCAACGTGGAGCAGGTGGTGCGCGCCCTGATCGCCGCCGATCGAGCGCAAATCATCCTCGATTTCAACCGGGCGTGTGCGATCGACTTAGCTACGATCGGCACCGGGAAGAGCGTCTTCGAGGCGGTGCGGACCAGCGTCAATCCCAGGGTAATCGACTGTCCGAATCCGGCGACGGGGCAAAATACGATTACCGGCGTGGCCAAGGACGGAATTTCCGTGAAAGCGCGAGCCCGAGTCACCGTTCGCACCAATCTCGAGCGTTTCGTCGGAGGAGCGACCGAGGAGACGATCATCGCTCGGGTGGGGGAAGGCATCGTCACGACGATCGGGTCAGCGCTCAATTACAAGGAGGTCTTGGAATATCCGGATCGGATCTCGAAGACGGTCCTTCAAAAAGGCCTCGACTCAGGAACCGCATTCGAAATCCTCTCGATCGACATCGCCGAAGTCACCATTGGCGACAACATCGGGGCGAAGCTCCAGGCCGAGCAGGCGGAAGCGGACAAACGGGTTGCGCAAGCCAAAGCCGAAGTGCGACGCGCGGCGGCCGTGGCCCTGGAACAGGAGATGCGAGCCAAGCTCGTCGAGGCGGAAGCCGAGATTCCGCTCGCCA
This sequence comes from Methylacidimicrobium tartarophylax, assembly GCF_902143375.2. GTDB lineage: Bacteria > Verrucomicrobiota > Verrucomicrobiia > Methylacidiphilales > Methylacidiphilaceae > Methylacidimicrobium > Methylacidimicrobium tartarophylax. Next base: position 1,940 of record NZ_CABFVA020000125.1, on the reverse strand, counting down.
TGGCGGATGCTTTTCGGAAAGGGAATCTCGGGGTGATGGACTACTACCGTCTGCGCAACATCCAGGCCGATACGGCAATGCGCTCGAACATCGCGGGCGAACCTTCGGGGACGACGTCGGGAAGCGTGCCTTCTTCTTAATTGGAAAGGGAAAACGGAAAGCGGATGACCGGCTGGCTCCAGGAAGGCGAAGGGATCGCTCCCATTCTGGGAGCAGGGTTCTCTTTTTCGACCGAATGGGGCACTCTTCTGGGCATCTTACTCCTGCTGGCGGTCCAGACGGCTCTCGCCTACCGCCGGGGGAAAGTCGAGCCGCTTCCACCGAACCAGCCAGGGTCGCGACCTTCCCCCACTCGGATTCCGGAAGCGCGGCCAGAGGAGCCTAGGCCAGGGCTTCCTCGGGGAGAAGGTCCAGAAACTCCGAGCCTCGGAGTTCCGATGGATCGGGAAAAATCTCTTGCCATGGGCGAAGAGTTTCGTTCGGAAGACGAGGGATCGCCCCTCCGGCCACCGGTAATCCTCCCGAAGTCGCCTCGCCTCACACAAGAGCTTCTTCCGACCACGGCCTTCCTGCGGCAGCTTCGGCAACCGACGGGAGCGCGAGAAGCCTTTCTCGGGGCGGAGCTCCTCTGGAATCCTCCGGTGGCGCTGCGCGACCCCGGTGTGGATTGAGGATGAGAGAAGGGAAGCCGTCGTCCTTGCGGGAGGCGGGCGAGGGTTTCTGCCCCAAGGGGTGTTTGACCAGACCAGAGCCGGTTTCTCCCCATCCGTGAACAGCAGCCGATCGATTCCAGCCCTCCTTCTGACGCTCTGCCTGTCGGGTTGGTTCGGGACTTGGTCGCTCGCAGGCCCACAGGAGCAGGGGAGGATTCTCTATTACACCTGCACCATGCATCCGAGCGTGCGTTCTCCCGTTCCGGGCAAATGCCCGATCTGCGGTATGGATCTGGTGGCCGTTCACGCGCATGCCTCTTCGACCCAAAAACCGGAAGAGACTTCCCTTCCTGGTCCCCCGACTCCTAGTGCAGAAGGGGTCTCGGATCAGCCATCCCCGAAGACGAGCCCCTTTTTCGTTCCTGCCGAGCGGCTCCAAGCGATCGGAGTCCGCACGGGAGTCGTGGAGCGGCGGCATCTTGTGCGGGAATTGCGCGCACCCGCCATCTTGGCGGTCGACGAGTCGAAGGAGGTCGATATCAACGTCAAGGCAGGCGACGGGTATGTGATCAAGCTCTATGCCAACTACTTATGGAAAGAAGTCCACAAGGGAGAAAGACTCGCGACGATCCTTTCGGAAAACTGGGTGCAAGCGCAAATGGACTACATCCGCGCCTACCGCGCCTGGCGGAGGAGCCTGCTGATTCAAAAGGCAAACCCGATTCTCCTCGATCAGCAGTTCGTGCACATCCGGAACCGGATCCGCGTCTGGGATCTGACCGACGAGCAGATCCGGGAGCTCGAGACCTATGCCTGGAGTATGTCGACCAATGACGTCCGTACCGGGAAAGGCATTCGCGGCACTTTCGATCTTCTCTCTCCCATCTCCGGCCATGTACACGAGAAAAACGTGATCGAGGGGATGCGCTTCTCGGCGGGACAGACGCTCTTTCGGCTCATCAATCTCTCTCGGGTATGGGTGCTCGCGCAATTCTCGGAAGATCAAGCCCCTTTTATTTCGGAAGGCCAGTCCTGCGAGGTGACTCTGCCCGCGCTCCCGGGAGAGCGGTTCCGGAGTCATATTGATTTTGTGCAGCCCCATTTCACGGAAGCGGTGCGTCGGCTGCAGGCTCGGATCATCCTATCCAATCCTGGTCACAAGCTACGTCCCGGAATGTACGCTGACGCGACGGCTCATCTCGACTACGGGGAGCAGATTGCCGTGCGAAGCGATGCCGTGATTCCGACGGGGAGGCGTTTCGTCGTTTTCGTCGATCACGGCGGGGG
>NZ_CABFVA020000124.1 GCF_902143375.2 Methylacidimicrobium tartarophylax | reverse complement strand
CCTGTCTGCTTCGTTGCGCCTTGCATCGAGGCCCATCCGCCGCGCCTCGGGTACGAACTTTGTGAGACATGCAGGCTAGTGCGAGAGGATCCGGTAGCCGAGGGAGACGAACAGCCCGAGAGCGAATTGAATGACGGATAGGACGAAGAGCGCGAAGGAGCATAAAAGAAGACCGAGCCGGATTCGGCGTTCGTTCTCGCCGTCACCCGGGGGCCATTTGGGATTACCAACCATAGTGCTGCCCTTTCTGCTCACCGAGCTCCATCTGTGGTGGGAACGTCGTCTGCCGATCTTGTTTATCTCCAGGGCGGGGAGCATCGCCTCTATTTGACAAGCGGCTCTTCACTCCGTAAACTTTAAGCATTGGATTAAGGGGGCGCAAACGGTAATCGATTCCCGTGCATCCCCGTTCGTGGCAAGTCGAGGGCTGGAGAGCAGGTTGGCCTCGTAAAAAAACCCGCTCAAAGAAAATAACTGCCGACCATGAGTTGGCCCTTGCTGCTTAAGCGAATCGCTAAACAGCAAGCGTTTGTTTCGCATCGCGCCGGTGCGGGCGAGGCAGATGTGTTTTATCGCCGGACGATCTGTTCATGGTTACGAGTTCCATGAACGGACCGTAAGAAAAAGCTCGGCGTGTCGCTCGCATCGCGGGTGGCTTGGCTAGCGGCGGTGCGCGGTTCGTCTATCGAGCCACTAAACTTGTAGAAGCGAACGAGGTTCCACGAGAAGACGAGGGTTCGACTCCCTCCGCCTCCACCATCTAGAAAAGGCAAACCTTCTCTCTTGGGACCTTGTCCCGGGTCACGGGCTTTCTTTTTCCCTTGTTACAGGGTGTGCGTTAAAAGCTTCGGGCGTTCCGTCAGCAGAGAAGTACGCGTCCCTTGCCCGGCACGAGCCTGCCGATGATTCGGCCGTTGATCGCATGGGCGATCTTCTCTCCATGAACGGCGGACGCGACCAGAACCATCCCAATCCCCATGTTGAAAACCCGATAGCTTTCTTCCTGCGAGATTTGTCCAACCTTGGTTAGAAAGCGAAAAAGAGGGGGGATGCGCCAACTTTTGATCTCAATTCGAGCGTCCAGGCGCTTCGGGAGAATGCGCGGGAGATTTTCCGGCAAACCTCCTCCGGTGATGTGAGCAATTCCTTGCAACGGGAGGCGAAGCCGACGAAGCCGGCGAAGTTCCGGCAGATAGCAGCGATGCACCCGAAGAAGCTCTTCTGCCAGGGAGAGGCGGCAACCAGGAATGCGCGCTGCCAGTGAAAGGTTCCCTTCCTCGAATAGAACCTTTCTCGCCAAGGAATATCCGTTGGTGTGAAGACCGCTGGAACGCAGGCCGATGAGAAGATCGCCCTCTTCCATTTCTTCTCTGGGGAGCAGTGCCCGACGGTCCACGACGCCGACAATGGCTCCCACTAGATCGTATTCGTCATCGTGGTACATTCCCGGCATTTGTGCTGTCTCTCCGCCCAAGAGAGCACAACCGATTCTTCGGCATGCTCGAGACATCCCGTGCAGAATGTCCCGGAAGCTGTCCGGATCGAGGCGAGAAGTTCCTACGTAATCTAAAAAAAAGAGCGGTTCTCCTCCAGTCGTTAGGATGTCGTTGACGCAATGATGAACCAGGTCTTCTCCCACGCCTTGGTGGCGGTTGGCGAGGGCGGCGACCTTGAGCTTGGTGCCCACGCCGTCGATACTCGCAACCAGGACTGGTTCTCGGTAGGCCGAGAAGGTCGGGCGGAAGAGTCCGCCAAAGCCTCCGATTGCGCCGAGGACCTCAGGCCGCGTGCTCTTTTGGACAATGCCGCGCAGGCCGGCTTTCACCGTGGCGGCCAGATCAAGGTCGACTCCCGCTTGGCTGTACCGATCCATAACCGGAAAAACGGAGGAAGGCCTCGCTATTTGGCAGCGAGCCGCGCCAACTGGCTCCTCTCCAAAATTTCCTTGTGCAATCCTTGGTGAAACGCGACGGGATATCGGCCCGTGAAACAAGCGGAGCAAAAGCCCATGCCGGATTGCGGTGAGCCGCATGCGCGGAGGAGACCGTCGAGATCGAGATAGCCGAGGGAATCCGCGTTCAAGTACGACTGGATGCGATCCACCGGCAACTGGTTGGCCAGGAGGGAGCGGGGATCGGGAAAGTCGATCCCGTAATGGCAGGCAAAGCGGTGAGGGGGGCAGCTGACCCGGATGTGAACTTCCGCGGCGCCCGCTTCTCGGAGATTGGCGACTCGTGCGCGAGCCGTGGTGCCCCGAACGATCGAGTCGTCGACCACGACGACCCGCTTCCCGCGAACCGATTCTTGTACAAGGTTCAATTTGATGCGGACGTTAAAGTCTCGAATGAGTTGAGTAGGCTGGAGAAAGGTGCGGCCGATGTAGTGGTTGCGCACAAACGCCAAGTCGAATGGGATGCCTGCTTCCTCCGCGAAGCCGAGGGCTGCATAATTACCGGAGTCTGGTACCGGGATGACAAGGTCGGCTTCGACCGGATAGAGTCTGGCCAGCTCACGCCCCATTTGGATACGGGCCTGGCTGACGTTTACCCCATGAATCGTGCTGTCCGGCCGGGCAAAGTAGACAAATTCAAAAATGCAAAAGGCCGCGGTATCCAGCGGCTTCGGCGCGCGTAGCGTATGTACCCCTTCTGCATCTATGGAGACTACCTCTCCGGGAGCAAGGTCCCGGAGGAACTCCACATGGAGAAGATCGAAAGCGCAGGTTTCGCTGGCAACGACATAGCCATCATCCAATCGTCCCAAGGACAGGGGGCGAAATCCTTGCGGATCTCTCGCCGCGAGGATCTTGTCCTTCGTCATGAGCACGAGGGAGTAGGCGCCTTCGGTTTGATCCAAGGCCCAGACAAAAGCCTCTTCCACCGGCTTACCGACCCGTTGCGCCATCAGGTGCAAGATGACTTCACTATCGGTGGTCGTCTGAAAGATCGATCCCCGACCTTCCAAGCGCGCGCGAAGGTCGGATGCGTTGACAATATCGCCGTTGTGCGCCAAAGCCAGCTCTCCTTGCGAGCAGACGACCGCGATCGGCTGCGCATTCGTGAGATTGCTGGAGCCCGTCGTGGAATAACGAACGTGTCCAATGGCCATCTGTCCGGAAAGAAAGGAGAGGGATGCCGAGTCGAAGACCTGCGAAACAAGGCCCATTCCTCTGTGAATCCGAAAGGGGCGCTTGCCGTCCGCTGTCGCGATGCCGGCGCTTTCTTCCCCGCGATGCTGCAAGGCATAGAGTCCGTAAGTCGCAAGAGTGGCGGCATTGGGATGACCGTATACGGCAAAGACCCCGCACTCTTCTCCAGGATAAAGGCGCACTTCCCATTGATAGCGCACCCCGGCCGGGGGTACAAGGGTAAGAATTGATAAAGAAGTTCTGAGCGGAGGCGCGCTCTCATCGATGGCGCATTAATGGATGCATAATGGATGTACAATGGTTAATAAAAGGTCTCCCGCAGCTTTCGCTTTAAGGGAGCATTTTTCCTTTGACGAGAGAAGGGCAGGGGCCTACAAAAGCGAGCATGGCTGGCAAGCCCTACCGGAGCAAGCTGGAAGCTTACTGGGATACGATCCGGGAGTTGCGTCAGAGGCGCAAAAGCTGGCGCGAGATTGCCGAGGCACTGCGGGAGCAAGGCGTGGAAGTCAGTCAACATGCTTTGTATAATTTTGTTCAGGTCCGCAGGAAATGGGCCAAAGTAGGAAAATTCAGCGAGCTTCCTCACCCCGATGCCATCGGGAAAGGACAGGGTGATTCGCCGAGCGGGGCGGTAAAGCCCAAGGCAAAGGCACCCAAGCCGGTAGAGACCCCTCGTCCCGAGGAGCTGGAGGGTCAGTCAGCGGAAAGCTCCTTGGAAAGGGCGATTGCGGCTGCCAAGGCGGCGGCGAAGGGACGAGCGGCTCACAGAGCACCGGAGCAAATCGTTGAGCGGATCGAAGGGCTGACTTTCCTGCCTCCCATCCAAAGAGAGGAAGCAAGGGAAAAGCCGATGAAGGAAAAGGGCCGAAGCCGTGGTCCCTCTCCACGAAACTAGTCCACGGCAGATGACATTCGGAGTGACGGACAATGGCGAAAAGCGTAATACACATCATCCTTGGCACCAAAGGTGGAGTTGGAAAAACAACCTTAGCTTGCCATTTGGCAGACTATCTTGCCGGTCAACACGTCCCGCACCTTCTTGTGGATGCGGACGACGAGAACCATTCGTTTCACCGCTTTTTTCCTGAATCGCTGTTGGTCAATCCACGGAACGTCCGGAGCGTCGACTCTATTGTAGGAATGGCGGAGAGCGGCGACCACCGTGTCGTGCTGGTGGATCTACGCGCGGGGAGCGGAGAAGAGATGCTGCGATGGTTTGAAGATGTGCCCTTCGACGAGCTGCGGGAAGCCGTTCGCTTCGTCGGCTGGGGTTGTGTGACCACCGATCCCGATTCCGTCGTTGTCCTTTTGCGATGGGCAAGTTCCTTGGGTGATCGGCTGCAGTACGTCGTCGCAAAAAATGAAAAGGATGGCAAGGAGATGGATGCGCTCGAGCAGACAAAGGAGGGAGCCGAATTCCTGAAAAAGAGGAGACCGGAGACGGTCCGCATCCCGTTGCTTTCTCCCTCTTCCGCTGTGGCCGAACTCAACAAGAACAACCTTTCTCTGGGGGTCGCTCTCGCACTGAAAGAAAAGATTCCGGGGCTGACCGATACGATGATGAGAAGCCGCTTCCGGCGGTATCAGCGAGGCATCTTTGATCAGTTTGATCGGCTGGCGGAAGTGATTTTTCCCTGAGAGGAGAGCGAGCCTTACCGGGCGCGCAGCGAAGCACTTTCGGTTCGGCGGGCTACCACTCCAGCAAGGCACTGGCCCAGGTGAGGCCACCACCAAACGCGATCAGGAGGATCTTTTCACCGGGTTGGATGTTCCCTGCGGTCAGGGCCTCGTGGAGGGCGATCGGGATGCAGGCAGCGGAAGTGTTGCCATACCGTTCCAGGTGGATGAAGAAGCGTTTGAGCGGCAGGTCTAGACGGGTGGCCAGCAGTTCGATAATCCGCATGTTGGCTTGGTGCGGAATCACATAGTCGACCTTATCGACCGGAAGGCCGACCTTGTTCAGGCAGGTTCTTGCCGTGGATTCCATGGCGTCAATGGCGAGCCGGAATACCGTCTTGCCTACCATCTGAATGAACTGCAGTCCTTCTCCCACGTTTTCCGCTGTGATGGGAAGCCGGGAACCGCCCGCCGGTACCGTAAGTACTTGTCCTTGGGATCCGTCCGCTCCCAGATCATGAGCGAGCAGCCGTCCTCCTGTGGCAGACTGCTGGATGATTACGGCACCGGCTCCGTCGCCGAAGAGAACACACGTATTTCTGTCCGACCAGTTTACGATGGAGGAAAGCTTCTCCGCACCCACGACGAGGATCGTGCGATAGGTACCAAGCGCAACTAGGTGATGCGCCATGACCAGTCCGTAGAGAAATCCGGAACAGGCGGCTTGCAGGTCGAAGGCGGGAACTTTGCGAGCTCCGATCTTCTGCTGAATTTGGCATGCCGTCGAAGGGAAGAGCGTATCCGCCGTCGTCGTCGCCACGATGATCAAATCAAGATCCTCTGGTGTCAGACCTGCTCGTTCGAGGGCCATCAGCGCCGCCGCGGTCCCCATGTCGGATGGGCATTCCTTTTCGGCCGCGATTCTGCGCTCCTGGATACCCGTTCTCTCGACGATCCAGCGGTCGCTTGTGTCGACCATGCTCTCGAGATCGCTATTCCTGAGAACCTTCGCGGGCAGATAGGCGCCCGTTCCGACAATCGAGGGTTTAGGCTCTCGATGCTGCTGTGTTTTCTGACTCGGCCTCACAATGGCGCCTCATCTCCTGAATAATTCTGTTATTTACGTTCTGTGTGACGGCTTCTCGCGCGATGCGAATCGCATTGCCAATCGCCTTTGGGGTCGAGGCTCCATGGGCAATGATGCACGTTCCGTTGATCCCAAGAAGAAGAGCGCCTCCATATTCCTCGTAGCTGGCTTTCTGCTTTACGGACAAGAAGGCTCCGCGAGCAAGATAGGCACCGAGCATCCGAATCGGATTTCGTCCAAGCTCCGAGCGCAGCCAGTGCATGACCGCCTTCGCAATGCTCTCTGCGGTTTTCAGCACGACATTGCCGACAAAACCATCGCAGACAACCACATCCACAGGATTTTCAAAGAGGTCATGACCCTCGACGTTGCCGCTGAAGTTGAGCCCGGCCTGCGCCAGAAGCTTAAAAGCCTGTTTCGTCAGTTCATTGCCTTTTGCGTCTTCCGTCCCGATGCTTAAAAGCCCCACGCAGGGATTAGCGACGTGAAGCAACTCTCGTGAATAGATGCTGCCCATAATGGCATAACCGAGCAGATGCGTGGGATCGGAGTCGATATTGGCGCCGGAATCGATGAGCAGAAACCGCTTATGTTCCGTTGGGATCACCGTTGCAATCCCGGCTCGCGGAATGCCGGGCAAAGTTCGCAAGAGGATCGTTGCCGCCGCGACCACCGCCCCGGTATGGCCGGCGGAAACCAAGGCATCGGCTTTCCCTTCCTTTACGAGTCGAACACAGCGGCTGATGGAGGAGTCCCGCTTTTGACGCACACTTTCGATGGCCTGGTCGTCCATAGCCACTACTTGAGTAGTATGGACGAACTCAACTCGGTCGATAAATTGGCGTCCTCCATGACGCCAAAACTCCTCGGCGATCTGATCACGATCTCCGACGAGCAGGAGGGTGATGTCGGGATAAGCTTGAAGTGCTCCTATAGCCCCCAAAAGGGGGTTTTGAGGTGCAAAATCACCCCCCATCACGTCTAAAGCGATCTTCATCCGCCCTTAGCGGCCGGTCATTCCTCGGTCTTCTGGGTCATGACCTGGCGATCGCGATAACTTCCCGTCGCGGGATCAACGCAATGGGGAAGGTGTAAGTTGCCCGTTTTTGGATCCTTGAAAAGTCCCGGGGGCGTCCACCGGTTCGCCGCTTTTCGAGAGCGAAGTCGAGCCTTCGATGTCTTGCGCTTAGGAACTCCCATAATATCTCCTTTTCAGATTTAATGGCGTTTGTGGTGATTTTCCACTCCAGCCAGCATTCGCACTTCCACGATCGGCATCAGAGATAGCTCCTGAACTCGGATCTCCATGCGCGTCGAGGCGGTTCCATAACGGTCCTCGCAACCATTGCGAGAACAATCGTGATCAATCAAGAAAGTCAATCCGTCCGTTCCTTTTTAAGTTCGCTACGGCAAATGAGGGTCCGTTAATCTGCCGTCATCGCACGGTCTTTGCCGACTCGGCGGGATCAACGATTTGGCTCGAACCGTTCCAGGATTCCCCAAACGTCCTTTCCGTGAATCGATTGCTCTGCTCTGGCTTGGTTCTGTGCTCGAATCCCTTCCGTGAAGCAGCTTCCCGCTGCCTGCTCGTCGCAAACCGCTATCATCGGAAGGGCCAACAGGATGTCCTCTCGGACAAAGGGTGTCAAGTCGATCCACAAGGGCAGGGGGGGACGCAGTCGAACTTGAAAATCCGGGAGTCGAATCGGCCAGTGCAGCCAACGGCAGCACCGACCGCACTGCAGTTCTACGGCAGTTTCGACGCTTCCCGTGCCCACGACAAGATCATCGACAAGAAAGAGGGAAAGATCGATCGTGATGGGATCCTTCGCATGAGCGGCCGGCTCGTCCAGTCCCAAGATAGACGGTTGCAGGACCTCTTGCACGCGCAGCGGTTCCACCGAAAGACTTGCCGTCTTGATTTTCATGCTCCAACTAAGCTTACGGAAGGCCGCTTTTCCACTGAAAAAGGGAAAAACTTGCACCTGGGAAAAGTCGGGAAAAGTCGGCATGGAGGCATGGTCTTGGGATCGAGAAGCCGATGTATGCCTCTTCCCAGAGATGAGCGTTTCCGTGCGGGGGATTCTTTGCCTCGGCAAACATCCGCCCACTCGACGAGTCTTTAAGACGCCAGAGTAGGGGCTTTTGCTCTGGCCGTGTGATCGACGCGGAGGTACTGTTTTGGAGACTCAAAGTGAGTGAGCTTCCCGTGCAGGCTACAGCAACTCCGTTATTTGCGGTCGCACTACGATGAAATGCCCGAAATGCGGAAAACAAAAAGACCGGGTGGTTGATTCCCGGCCGCTTCGCGAGGGAGCTGTCGTACGCCGCCGTCGAGAATGCCTCAAGTGCGGGGCTCGCTTCACCACCTACGAGGAGATCGAGCAGCTTGCGCTCCGGGTCAAAAAAAGGGATGGCAGCTTCCAGATCTTCGATCGGCTGAAGACGATCCGGGGAATTGAAACGGCCTGTGAAAAGCGTCCCGTCAGCCTCAGAGCGATTGAAGATCTCGTGGATCGGGTCATCGCCGATCTTGTGCGCTCGTACGGCCGCGAGATTCCCTCGAGCGCAATCGGGGAAGGGATCGTCGAAGAGTTGAGAACCCTCGATGAAGTCGCCTATGTCCGCTTTGCTTCCGTCTATCGAAAGTTCCGAGACGCGAGCGACTTCGTCCATGCGGTAAAAAAGCTGAACCGGACTGCCTCAACGCATGAGACGCTTCCACTCTTGTAAGAGAATCCACAATCCATACTTATGAAAACCATCTTTCGCCGAATCATCGACCGGGAGCTACCGGCCGACGTGATTTACGAAGACGAACGCTGCATCGCGATTCACGACATCCATCCGGTCGCCAAGGTCCATGCGCTTCTCATCCCGAAAAAAGAAATTCCGCGTCTTTCCTCGGCGGAAGCAGGCGATCAAGAGCTTTTGGGTTATCTGCTCGTCGTCGCTACAACGGTTGCGGCGAAGCTGGGAATCGCGGAGACGGGCTTCCGGGTGATCATCAACAACGGCAAGGACGCGGGCGAAAGTGTTCCGCATCTTCATCTTCATCTCCTTGGTGGCGAGCCCTTGGGCTGGAAGCACGGCGGATCGAACTGAAGATCCCGGCGTCGATCGACTTCTAAGCGGCAGCAAAAACTCCGGCCGCTCGGCCTGATCTTCAGCAAAAACCGCGGCCGAGTTCTGCGGCTGATTAAAAACGAGAAAGGGGAAGCCCGTGAAGGGTTCGGGGGCCCACTCCATCAGCCCCTTTATTAGTTCGCACAATAAGTGTTATGTTAAATAACTAGGGGTGTGTTGCCTTTGGGTCCAAGGCCGTTTTTCTTCATCCGCTTGGCTGGTCCGCGCTTCTTTCGGAGGTCTTCCGCGATAATCTTCCGGCTGATCTACGGTGTCGTCGTGGCATAAAAGATGCTTTTCGTGTTGCAGTCGTCGCGAAAGACGGTTAGCAAAAAGCTTTAGGTCGCTCCGTAGACGATGTCAGAGGGGGAAAAAGAAAATGGGGAGAGAAGAACATGGCGCTGTGTAAGATCGAGGCGGTGATCAAACCTTTTAAGCTGGAAGAAGTAAAGGAAGCGCTTACGGAAATAGGCATTGCTGGTTTGACCGTTGCGGAGGTCAAGGGGTTTGGTCGTCAGAAGGGGCACACGGAAATCTATCGGGGCAGCGAGTACACCGTCGACTTCCTGCCGAAGGTGAAGATCGAGGTGGTTCTGGAAGAAGCGCTGCTGTCGAAGGCGACCGAAGCGATTATCAAGGCGGCGAGAACGGGCAAGATCGGCGATGGAAAGATTTTCGTAGTCCCCGTATCCGAAGCGATTCGGATTCGGACGGGGGAACGAAACGAGCATGCCATCTAGGCCATTCGGGGCTCCTCGCCCCCTTCCCTGACTGCGTTCCGGAGGGGTGGCCCATGTCGAATGATCCAGGTCGGGCCTACCGATGCGCTCCATGTGGCGTTTTCTCATGGATGGTGACGAACGCAAGGGGCGCTACGTTGACGCATCGATGCACCAAGTCCGGGAAGAGCCGGGCTTTTTTTTGTATAGTTTTGCGCTAAGAGTGTGGGTACAAGGATGATCCAGATGGTCTAGCGCAAGAAGAGGAGCGGAATGTCCGGCGATCTTGCCTGGGGCAATTCCAGAGTTCCTCCTAGAGAGAATGCGATCCAATACAAGAGGAAAAGGGAGTCAGATATGGCCGAAAAGTACAAGCGATGCGCTTCGGGAGAAGAAGCGTTGGCGTTCGGGCGTGAGCACAATACCCGCCTGGTCGACCTGAAGTTTTGCGATCTGTTGGGGACATGGCAGCACTTTACCGTGGGCATCAACGAACTGCCGGCAGAAGCCTTTGCGGAAGGGCTCGGGTTCGATGGCTCTTCGATCCGAGGCTGGCGTGGCATCCAGGAATCCGACATGCTGGTCATGCCCGATCCGTACACGGCTTTCATCGATCCGTTCATTGCGGAACCGACCTTGAGCTTCATCTGCGCGATTTCGGATCCGATCACACGCCAGACCTACGCTCGGGACCCAAGAAGCATTGCGATTCGTGCCGAAGCCTACTTGAAGACCACCGGCATCGCGGATAGCGCATACTTCGGTCCGGAAGCCGAGTTCTTCATCTTTGACGACGTCCGTTACGAAAATCAGTCCAATGGATCGTTTTACGAGGTCGATTCCGTCGAAGGGATTTGGAACACGGGGCGGGACGAGGAACCGAATTTAGGCCACAAGATTCGACATAAGGAGGGTTACTTCCCCGTACCGCCGACGGATACGCTCCAGGATCTGCGGGATCAAATGGTGCTTTGCTTGGAAGATCTGGGTGTTTCCGTGGAAAGGCAGCATCACGAGGTCGCGACGGCCGGGCAAGCGGAGATCGATATTCGCTTCAACACCCTTCTTCGGACCGGCGATGACATGATGACGTATAAGTACGTAATCAAGAACATCGCCCGCCGCTTCGAAAAGACGGCGACCTTCATGCCCAAGCCGCTCTTCGGGGACAACGGCTCGGGGATGCATACCCATCAATCGCTCTGGAAGGAAGGAAAGCCGCTCTTCGCGGGCAATCGATACGCGGGATTAAGCGAACTGGCACTTCACTACATCGGCGGCATTCTGAAGCACGCCCCGGCGCTGACGGCGATCACCAACCCGACGACAAACAGCTTCAAGCGGCTGGTTCCCGGATTCGAGGCTCCCGTCAACTTGGCCTACTCGGCGCGGAATCGGAGTGCTTCGGTTCGAATTCCGATCTATTCTCCGAGTCCGAAAGCCAAGCGCATTGAATTCCGTACACCCGATCCGGCGGCCAACGTCTACTTGGCCTGCGCGGCGATGATGATGGCGGGTTTGGATGGAATCCAAAATCGGATCGACCCGGGCGAGCCGTTGGAGAAGAACATCTATGAGCTTCCGCCGGAGGAACTGAAGAAAGTTCCAACCGTCCCCGACTCTCTGCGAGGAGCCGCCGAGGCGTTGGAAAAGGATCACGAGTTCCTGCTCAAGGGCGACGTGTTCACCAAGGATGTGATCGATACGCTTCTGGAACTGCGTAAAAAGGATCACGACGCTTTACGACTCCGACCGCATCCGATCGAGTACCAGATGTATTACGACATCTAAGCCGACGGCTGAGAGCCACAAAGCTGCACAGCAAGAAGGCCGCGCTTTCCCGGCGCGGCCT
>NZ_CABFVA020000123.1 GCF_902143375.2 Methylacidimicrobium tartarophylax | reverse complement strand
CCTCCGTGCAGTATGTCGTCATACAGCTCCGGGGGAAAACCTGCGCCCCGCCTTGCATCCAGGCCCATCGGCTCGCGCCTCGGGTACGAACTTTGTGAGACACACAGGCGAGAGCCGAGCGCGAATTTCGTTCGAAAATCAGAAGCCCCTGTGGTTGCGATCCTGCTCGCAACCGTGGTAAACGGGATTATGAAACGATCGATTCCGAACGAAATTCGCAATGCCCAAGGGGAACGCCTCGACTTCGCCTACCAGGGAGGATCGCCCGATAATTCGACCCTGGTCGTGATCGGCCATGGCATCACCGCCCATAAGGACAGGCCGATGTTGATCGAGCTCTCCAATGCTCTTTCCCGCCATGGCATTCATTCTCTACGTTTTTCCTTTTCCGGGAACGGGGCTTCGGAAGGGAAGTTTGAGGAGTTTACCGCCACCAAGGAAGTAGGGGACTTGGGCTCGGTTCTGGATGCGCTGGGAGACTGGCATGTCGGTTATGCGGGCCATAGCCTGGGAGCACTCGTGGGGGTCCTACGCGCGAGCCAGGATCCTCGGATTCATTTTTTGATCTCCCTGGCAGGAATGGCCGATTCCGCCGCCTTCGCCAAGCGCGAGTTCAGCGATGTCACCCCGGGAGCGGGTTGCATGTGGGAGATGCCGCAATTTCCGCTTTCCCGCGCCTTGATCGACGATATGAACCGGATCGGTAACGTCGTGGAAGTGGCAAGGAAGATCCGAGTGCCCTGGCTCTTCGTCCACGGCCTTGCCGACGATGTGGTTCCTCCCCAAGACTCGCGGGATCTTTTTGCCGTCGCCTCCGAGCCGAAGAAGTTTGTCGAGATTCCCGGCTCGGATCATCTCTTTCCCGAAGGTCATGCAACGACGATGGCGAACGCCGTCGCCGAATGGATTTCGGAGTTGAAGCGCTAGGCCGAGAAGCTGCAAGAAACCTGCTGCGATCTTTCGCGGGCGGCTTTGCCCAGGCTTTGGGCAAGGCCGCCCTAGGGGAACCGGCTTCCCGAGAGTGCCATGGGTCGAAGGATGGCTGCGGAAAGGATAGCAAACCGCGCTTGCAAAAGGCGGGCAGACGAAGGATTCGTCTCTGGTCTCCCGGCAACGAGGAAACCAAATAACCAGAAGATTCAGAAAAGAGAGGGTGGTGGGTGATCGCGAGTAAGTAGGTACTTACTTACTCCTAGCTCCTAATTTAGGAAAATGCTTCTTTTTCGTGCCTGCGTGCCCGGGCGGCCGGTCCAGTGGATCCCGGAGCCTTTCGCCAAAACGGCTTGCGCGTTCGAGCAGAGCCGGGCGCGGGGCAAGAGATCCCTGCCACAGAGCCCGAATCGAAACGCAAGACGATGGAGAGAGCTGCTTCTGCCAGGGATCTGGATCTCTGTGGTCTCCCTGTCGCTGGGCGGCTGCGCCTATCTTCCGAAAGACAGCAAGCCCGCCACTCCGATTGCTCCTCCCGCGATTGCGGCCACGGTTGCTTCGGTCGCTCCCGAATCGGTTGCCGTCGCAGACGGGTGGCCCCGGAACTTCTGGTGGCGCAGGCTCGACTGTCCGGAACTCGACCGGATCATGCACTTGGCACTTACGGCCAACCCAGACCTCCGGGCGACGCTCGACCGGGTTCACCAGGCGTGGGCGTTAGCGGCCGGAGCGCGCAGCAACTACCTGCCCTCGTCCGGAGTGCGTCCGTGGTTGGCCAATTCGGTCTTCGGGGTCTGGGGATTTCCCGGTTCGAGCTTCTTCGGGCCTATCGGCGGAAATTCGTTCTTTTTCTGGGATATCATCCCTACCTTCACGAATTATCATGTCGATCTCTGGGGGGAAGACCGTGCCCGGGTCCGTGCGGCCATAGGGGAGGCGCGGGCGGAAGAGTCGGAAGTCGCCGTGGCCCGGCTGCTGCTCGGCGCCACCGTCGCCCGGCGCTATGTCCGTCTCGCTGCGGCGGAGGACGAGCTCCGCCTGGCACAGCGGAGGGAGAGCATCGCCGGCGAACTGCTCTCTCTTTCCCAGGTGCGCGGGTCCCGCGGGGTCGACAGCCTCTTTCCGGTGCATACGGCCGAAGAGCGGTTGGAAACGGCCCGACAAGATGTGGCTGGGTTGGCGCGAGAGTGCCAAACCCTAAGGAACGAGATAGCCCGGTTGGCTGGACAAGGGCCGGATTGGGGCAGGGCGCTCGCCGTCTCCGAGGCGAGCTTCCCCCGCCGGTTTCCGCTGCCCGAACGGATCGCCTTCGATCTTCTCGGCCACCGTCCTGATGTCGCTGTGGCGTGCTGGCGGGCACAGGCGGCCGCAAATCAATTAAAAATCGCCAAGACCGCGTTCTACCCAAACCTCAACTTGGTCGCCTGGTTCGGCTTTCAGACTCTCAACTTTCCAACACTCTTCCTCAATCCCGCTCTTCCGCTGATGTACATGGCCGGGCCTGCGATCACGCTGCCGATCTTCCAAGGCGGCCGCTTGACGGCGCAACTGGAAATGGTTGCTGAAGAGTACCATGTCGCCGTGGAACGATATAACAGCGTCCTGCTTTCGGCGCTGCAGCAGGTCGCCGATTCACTGGCCTATTGGCAAGAAGCGGCGAAGGACCTGGAGGCGCAGGAGAGAGCAGTGAAGGCTGCGCAGGCCAACGTCGATCTTGCGAGACGTCTCTTTGCCTCCGGGCTCAACGTGCGTCAGGATGTGCTCGAGATGCAATACCGGCTGGCGGAGGCGGAAAGCCGCCTGAGCGCTCGGCATGCCCAGCACGTGGATTCCGCCGTGGGTCTGCTAGTCGCCTTAGGCGGGGGGTTCGAACCCGCTACCATTCCGGAATGGCCGCGCAAGGGGTTATGATCCGGGAGCTTTGGGATCGGTGGCGGCGTCGCGTTGCCCGGAACGTGCTGGCCCGAACGCCTCCCCGGTATCGGCGGCAGGTGCTCCGGAACCGGCGGCTCCTCCTGGTCACTGGAGTCGGCGTGCTTGGCTTGGTGATTTTGCTTGCCTGGTGGTGGCTCTTCCTTAGCCGCTGGGTCGTGACCAACGATGCCTATGTGACCGGCAACCTCGTTCCGGTGAAATCCCAGGTTAACGGCACGGTCGTCGAGGTACGCTACGAGAACACGCAATTTGTCCGACAGGGTGCGGTGCTCGTCCGCCTCGACGGACTCGATTCCCGAGTGGCCTTGGAAGGGGCGGAAGCCAGATTAGGCGAAGCAGTCCGGCGAGTCGAAGGTCTCTTCAGCCAGGTGGCTCTCGACAAGCAGAAGATCGTGGCGGAGATGGCGCGGCTGGAGCGGCTCCGGCATGATCTGGAGCGTTACCGGGCGGTGGCGCCTTACGGGGCGATCCCGGCCCAGCAGGTTGACGATACCGAGTGCCAGATCCGGGAGTTGGAAGCGACTGTCCGGGAGGCCGAGGCGGACCTCCAAGCGGCGGAAGCACAAATTCGACGGACGACCGTAGAGCGCCATCCGGCGGTCCTCGGAGCCGCAAGCATCCTCAAGAGGGCTTATCTGGATTACGTCCGCCGGGAAGTCCGGGCTCCGGTTGCGGGCTTCGTCGCCAACCGTCGTGTTCAGCCGGGTGACGAGGTCCATCCGGAAACCTCTCTCATGGCCGTCGTCCCGCTCGACTATCTGTGGGTGGAAGCCAATTACCGGGAGCGGGAGCTACGACGGGTTCGTCCGGGGCAGGGGGTGCGCATCTCGATCGACCTTTACGGCCGCCATCTGCACTACCATGGAGTCGTGGAAGGGATCGGAGCCGGGACGGGAAGCGTCTTTGGGCTGCTTCCGCCCGAAAACGCCACGGGAAACTATATTCACATCGTGGAACGCGTGCCCGTGCGGATTCGCCTTTCGGAAAAAGAGCTTCGCGCCAACCCGCTCCGCCCCGGCCTTTCGGCCGTGACGGCGATCCACGTCAGCGAGCGGGGAAGCTCGGTCCTCGATTCTTTGACCCGTTTCCCCAAGGAAGAATACGAAGCGCCTTTTTACGAACAGCAGCTTCTCGGCGCGGAAGAGAAGATCGAGCGGATCATCGCGGCCAACCGGCGTGCTCCCCATCCTTCGGTCCCGACCGAAGGATCGAGGGAAAGGGGCGATCCTTCCGGGAAGCCGGCTCCCGCAACGGCTCCTCGAATCGATCCGTGAGCGGAGGAATCCGATGAAACCCGAAATCGTTCTGCGCGGCTGGCGCTTTTGGGCGGTCCATCTCGTTCTTCCCTTGGAGTTTCTCCTCGCCCTTTACGGCTCTTCGTCCTATGCGGCGTTTAATCTCTACACGGTGGGCGATATGGGGCAGAGCCCAAGCCATGGCTCCTGGACTTCGGCGGTCTTCTTCGCGGGAAGGGGCTTGGGGATGTTCCTGGCCCCTTTTGTCTCTCGCCGCTTCCAGTCGATTCCCTCGCTTCTCGCCTCCTGCTTCGGCCTGAGTGCGGTCTCCTTCCTCTGCGGGCAGATCGGCGATTTCTACCTCTTCCTCGCGCTTCGGCTCCTGCTCGGCTTCTTTTCGGGAATGGCAATGATCCTCGCCCAATTCATTGCGCTGCGCCTCCATCCCGTTGAACGCTGGGCCAATGTGATCACGGGCTTCGGCCTGCTCTTGGTGAGCACTTTTGCCTTCGGCCCCAACATCGGCGGCTTGATGGAAGAGGCAGTGGGCTGGCGTGCATTTTTCGTCATCGCGGCTCTCCTCCATCTTTCCTTTGGCGGCTTTCTCTGGGCGGTTCTCCCCCGCCGCCGGGAAGAGCGCGTGTCCTACCGGTTCGATTGGGCGGGCCTCGCGTTCGCGCTGTTGTCGATGCTCTCTCTCCAGGCTCTGATCGTTCGGGGGCAAGACGAGGACTGGTATAACTCGACCCTTGTGATCGTTCTGGCGGCGGTCGGCGTTCTTTCCTTGATCGTCTTTGCGATCTGGGAGTTGGGCCGGAAAGAACCGCTCATCGACGTCCGGCTCTTCCTCCAGCCACATTACACGACCGGGGTCTTGGCCAGCTCGATCATCCTCCTGCTCGCTTTCGGCATGCTCTCCCTGATCCTTGGCAATCTCCAGTCCACCAGCGGCTATACGCCGGATCTGGCCGCACGTTCGTTTCTGCTCGTGTTCCTCCTGGCTCCCGCCGGCTGGATTCTCGCTACCTATCTCAACCGCCACGTGGATCCGCGCTGGCCTTCGGCGCTTTTCCTACTCGGCTTCGCCGCCTACGCCTACTGGGTGAGCACCTATGACTATTTCGGAAGGAGATCCTGGTATACCTATCTGCTCGGATCTCAGGTTCTCGAGGGATTCTGCCTCGGTGCGATCGCCACCCTGACCGCGGTCGCGCTCCGGGGGACTCCTCGTCACCGGGAGAGCGCGGCGAGCCAAACCTTGACGCTGGTCCGCACCTACGCGATGAGCTGGGGGCCGGGGCTTCTGGGAACCCTTTTCACCCATCGCACGGCCTTCCAGCAGACCCGCCTGGTCGAGACCGCGCCGTGGGGTGACCCGGCCTTCGGCTTGGCGCTCGATCGGCTGCTCCAGGCGGGTGCTTCCTCGCTGCAAGCGGTCCGGCTTCTGGGGGGCTATGCCTCGAGCCACGCCGTGATTCTGGCGACCGAAGATGTCTTCCGCTTCTGTTTCTGGTGTTTTCTCGGCTTGGCGTTGCTCGTCTGCACCCCGCTCGCCAAGAAAAGGGAACCTGCGCGCGCTAATCGCTCGCCGGAGTAGAAGAGAGCCGCCAGATCCCTTCCGCGTACTCGCGGATCGAGCGGTCGCTCGAAAACTTGCCGACCGAAGCGGTGTTCTCCATGGTCATGGAGAGCCATCGGGCTCTGTCGCGGTAGGCCCGCTCGGCCTCACGCTGGGCGGCCAAGTAGGCGGCAAAGTCGGCCAAGACGAGGAAGGGGTCTCCCCCTTCCAGGAGGCTGTGCCGTAGCGGAGCGAGGACCGAGGCAGGCTCCCCGGGAGTCAGATCTCCGGAGCCGATCCAATCAAGAATCGCCCGCAACTCTGCATCGGACTCATAGATCTCCCAAGGATTGTAGCCTTCTTGGACCCGCTCGGCCACCTGCTCGGCGGTCAATCCGAAGATAAAGATGTTCTCCGGTCCGACCTCCTCTCCGATTTCGACGTTGGCTCCGTCCAACGTTCCGATCGTGACTGCGCCATTGAGCGCAAGCTTCATGTTGCCTGTGCCGGAAGCTTCCTTGCCGGCCGTGGAGATCTGTTCGGAGAGATCGGCGGCCGGAATGATCCGCGAGGCCCGGGTTACTCCATAGTTGGGGACGAAGGCTACTTGCAGCCTCCCGTAGACACGGGAATCGCTGTTGATCCGAACTGCTACCGCGTTGATCGCCTTGATGAGGCACTTGGCTAAGTCATAGCCGGGCGCAGCCTTGCCGCCGAAGAGGAAGAGCCGCGGAGGGAACTCCGCGCTCGGGTTCTCGAGCAGCCTCCGGTAGAGCCAGAGGATATGGAGGAGGTTCAGATGCTGGCGCTTGTATTCGTGGATCCGTTTGATCTGAACGTCAAAGAGCGCATCGGGATCGGCGGTGAGCCCGCACCATTCCCGCAAGCAGTCCGAAAGCCGGACCTTGTTTGCCCTTTTGATGGCGGCGTAGCGTTCCCGGAAGGAAGGATCCCCGATGAACTTCCGCAGTTCCTGGAGCCCGGAGAGATCGGTGATCCATCCCTCTCCCAGGGTCTCGGTAAGGAGGGAGGCCAGCAGCGGATTGGCTCCCAGAAGCCAGACCCGAGGGGTGATCCCGTTGGTCACGTTCCGGAACCGGCCCGGAAAGAGGGCCGAGAAGTCGGGAAAAAGCCGGCTCTGGAGAAGCTCCGAATGGAGGGCGGAGACGCCGTTAACCGAAAAGCTCCCGATGACGGCCAGATGCGCCATGCGGACCGCCTTGGTATGGTTCTCGTCGATCAGAGAGATCGCTCGGCGCTTCCCATCCGGGATCTGGCCCGTTCCCGGAACGCGCTCGAGCAGCCTCCGGTTGATCTCGTAGAGGATCTCCAGATGGCGTGGAAGAACTCGGTGGAATAGCGATACCGACCAGGTCTCCAGCGCTTCCGGAAGAAGGGTATGGTTGGTGTAGGCGAAGATTCGGGTGATCCAATCCCAGGCTCGCTCCCACTCCATCCTCCGTTCGTCGATCAGGATCCGCATGAGCTCGACGATCGCGATCGCCGGATGGGTATCGTTCAGGTGGATCACCACCTTTTCCGGTAGAAGATTCCAATCCTGATGCTCTTCCTCGAAGCGCCGGAGAATGTCTCGAAGCGAGCAGCTGACGAAGAAATACTGCTGGACGAGCCGCAACTCCTTCCCCTTCTCGGTCTTGTCGTTGGGGTAGAGAATCTTCGTGATGGATTCGCAGAAGCTCTTTTCCCCGACCGCCTCGAAGTAGCCCCCACGATTGAAGGCATCGAGGTCGAACTCCCGGGTCGACTTGGCGCTCCAAAGGCGGAGCAGGTTGACCGTGTTTCCCCCAAACCCTGCAATCGGGATGTCAAAAGGAAGACCGAGCACATCGCGGCAATCCGTCCAGCGGCACCCGCCCTCCTGGTGCTCAACGGTTCCGTAGAGATGCACCGTTTGGACCCGCTCGGGATGGACCATCTCCCACGGGCTCCCGAATCGATGCCAATCGTCCGGTCTCTCGATCTGGTATCCGTGGGCGAAGTCCTGCTGGAAGAGGCCGAACTCGTAATGAATGCCGTAGCCGATCGCCGGCAGGCGGAGAGTAGCCAGCGAATCGAGGAAGCAGGCGGCGAGTCTGCCCAGCCCGCCGTTGCCGAGCCCCATTTCGCCCTCCTCCTCGCAGACGGCCTCGAGATCCGTGCCGAGGCTCTTCAACGCCGCTGCCGTGAGATCCCAAAGGCCCAAGTTGAGCAGGTTTTGGCGGAGAAGACGCCCAAGGAAGTATTCGAGCGAGAGGTAGTAGAGCCGCCGTGCCTGGGTTTTCTGATAAGCTTCTTGGGTGGCAAGGAATCGCTCGGTCAGGAAATCTCGCGTCATCAGGGACGTGGCCAGCCACCAGTCCCGGGGAGTCGCGCTTTCCGGAAAGCAGGCCAAGCTGAAGCGGAGGTGGGCGCTGGTGCATTCCCGGATCGCCTCGACCGTGGTCTCCTTGGTGAAACGGGCGGAACCCAGGAACGATTTCATCGAACGAGAAATCTCGGACGGAGGGAGGACGCGGTCAAGCCTCAATCCACGACTGCTCATGGGAGCTCTGTAAATCTTGTTTGCCCTATTTGCCGGATTTGCGTCGTGGATCTTTCTGATCTCCGGAAGGAACAGCAGGACTCATGCCAGGATCTCCTGCGGCAGAGGCTCCGCTTGCCTTCGGTCTCCGTCCGGAGCAACGTAGGAGAAAGAGCGGGTCCGATGGATGGCGACGGAAAACCGCTGGAGTCTTCAAGAGAAAGCAGTAGCGGCGGGACCCACTTTGGGCGATCCCTGCAGCTTCGGCTCCTCTGGATCGCGTCGAGCCTTCTCTTAGGGCTTCTCCTTCTAGGGGCGCTTGCCGACGCTTATTTGCGTCCGCTCCCCGGTTCCACGACCGACGATGAGATTCAGACTCCCGCCTCCCGCCAAGCGTTTTTTCAGGAGTGGCAGGCGGGGCTTGCCCGCCT
>NZ_CABFVA020000122.1 GCF_902143375.2 Methylacidimicrobium tartarophylax | reverse complement strand
GGAAAACCAAGCGAGAGCGAAGCAGACGAGCCCATTTTGCAAGCCGCAGGAGAAAGCTTGTGAGAAATGGCGGCTAACCTTCCTGTCAGACAAGCAGGCTATACTCCCCGGCGGTCGGGATCCCAGATCCACTTGTGGAGTTGGAAACCCAGGCGGACGGGCACGCGGTCACGGAGCAGCCAACCGGCCAGGGTTTCCAGGGAAAGTTCTCCCTGCACCGGGGAAAAGTGGACGGCTCGCACCGACTTTACCCAAGGAGCATGGCGGATGAGGTCCCGAGCCCACTCGTAATCCAGTTCCGTGCCGATCACAAACTTCACCTCGTCCCGCAATCCCAGGAGTTCCAGGTTGGCGGGCAGATTTCGGGAGGACTCTCCGCTCGAGGGACACTTGCAATCGACGATCCGATGCACCCGTGGATCAACTTCCGCGATCGAGTGGGCTCCGCTGGTTTCCAGGAGAACGGTGTAGCCCCCGTCGCAAAGCTGCCGGAGGAGGAGAGGGGTATGCTTCTGTAGAAGCGGCTCTCCGCCGGTCACTTCGACGAGTCCGCATCCCAAGCCTTCCACTGCCGACAAGAGTTGGGTCAGGGACATCCGCTTCCCCTCGAAAAAGGCGTACTGCGTGTCGCACCAGCGACAGCGGAGATCGCATCCCGTGAGCCGAATGAAGACGCAGGGCTCCCCGGCAAAGCTGCTCTCTCCCTGGATGCTGTGGAAAATCTCGTTGACGACGACCCCGGGCTCCCGGCGCGAGGAAGGCGAAGAAAGCTCGTCCATGATGCCGCGAGAAACCCCGAACCGCCTAAGCGGGGATACGACCTTGGAGATTTGCAGCCTGGAAGGGGCCGGGTTCGGCGAGAAGCGCCCGCGCCGCATCGAGTTGGCCCCAGACATTCCAGAGCAGGACTCCGCGTACCCTCCGGCGGTCCAAATAGTAGATCACCCCGACATGGAATTTTTCCTTCCAGTCGCAAAAGACTTCGAGCCGGTTGTCGATCAGGCCGACCGCTTCGTAGCCGAGATCGAAGAGATCCGAGTAGAAAAAGGGAATGTGATCGTATTTGTCCCGGCTACCGGCCATGTTCCTGCCGGCCAGGATACCCATGTGGCGGGCGTTATCCTCATGCTCGAAGCGGACCCGCTGTCCCAGTGCGGGATTGAAGAACGCCGCCACGTCTCCGGCTGCGTAGACATCCGGATGGGCGGTGCGGAGAAACTCGTCGATGACGATGCCGTTTTCGACGGCAAGGCGGGCATCCTTGGCGAGCCCGACGTTGGGCGAGATGCCGATTCCCGCGACAAGAGCGTTGACCGAAAGTGTCCCTTGGCCGAGCCGGATGGTCAGGACCCCCTCATGCTCTTCCGTGGCCGAAACCGTCTGTCGGGTCAGCACTTCCACGCCCTTCCGGCGGTAATAGTCATTGAGGAAAAGTGAGAGCTCCTCCGGAAAGATCCTGCCGCCGATTCCGGTCTCTGCGAAGAGGAGCGTGACGCGTTTTTTGTTGAGCGTGAGCGCTGCGGCGATCTCCGAGCCGATGAAGCCCCCTCCGAGGACGCAGATCCGCTCTTGGGATTCGCTCCAAGAACGCAGTTTTCGATAGTCCGCCAGGGTCCGGAAGTAGAGAATCTTCTGGCTGGCCGTCGAGAGTCGGCGCGCATCCCCGCCTGTTGCCAGGAGGAGCTTATCGAACGAGAAAGCCGCGCCCCCTTCGGCCGTGACCGTTTTGGACGGAAGGTCGAGAGCGCGGGCGGTGCACTCCCGGTGGAAGACCACTCCCGCCTCGGGCGTACGACACCAGATGGAGTCGAGCGCCTCCCCCTTCCAGAGGCCTTTGGAGAGCGGCGGCCGATTGTAGGGAAGCTCCGCTTCCGTCGTCAGCACTCCAATGGATCCATCCGGGTCGATTTCCCGAATGCCGCGGACGGCGGCATCGGCCGTCATTCCGCCGCCGACAATCAAATATGTATATTTGGCCATAAGATAAGTTAAGAAAATGGACGAGAGAACTTCTCCTGGTACTTATACTTTACAGTTTCTTGCCGACGAGTCCAGCTTCTGCGGGGGGTGTGGAATCCGAGAATTGCCGTGGGATCGACCCGGGGAAAGAAGATCGGTCAGCCGGTTGGGGCTGGGAGGTCCGGGAGGTCTTGCGAGGCTTCGTCGCTGAGAATGGAAAAGGTCCGGATCCAGGCTTCCGGTCCGAAGAAGAGTCGCGCCCGTCTTGCGAGCTCCGGACCGGGAAGGCTTTCCCAAAGGCCGAAGACCGAGCTTCCGCTGCCGCTCATCATGGCAAGCTTGGCACCCGCTTGCTCTTGAAGCCAGTTTCGGGCTATGGCCAGCCACAAATACTTCTCGAAGACGACGGGCTCTAAATCGTTCCGGACCGGCCCCCAGGGCGGGGTGCCGCGTTCTTCCCCCGGGCGAGGAGTCCGGGCGTAGGCTTGGTAGGCCCACGGAGTCGGAACGGGAAATCCCGGGAAAAGGAGGAGTCCGTGCCGCGGACCGAGCCAAGGCTCCGGGGAGACAATCTCCCCTCGGCCTCGGCAGAGCGCCGGTTTCTGGACCAGGAAGAAGGGAACATCGCTGCCCAGGGTGGAGGCCAGGGGAAGGAGGTCGTCTCGGGAAGAGGGATAGCCGAGGTGGCTGCGGAGGGCTAGGAGGGCGGCGGCGGCATCGCTGCTCCCTCCCCCCAAGCCGGCTCCCGAGGGCAGTCTCTTTTCCAAGGAGATCGTCAAGCCGCGGAGGAGGCCGAACGAGTCGGCGAAGAGGCGCACTGCCCGGCAGACCAGATTGTCTTCTCCCGCCGGGAGGCGTGGATCGTCGCATCGAAAGGAGATCTCCGGTCCGGGATGGGAGGCGATCCGGAGGCGGTCGCCGAGCGAGATCGGAGCCATCCGCGTCGAGAGCTCGTGAAACCCGTCGGAGCGACGGCCGAGAATGCGCAGGTCGAGGTTGATTTTCGCGGGAGCGAAGAGTTCAATGCCCTTTGAAGTGTCCTCCCTGCCCTTAGCGGATGGGCTCATTGTGGCCTTGGATCTCTTCGATGTGGAGAAGGCGCTCCTTCTGGCGCGCCGACTTCGCCAGTATGTCAGTTGGTTCAAGGTGGGAAGTCAACTCTTCCTGTGCGGCGGGCCAAAAGTGGTGGAGGAGATCCGTTCCCTGGGCGCGCAGGTCTTCCTGGATCTGAAGTTTCACGATATCCCCGCCACGGTCGAGCGAGCCGTCCGAGCTTGCGTGCAGATGGAGGTCGGCTTTCTGACCGTGCATGCCTTGGGGGGCGGGAGAATGCTCAGGGCGGCCTCGGAGGCGGCTGCAGGCAGCAAGACCAGGATTCTCGCGGTGACGGTGCTGACGAGCCTCGAAGAGGCGGATCTCTCGGAGGTAGGTCTGAGCGGAAGCCTGTCCGAACGGGTCTGCGCCCTTGCGGCGCTTGCCGGGGATTGCGGGATTCGCGGCATCGTCTGCTCCGCCCGCGAGCTCTCCTCCCTGCGAAAATCCGACATCCGACCGGAAGTGGTGGTAACCCCGGGGATCCGGCTCACGCAGCGAAAAGGGGATGACCAGCGGCGCACCGTCTCGCCTCGGGAGGCCTTTGCCCTCGGGGCAACCCACATCGTGATCGGCCGTCCGGTGCTGGAAGCAGAGGATCCGGTCAACTTGGTGCGGAACCTGCTTCAGGAGGGGAGCGGCCTCGCCTAGGAGGTGGGAGGTCGATTTGCGGGAAAGAGCGCATGCGCTTATTTTCAAAAGCATGGCGAGAAAAGAAAAAGGATTCGGAGGGGAGATGCCTACATCTTTCGAAAACTTAGAGTCGGCTTCCGCCTTGCAGGTCGTCGACCTGATCGGACAATCGCTGTCCTTCGACGCGGTCTCGCGGGAGGCATTCTTCTATCTTCGGCGCCGAGTCGCCGAGCTGGAGGAGACGGGTGAGCAGGCTCGTCAGGCTTTGGAAAAACTGAACGAGGCGGTGGAGAAGCTCTCCGCTCCGGCGAACCGGGTCGGCACCCTTCTCGGCCTCCCCAAAAAAGAGATCGCGCTGGTGGTGCAGGGCGGAACCGAGTTCTACTGCAGCATCGATCCGCGGCTTGGTCATGAGACGCTCCTGGTCGGAACGAGAGTGCTGCTCAACGAGGCCTTTGCGGTCGTTGGAGATCTCGGCTTCGACTTTTCCGGCCCCGTGGTGAAGGTAGTTGACGTCTTGCCGGACAACCGTCTTCGCGTCGGCCACGAAGGGGTGGGGGGAAGCTTTGTGGTGATTCGTTCGACCCCGCTCGCCAAGGAGCGGATCAAGGCAGGGCTGGAAATCCGGGTGGACGGCTCCTCTCGGGTTGCCCTGGAGGTCGTGGCGACTTCGAAGACCAGGCACCGGCTCCTCGATCAGGTTCCGGAGCTTCCGTGGGAGAAGGTGGGTGGCCAGAAAGGGGCTGTCGTCGCCATACGGGACGCGGTGGAGTTGCCTTTCCTCCATGCGGATCTCTTCGCCAAGTATCACCATCATGTTCCGAAAGGATTTTTGCTCCACGGGCCTCCCGGATGCGGGAAGACGCTCTTGGGGAAGGCCACCGCCTACAACCTGACTCGCAAGCTTCGAGAAGAGACCGGCGAGGAGCGGAAAGAGTTCTTCCTCCACGTGAAGGGGCCCGAGATTCTGAATATGTGGGTGGGGGAATCGGAGCGGCAGGTGCGCGAGCTCTTTGAGCAGGCCCGGGAGCTGGCGCGCGAAGGATTCCTCCCCTTCATCTTCATCGACGAGGCGGAATCGATCTTGGGTACGCGGCGCGCAGGGCGGTTCAACAGCATCCTCAATACGCTCGTTCCCATGTTTTGCGCCGAGATGGATGGGATCGAGTCGATGCAGGAGGTGGTGATTATCCTCGCTTCCAATCGAGCGGACTTGATCGACCCCGCCATTCTTCGGCCGGGCCGGATCGATCGAAAGATCAAGGTCAATCGCCCGGATCGCGCGGGCTCAGCCGAAATCTACCGGATCTACTTGGAACAGGATCTCCCCTACGCCGCAGGCCTCTTGGAGCAGGCAGGCGATGATCGCGCAAAGGCGATCGACATCCTGATTGAAGGAGTGTTGGACGCCCAGTTCGCCCGCGCAGAGCGGAACCGGTTTTTGGAAGTCACTTTTCGGAGCGGGAGAAAGGAATACCTCTATCGGGGCGACCTCATCAGCGGAGCGATCATCGCCTCCATCGTCGAGCGGTCCAAGGAGCTGGCGATCAAGCGGGCGATCTCCGATCCGTCGCATCACGGCTTAGGGCTGGAGGATCTTTTGACAGCGCTCGATATCGAGTATCTTGAGAATGACATCTTCCCCCCTTCCGATATTACGGAAGACTGGCTGAAGCTCGTGGACTACGATCCGCAGAACGTGGTTCGGCTGGCCCCCGTGGTTCGGAGGGAGGAAGCGACGGTGCGTCAGATCGTTTGAGCGTTCGGGAACAAGGGACCGGAGGAAAGCGCGACGCCATGGACAAGCAGAGACCAATTCGAGCGTGGCCGATCTATTTTGGATTGGAGACCGAATTCGGGATTGCCGTTCGGGAAAATGCGGAGGTCGACGTGGTCGAGGAGTCGATCCATCTGGTGCGGGCCGCCGCACAGCTCGGCAGCCCCAATCTCTGGGATTACACGCGGGAAGATCCGCATCGCGATGCCCGCGGCTTCCGAGCGAAGGAGCTGCGCCAGGACGGCGATGAGGCAAACTTCTTTTCCCAGGATCGCCAGAGGCCCTACAGCTTCGAGGAGATCAAGAGCGACTTCGTCCTGCGTAACGGGGCGCGTTTTTACAACGATCACACCCATCCGGAATATTCGACCCCGGAATGCTCAACCCTCCTGGATCTGGTGGCGCAGGACAAGGCGGGCGAAAGGATCCTGGAGGAGTGTGCTCGAGCGGCGAGCCGCAAGCGCAATCATACGGTCTGCCTTTACAAGAACAACACCGACTTCGGCGGGCACAGTTACGGCTGTCACGAGAACTATCTGATCCCGCGGATGATTCCCTGGGACCGCATCGTCGAGGGGATGATGGCGTTTCTGGTCACGCGGCAGATCTTCGGCGGAGCGGGAAAGCTGGGTTGGGAAAAGGAAGACCAGGGACTGGTCGGAGGCTTTCAAATCTCTCAGCGAGCCGACTTCTTCACCGAGCTCGTGGGGATCGACACGATGAATCGGCGGCCGCTGATCAATACGCGGGACGAGCCCCACGCGAACCCCAAGCTCTATCGCCGCTTCCACGTCATCGTGGGGGATTCCAACCTTTCCGAGTATGCGACCTGGTTGAAGGTCGGCACAACGGCGTTGGTTTTGGAGGCTCTCCAGTACGACCGGGTTCCGCGGCGCTTCTTCCTGGCGGATCCGCTCTACGCCCATCGGAGCATTTCCCGGGATCAGAGCGATCGCTGGGAGGTCGATCTCGCCCACTCGGGGATGACAACCGCTGCCGAGCTCCAGAACGAGTACGCGGATTGGGTCAGCCGCTACGTGGATCTCGACCATCCCGAAAAACGGGCGGTCTGGAAGAGTTGGAAGGAGACCGTGGAGCTGCTGCAGAGCGATCCGGATTCTTTGCGGGATCGGCTCGATTGGGTTGCCAAACGGGCACTTCTGGAGAGCTTTCGCGAGGAGCAGAAGCTTTCGTGGGATGATCCGTGGCTCCAGAGCGTTGACCTGGAGTATCATCTGCTCGACCGAGAGCGAGGCCTCTATTATGCGTTGGAATCGGCGGGAGAGATCTCCCGAATCTCTCGGGAAGAGGACATCTACCGGGCGATCCAGCAGCCGCCCAGCGCCTCTCGAGCCTACGTTCGGGGCAAGTGCATTCAGAAGTTTGCCCGAGACCTGGTCAATGTTCAGTGGGACTACATCGCGATCCGCTGGCAAGGACACACCTATCGGGTCGAGCTCTCCTCGGCCTTTCCGGGCGTCGATCTGGAGCACTACTGCGAGGTGATCGATCGGGCACAACTCGTTTCGGATGTGATCGAGGAGTTGAAGCTGGAGCCAATCAGCGGTTAAGTGTTATTATAAAATGTGACGAAACCCAGGAGGGCTATGATGATGCCAGAACAAGTGCGAAAGACCCAACCGGTTGCGCCTGGACCTGGTCCGGGCGGAGAGGGACCAGGCCCGAGGGCGCCGAGAGTGGAGCGGCCCAACACCGAAGAAATCCTGAAACGGATGCGCAAAGTCGATCCTGATCAGGCGAAGCGCTATCGGCAGCGGACCGGGGAGTAGAAAGGTGGAGACCATTAGCGTCTCTTCCGGGGCGCAGACCGGCGATTTTTTTGCCGTCCTCCGGTCGAGGAATCTTCTTTTTCCGGAAGGAAAGCAGGCGGTGGCGGGGAGTGGTCCGCTCCCCGGCTTGGAATCGACGACCGTTCTCGGTTTCCATTACCGGGACGGGGTGATCGTGGCGGGAGATCGGCGGGCGACGATGGGGCATACGGTCATTCATGACCGGGCCGACAAGGTGATCGAGATCGACCGCTTTACGGTCATGGCGATCGCCGGCGCTCCGGCGACCGCCTACGAGATCGCTCGAGTTCTCCAGCACTCCTTCGAATACTACCGGCGGAGCCAGCTCCAGCCCTTGTCGCTGGATGCCAAGGTGCGAATGGTGGGAAAGCTTCTCAAGGAGAACCTTGCCATGACCCTGCAAGGAGTAGGGGTTGTGATTCCCATTTTGACCCTGGTCGATCCTTTGGGGAACGGGAATCCCAAGATCTTTTTTTACGATGCATTGGGTGCGCAATTTGAAGCCGTCGACTTCGCGGTTTCGGGTTCCGGATCACCCGCGGCCCGCAGTGTGCTTCAATATCTGAACCGGTGGAGCGGATCTCCCCCGGCGCAGCGGTCGGAAGAGGAGGCGATCACCCTGGCCTTGCAGCTTTTGGATGTAGCGGCGGAATCCGATACCGCAACGGGAGGCATCGATCGGCGGACGCACATCTACCCCCAGGTGAAACTGGTTCGCAAATCCGGGGTCAGCTCCGTCCCCGAAGCCCAGTTAAGCCGACTGCTCCCCGCGGCGGCTTGAGCGTTCTCTCCATTCCGTTCGCAGAGTCCGCCGGCGGAAGAGATGGGAAACGAGTTCGTCGCTGCTTTTCGCGGGCAATGCAGCAAGGGCCGAAAGAGAGGCGAGGGTGGGGCGTCCCGGTTCCGGTAGTACGCGATTGCGGGGCGGAGAGGGGAGAAAGATCGGGTCAGTCTGAAGAACGGGGGATCGTAGCGGCGGGAAACAACGAACGCGCATTTGCATTGAATTGCGCCAAGGCGCTGGTAGGCTTTCGAACTTTCTCTCCCTTTCGGCAAGAGTCGTTCTAGGTCCAGCGCGATTCGGGGGAAGGGAGTAAATGCGGCGAGGAAGAGGGCAAGCGTGATCGAGGAACCTTATCGATGGTTGGAAGCGGTCCAAAATCGGCGGGAGTATATCGAGGATCAACTTCGAGGTGCTGCCCCCGTGGTCGCTCTTAGCGGAGAGCCGGGCATCCTTTTGCTTGCCGGGAAGGCGTCCACTCCCAAGATCTTCGAGATCTACGATCATCTGGCTCTGGGAGCCGTCGGCCATCCCGCCGACTTGGAAAAGATACGGCAAACCGCGATCGAGGCGGCGCACGTCGAAGGGTTTTCGCGGTCGCGGGCCGACGTGAGCGCGCGAAGAATCGTAAGCTATGGGTTGGCGGGAGCCCTGAAAAGCGCCTTCGAGCAGATCTTCGCCGCCCCGCTGCTCTTTCGGGGAGTTCTGGTGGAGCTGGGAAGCTCGCCCGCTACCGATCAGGGTTGGCTTCTCGAATATGACGGCGGCTATGCCGGGGTGGAACACGACCAGCTGCTTCGCGGAGTGTTGATCGGCGCGCGCAAAGACCTTTCCTCGCGCTGGCGCGAAGAGAGCCGGAATTCCCCGCAACCTTCGGGCAAAAGCTGGAAGGAGATGGCAGAGCATGCCGTGCGCGTGCTTGCCTGGGCGGCGCAGGAGGATGAGGCCAAACGCGTTCCTTGGGCGGAATTCACTCCGCCGAAGGAGGGGAACGACGGCAACGGGACCGACCGCTTCGAAGTAGGAGCGCTCTCCCGGGAAGCCGGCGCTGCAGGCGGACCCGCTTTTCTCGTCCCGGAGGCGCAGCGGCTAGGATGGGCGAGGGCAAAGGAGTAGGAGATGCGGCGGATCGCGGGCCTGGAAACAGAATATGGCTGCCTTTCGCAGCGAACCATGGAGACTCCGCCGGTTCCGGAGCGCGTCCGGGACCATCTCTTTTATCGAGAGCGCATCGGCCTCATGGATGTCCACGATCGGGATTACGACGAACCTGCGGGCAACGGCGGGTTTCTTTTTAACGGGGGCCGACTCTATGTCGACATGGGGCATATCGAGTATTGCACCGCCGAATGCCTCCGCCTTAGAGACCTGCTCGCTTCCGATCAGGCGGGCGAGCGGCTTCTGCAGCAGGGCCTGATCGACTTGGGCATCGCTGGGGAAGCGTCCTTCATCAAGAACAATATCGATCACTACACGGGGGCAACCTTTGGTTGCCATGAAAATTATCTGCTCGGGCGAGATGCTCCCCTGACGCAAGGCAACGTCGACGCGCTGCTCGCCTTTCTGGCCATCCGAGGGCTGATGGTCGGAGCCGGTCGGGTCGGGACCGTGATGGTGCCGCGAGGGATCGACCGGGGCGCCCGGACGCGGGTCCTGCCGTTTCAAGTGATGCAGCGCGCCGATTACATTCAGACCGAGATCTACGAATGGGTCCAGTTCAACCGGGCGCTGATCAATGCCCGAGACGAGCCGTTGGGAGATCCTTGCCGCTTTCGCCGCTTCCACCTTCTTCTTGGGGATTCGAACATGCTTCCCTTTTCCCAAGCCCTCAAGGTAGGAAGTACCTCTCTGGTCCTCGACCTCCTGGAGGCGGATCGGATGCCTCACGTCGCCCTGGCCGATCCGGTGCGAGCCATGCATCAGGTTTCCCACTGTCCGGATGGCCCGTGGCTGATCGAATTGTCCGACGGAAGGAGATGGACGGCGGTGGAGCTTCTCGAACACTTCCTAGTTGCCGTAAGCCGGTTGGATCTGGAAGAGGACCCGGATAGCGTCTGGACCCGACTCGCATGGGAAGAGGTCTTGCGCGGGCTGCGCGAGGATAACGATGCCCTTTTGGGGAAAGTCGATTGGATCACCAAGCGGCATCTGCTCGATCTCTTTCGGACCCAGGAAGGGGTCCGTTGGGACGACCCCTGGATGGAGAGCCTGGACCTCGAATATCACAATCTGGACGAAACACGAAGGTTGGCGGGCCTGATCCCCCACCCTTCGCTCGAGGAGCTCGGCCTCCCCGGCTTGGGTGAAGAGGATCTGCGGCTCGAAGCTCCCCGGAACACCAGAGCCTATGCGCGCAGCCAACTCATGAAGAGGTTGGCAGCGGGCAAATTCTCGTATGTGATCGATTGGGACTACGTCCAAGTCGGTAACAGCGGA
The DNA here is from genome assembly GCF_902143375.2 of Methylacidimicrobium tartarophylax. Lineage (GTDB taxonomy): Bacteria > Verrucomicrobiota > Verrucomicrobiia > Methylacidiphilales > Methylacidiphilaceae > Methylacidimicrobium > Methylacidimicrobium tartarophylax. Next base: position 6,431 of record NZ_CABFVA020000122.1, on the reverse strand, counting down.
TACTATGCTTTGGAAGATCCCTTCGTCAGCGCGGTGCCTCCCAAGGCGGAGCTGCCGGGCCTCTGCGAGGATCTGGAGCTTCGGTCGAAATGAGACCGGCTTCCGAAGCGACTCCTCCCCATGCTTGAGCTCCTCCAGAAAAAGCTTGAATCGGTTTTCCGGAACCTTCGCGGCTATGGAAAACTTTCGGAGTCCAACGTCGCCGATGCCCTCCGGGAGATCCGTCTCGCCCTTCTCGCCGCCGATGTCCACTATCCGGTGGCAAAGCAGCTCTGCGAGGAAATCCAGAAGAAAGCGCTTGGGAAAGAGGCCCTGGCCGGCATCCGGCCGGGCGATCAATTCGTCAAGATCTTCCACGAGGAGCTCGTCCGCCTGATTGGAGAGGGCGAGAGGGGAATCCGGCCGGAGCGGCCGCTTCGGCTCCTTCTCTGCGGACTCAACGGATCGGGAAAGACCACGACTGCGGCGAAGCTCGCCCTCTGGTTCCGAAAGCAGCGCCAGAGAGTGGCTCTGGTTGCGGGCGACCTCACTCGTCCTGCCGCTCGGGAGCAGCTCCAGCGGCTCGGAGAGCAGATCCAAGTCCCGGTCTATTCCTGGCCGGACGGAACGTCGATCGAAACGGTGGCGCAAGAAGGCCGGATCCGCGGTGAGCGCGAAAAAATGGATATCGTGATCTTCGACGCCGCCGGCCGGTTGGATGCCGATGCGGAGCTCCTCGAAGAACTCGCAGGGGTTGCTAAGCTTTGGGAGCCGGGGGAATCGCTGTTGGTCGTCGACGCCGCGACGGGACAGGTGGCGGTGAAGGTGGCGGAAGCTTTCGCGGCCAAGGTGCCGCTCACCGGCTTGGTGCTGTCGAGGACCGACGGCGATGCGCGCGGGGGTGCCGCCCTCTCGATTCAGCGCGTGACGGGCATTCCCATCAAGTTCCTCGGGGTAGGGGAGAAGCCCGACGCCTTGCAGGTCTTCGTTCCCGAGCGATTCGTCGGGAGACTCTTGGGAATGGGGGACATCGTGGCTCTCGTCGATCGTGCGCAGGAGGAAATCGATGCGCAATCGATGGAGGAGATGGCCAAGAAGCTGAAGAACAATGAATTCGGGCTTCAGGATTTCCTCGCGCAGCTTCGGTTGATGAAGCGGCTGGGTCCGCTGGAAAACCTGCTGGCGCTGCTTCCCGGATTTCCCGGCAAGGACGCCGTGAAGGTGGACGAGAAGAAGATCAAGCAGATCGAGGCGATCATCCTCTCCATGACGGCGGAAGAACGTCGCCGGCCGACGATTCTTAATGGACGGCGCCGGCTGAGGATTGCGCGGGGAAGCGGAACGCAGGTGAACGATGTCAATGATCTCTTGCGCAAGTTCGATTCGATGCGAAAGATGATGCGGCGGATTTCGAAAGGGGGACCGGGAAAGGGCTGGCCGAAGCTGGCGATTCCTCGGGGCCCGGGTGGATGAAGAGAAAAGGAGAAAGGAAGCATATGGCAGTGGCAGTGCGTTTACGGAGGGAAGGGAGGAGAAATCGCCCCTTCTTTCGAATTGTCGTCGCGGATCGTCGGGCCGCTCGGGACGGCAAGTTCTTGGAGGCGGTCGGAACCTACGATCCTGTCCTGAAAGAAGGCGGGGTACACGTGAAGCTCGACCGCATCGAGTTCTGGACAAAACAGGGAGCGCAGCTGAGCGAGACCGTGGCACAGCTCGTCAAGAGGGCTCCGAGCGAGCCGACGGAGAAAGAGGCCTCTCCGGCGGTCTAGCCGGCTGCCTCGCCCTTCTCTCCGAGTAGTGCGTCCCGGTGTTGCCAAATGGGTGAGAGATTCGGGCTAACCTGCATCTCTCACAAAGTTCGTACCCGAGGCGCGGCGGATGGGCCTGGATGCAAGGCGGGCTGCAGGTTTCCCCCCGGAGCTGTATGACGACATACTGCACGAAGGGAAAACCAAGGCGCAACGAAGCAGGCAGGTCCATTTCGCAAGCCGCAGGAGATCGCTTGTGAGACATGCAGGTTAATGGTTTTGGGGCGGGGGAGCGGTGCGGATCGACGTGATCACCTTGTTCCCTGGGCTGCTGGAAGCGGCGGCTCGGGAGAGCATTCTGGGCCGGGCGATCGAGAGCGGGCGGTTGGTGTTCCGCGCGCACCAGCTTCGGGACTACGCTCATGACCGCCACAAGACCGTCGATGACCGTCCCTATGGAGGCGGGCCCGGGATGGTGCTCAAAACCGAGCCCCTCGTCGAAGCGATCGAGTCGGTGCAAGCCATGGCGCAAAGAGCGCCCGTCCGTCTTCTCTCCCCGGGAGGGCGAAGGTTCGATCAAGCCATGGCCTGGGAGCTTTCCCGCGCCCCTCGGCTCATCCTCGTTTGCGGACACTACGAGGGAGTCGACCAGCGGGTCATCGATCATTGGATCGACGAGGAGGTTTCGATCGGCGATTTCGTCGTGGCGAACGGGGCCGTGGCCGCTCTGGCGATCGTCGATTCGGTGGTCCGACTCCTTCCCGGCGTTTTGGGAAATGCAGAATCAGTATTGCATGAATCCTTCGAAGATGCTCTTCTAGAGGGTCCGCAATATACACGGCCGGCCGTTTTCCAAGAGTGGGGGGTGCCCGAAATTCTCCTGTCCGGCGATCACGGCGCGATTTCGCGTTGGCGGCGGCGCATGGCCGAGGAGAAGACGCGGCGCGTGAGAAAGGATTTGTGGGAGTGCAGAGGGAAAGGAGAGAGCGATGAACCTAATCGAGCGGATTGAGCAAGAGCAGCTCAAGAAAGAGATTCCCCGATTTTCGGTGGGCGACAGCGTGCGGGTACACTCACGCATTCGAGAGGGCGAAAAGGAGCGAGTTCAGATCTTTCAAGGAATCGTGATCGGCAAGAAGGGGCGGGGAATCAACGCAGCCTTCACCGTGCGTCGCCTAAGCTACGGAGAAGGGGTGGAGCGGGTCTACCGGCTCCACTCTCCCTGGATCGAAAAGATCGAGGTGGAACGGAGCGCGAAGGTGCGGCGTGCCAAGCTCTATTACCTCCGTGGGAGGAAGGGCAAGGAAGCGGTTCTCGGAAGAAAATAACCGCCGTTTTTCCGCAGGCTCTTTCTCATCCTTTCTGGATGAAAGCTTTCCCGGCACTCGTTTCTGGGAAGGCCCATCCCGGGTAGGGGCTTCGTGCGCAAGGAGGAGGCAATCCGCAAGGCGCGACGTCGGCGCAAAGCCGTCGGTCGGCAGTGGGAGCGGCTCCTCGCCGAACAAGGCTTTCATCCCGCCGCAGGCGTCGACGAGGTCGGACGCGGATGCCTGGCGGGGCCCGTGATCGCGGCGGCGGTCGTTCTTCCCGCGCGGATTCGGCTCCATCCGTGGCTCGACGATTCCAAGAGGCTTCAACCGCACCAGCGTTCCTCCGTCTGCGACTGGATCGTGAGCTTGCCGGGTGTCGCCTATGGAATCGGGCTGGCGAGCGCCCAAGAAGTCGACCGGTGGAACGTGCTGGCAGCGACGATGCTTGCGATGGCCCGAGCGGTTCTGGCGTTGCGGGAAAGACCGGGGATCGTTTTAGTCGATGGGCGGGAGACTCCACCCGTGGAGTTGCCCGCCCGCGCGATCGTCGGCGGTGACGGCCGCTGCGCCTGCATCGCCGCGGCCTCCATACTCGCCAAGGTTACGCGAGACCGTTGGATGGAGGCGGTCGACCGAGACCATCCGCAATTTGGCTTTGCGCGCCACAAGGGGTATGGCACAGCCCTCCATTGGGAGGCCCTGCGGCTCTACGGCACCACATCCTTGCACAGACAAAGCTTTCTCGGACGGCTCTCAGAGGGCAGGATCGACAATCTTCCCTGGGAGGATGGCGCCGACAGCGGGAGCGGAAGAGCGTGAGCCTGGTTTCGCTTCTCTTTGGTCGGCCCTGGCGCAAGAACTGCGAGCTCGGAAGATGGGGCGAGCGGGAAGCCGCCCGATTCCTGCGCCGGAAAGGATACCGGGTCCTCTTGCGCAACGTCCGGATCGGAGGGGGAGAGATCGATCTAGTCTGCCGGGATGCGAGCGTTCTTGTCTTCGTCGAGGTGAAAACCCGAAGTTCCACCGAATACGGGGAGCCCGCGGAGGCCGTCGATGCCGAAAAGCGGGCCCGGTTGGTCCGGGCGGCTTATGCCTACCTCGAGGAGTTGGGACGCGAGGAGGTCACGTATCGCTTCGACATCGTCGAGGTGCTGGCCGAAGTCCAGGCCAAGCATCGGATTCGGCTCCTCTCCAATGCCTTCGGGCCGCCTTGAGAAATGGCGGCTAACGCCATGCCAGGAAGAGATAGGGGAGCAGAAAAACAGAAAAAAGCATCATCAAGGCGAGGAGGGCGCCCACAAAGGCCTTTCTCCGCTCGCCGGCCGCAACGGCCTTCCAGACGACCACCGATCTCCAGATCAAGAGGAGCGAAAAGAGTGCGACAAGGAAAAGGGCCGTCGGCAATGCCCAGGAAACTCCTCGCCTCGTGAGCACGCCCAGGCAGATGGCGACGACGCCGAATCCACCTCCCGAATAGAGCGCGGTTTTTGCCTTTCGGGGGTTGGAAAGATAGCCGGTGGTGCCCAAGGCGATCAGCCCTAACCCATAGATGATCAGCCATCGGGCGACCTCTTTCATCGGAGGTACTGGGACGAGAATTCGACGGCTTCAGGGAGATTCGCCGCCGAAAGGCTGGATGCGAGCTTCCGCCGAAAGGCAGCGGTGAGCTCGGGAATTCCCTGCCCGGTACGGGCGGAGACAAAAAGCGGCTCCTCCCCTCCCGGTCGAGCGCGACGCAGGGCGGCTTTGCGCGCCGTCCGTAAATCGATCTTGTTGCCGACGACCAGAAAGGGGCGTTCGGCTAAACCATGGCCGTAGGCTTCCAGCTCCTGCCGGAGGAGGAGAAAGTCGGCCAGAGGATCGGCCCCCGAGAGGTCGAGCACCAGGAGCAAGAGGCGGCACCGCTCGATGTGGCGAAGAAATTCGTCGCCCAAACCCTTCCCAAGATGCGCCTCGCGAATCAATCCAGGAATATCCGCTACGGTAAGCCGATGGCCATCCGGCCATTCGAGGACCCCGACGGACGGGGAGAGAGTCGTGAACGGGTAGTCCGCTACCTTCGGTTCCGCAGACGTGAGACGGCGCAGCAGGCTCGATTTTCCCGCGTTGGGAAGTCCAACGAGTCCGATATCGGCTAAGAGTTTCAGCTCAAAAACGAACTGCCCGCCTTCCCCCGGTTTTCCAGGGTCGGCGCGGCGGGGTGCCTGGTTTTGAGGCCCGCGAAAATGCCAGTTCCCCCAGCCGCCCCGTCCCCCCCGGCAGAGAACGAAGCGATCGGTCGGAGGAGTAAGGTCGGCGAGTTGGACCAGGGGTGCATCGCGCGGCGGCAGTGGCAGCAGCTTTGAGCCCTCTTCGGGGGCGCTGCTGATCCGGCTCACGATCGTTCCCGGAGGAACGGGAAGAACGAGGTCCGAGCCCTTGCGGCCTGACTTCTTCGCTCCCGCGCCGTGCCGTCCGTTCTGAGCCAGTTGATGGGGGGCAAAGAAGAGGTGGGAGAGATCGTTGCGGTGGGGGTCGACGAGGAGCAGGACGTCCCCGCCTTTACCGCCGTCACCGCCTTCGGGGCCGCCATGAGGCTCGTAGGGAGCCCTCCGAAAGCTGACACAACCCCGTCCCCCGTCCCCTGCCTTGGCGAAGATTCTGACTCGATCGACGAACATGCGTATTTCCGTGTGCCTTTCAATCGCACAAGGAGAAGAGAGTCCAGACCGAGCGGCTCTTCTACCTAGGCTGCCTGCTCGGGCTGAATGTGAACTTTCCGATTGAGGCGATCCCAGCGCACGATGCCGTCGGCCAGCGCAAAAAGCGTAAAGTCGCGTCCCTGTCCGACGTTCTCCCCGGGATGAAAGCGTGTTCCCCTCTGCCGGATCAAAATATTGCCGCTACGGACCCATTGGCCGCCGTAGCGCTTCACTCCCAGACGCTTGCTGTTGCTGTCGCGCCCGTTGCGCGAGCTTCCTTGACCCTTTTTGTGTGCCATGATCGTTCTCTAGGCTGATTTCTTGTCGATGGATAACTCTACCACACGTACCCGCGCTAAGCGCTGACGATGGCCGACCGTCCGATGATAACCCTTCCGGCGACGATAGCGGAAGGCGACGACCTTAGGGGCTCGTATCTCTTCCAGCACTTCGAAAACCGCCTTTGCTCCGGCCACCCGAGGCGTGCCGACTTCGGTTTTCCCGTCGGCCTCGATGAGAAGTACCTCCTCGGTGCTCCACTTCTCTCCGGCGGAAACACCCTTCTTCGGGATCTCGATTTCGAGAATGGCTCCCTCTTCTGCGCGGTATTGCTTTCCGCCAGTACGAATCACAGCAGTCATAGTCCTCCGATGCACGACCCCTTGTTCTGCAGCCTCTCGGCTCGAACAAGGGTTTTGGGCTCGCATTCGCGA
>NZ_CABFVA020000121.1 GCF_902143375.2 Methylacidimicrobium tartarophylax | reverse complement strand
CATGTAGGCAGAACGAAAAACTCTTAACGTTCTGCTGCAGTCACTTGCGATACCACACAGCGGAAGTTCGGTTAACCGTCCCTCGTTCGAGAAACCTGACCACGTCCTTCCGGAGGAAGCGCGTCACGCGCAGCGTCGGCCGGCAAGGCTTGAGCATCTCTTTCGCCGTCCAGTAGGTGATCGTCCGGATCGAGACGCCGAGGAGGTTTGCGAGCGTCTGCCTGGTCATCACGGCCGGGAACTCCTCGATTTCCCATCGAGATGTTTTTTTGCAAATCGTCGTCTTGATGGAGTTGTTCTGCGCGGATCGCGGCGAGGCCGAGAACGGTGGGCAACTTCGGAGCCGACGAAGCAATCTATGGAGCTGACCAGAGTAAAAATGGCCATGTAATTCAGTGGTAAACCCACGTAAGGCCACTAAAACCCAGATAAACCCACTTAGGTTTGCTCGATGCTGCTTTTCGGTGCGCGAACCTGCTTCCGGTGGGTTCCAGGGAAGAGGGTGGATTCCAGGGAAACTCTGCTGATTTCCAGGGGTACCGGCGGAGGGACTCGAACCCACACCCCGTTGCCGAGACCAGATTTTGAGTCTGGCGCGTCTGCCATTCCGCCACGCCGGCCTGTTTCGCGCGGGCGGCTTCTCGAAAGAAGACCAGCCGCGACCAAAGGCTAGGAATCAAGAAAAGCGCTTTCCCTTGCGTCCGTCAAGAAAGGAGGGGAGGAAGCAAAAGGGACGATCGATCAGCGTGACTGGTTTTCTCCCAAGAGGCGACCATAGGCAACGAGCCTGGCCGGCACATAGATGAAGCCTCGATGGTATCCGCCCATCGAGCGAACCGGGTCGAAGAGGCGCACATCCGGGCCGCTTCCTCGGGGGTTGTAAAAGCCGCGATTGGGCTCCGAACCGACCATGAGCCACCGGCCGCGGGGCGTTCTTTCCAGGAAGATCATCACGTGAGTGATCGGAGGGTTGCGCTTCGGCCGATAGGTATTTTCCCAAAAGAGAAGGTCACCGGGGCGGAGATGAGTCCGAAGGTAGAGGGGATCCGGTCGGCCGTGGGAATCGGACGGAATCGACCAGAGAAGCCCCTTTTCCTGCAAGCGGCAGAACTGGTCGGAGGCGGTCCGCCCGAGATCTTCCCCCATCAAGCGGAGAAAGAGGTAGCGGACCGTGTTGGAGCAGTCCATCACCCAAGGGCGGGAGCTTCCTTCCGGGAGCCATCGGGCGCCGTATCCGATGCGGCGAGCCGCCAGGCGGCGAATCTCCTGAAGGATAAGATGCTTCGTCGCAGACGCTTTGCTTCCCTCGGCGGCTGCGGCATGCGCGGGCGGCGGAGGAGCCGGGTGTGCCTTGGCGGCAGGCAGAGCGAGGACCAGAAGAAGGAGGAAACGCAGTGGGCAGCGCCGCATTCGCGTCGGGACCTACCCGAGGGACCCGCGCGGGAAAAGAAAAATCGCGCCCACATCGCCTCCGGGATGGGGTTTGACAACGATTGGACCGGAGGTCATACGAAGGGAAAGCCGTTTTGCGGAAGCGCGTCTCCCGTACCGGAAATCGCGAAGATCGGGGCCCTCGCGTGAGGGGACCGAAACGAAGCATTTCCGGACGGCTCTGTAGGAGGAGAATGAAAACGAAAGTTCTGTCGCGGTTTGTGGTCTGTAGCGCCCTGCTGGGCCTCGGTTGCGGAATCTCGGGACGTCTGCTCGCTCAAGGAATCCCCTCCGCCTCCGGGCTGGAGCAGCAGGCCAGTGGGCAGGTAAACAAGGAAGAAAAGAAGGCAGAGAACGACGCCCAGAAAGAGGAAAAGAAGGTAGAGAACGAAGGGAAGCAGGAAGAGAAGAAAACGGAAAAGGGCCTCAAGAAGGACGAGAAAAAGGCTAAGAAGAATCTCCACCACAAAGGTAAGAAGGAGAAGAACTCCTGGAAGAAAGCGGAAAAAGACCTGGGCCTGTAAGCCGATTTTTTTTAGAAACGAAAGCGAGTGACCCGAGGGGGATCTTCCCCATCCGGGAGGATTTGCCTCGAGGTCAACTCCACCAGCGGAAGAGGGTGAAGAGCAGGCCCGAGAGCAGGATCGAGGCGGGCAGCGTGAGAACCCAGGCCGCGGCCAAGTTTCGGACGGTTGTCCACTGAAGACCGGCGCCGTTGGCGGTCATCGTGCCGGCCACTCCCGAGGAGAGCACGTGCGTCGTGCTGACGGGGAGGCCGAACAAGTCGGCGAAGCCGATCGTCGTCATCGCGGTGATCTCGGCCGCCGCCCCCTGTGCGTAGGTCAGATGCTGCTTTCCGATCTTTTCCCCGACCGTCACGACGATCCGTTTCCAGCCGACCATCGTACCCAAGCCGAGAGCCAGGGCGACGGCGACCTTGACCCACAAGGGGATGAACTGGATCGCGCGATCCATCTGGTGGCGGTAGGTGGTCAGGGCTTCCCGGTCGCTTCTGCTCATGGCGATCTGGGGTGACCGGGTGAGCGTACGCAGCGACTGATTCAAGACGAAGAGCTTATTCCGGATGTTGGCAACCTGGACGGCCGGGACCTCCGCAAACGATTTGCAGGAGCGGAGCTGAATGGCGACTTCCTCGAGGAGCTGACGGATTGCCGGAACGGTATCCGGCTGAAGCCTTCGGCTCTGGACAAAGGCTGTCGCCCGCGCGCTGGGGTCGCCTTCGGAAATCGCCCCGGGAGGGGCGTAGCGATCCAGGACGAGGACGCAGGCGTTGGTCTCGGCAAGCATCTCACGGGTCTCCCGTTCCGGGATCGCATGGTTGAGGGCGTAGACAGTCGGCACGACTCCGATCAGGATGAGCATGATCAGCCCCATCCCCTTTTGGCCGTCGTTGGATCCATGGGCGAAGCTCACCCCCGTGCAGGTCAAGAGGAGCAGAGAGCGAATCCAGAGTGGGGGGGGCGATTCACCGGCCGGGGGGCGATAGAGCCGGGGATCGTGGACAAGAGCCTTGCTCACCAGGAAAAGAAGGCAGGCGAGGACGAAGCCGATCAGCGGCGAGAAGAGGAGCGCTTTCCCCACGTTGATCGCCTGGGACCAGTCGATCCCGGAAAAGTCCCCTTGACCCGAGACAAGCCGGCTGGCTAACCCGACGCCGATCACCGAGCCGATCAGCGTATGCGAGCTCGAAGCGGGGAGCCCCAGGTACCAGGTTCCGAGATTCCAAAGGGTCGCCGAGAACAAGAGGGCAAAGATCATGGCGAATCCCGTCTGGCTGCTGACATGGAGGACGAGATCGGGCGGCAGCAGCGCGATGATGTTGAAAGCGACCATACCGGAAGAGGCGAGCACTCCGAGGAAATTCCAAAAACCCGACCAGAGGACGGCGGCGCCGGGATGGAGGGTGCGCGTGTAGATGACCGTCGCCACGGCATTGGCCGTGTCGTGAAAGCCGTTCACAAACTCGAAGGACAAGGCGGTCAAGAGGGCTACCGCCAACAAAAGGAAGGGCAGAAGGGCGAGGGGATGGGTGCCGGCGAGATCGCGGAAGAAGTGGACCGCCGTATAGGCGCCTCCGGTCAGGACGACGAGAACGAGTGGTACGAAAGCTCGCTTTCCTCCTCCGAAGCTGGGCCGAACCGTCGGTTTAGGAAGGGGATCTTGTTGCGTCGAAATCTGAGTCATCCCTCCCCAGAGTGCAGAGCCTTTATGCAGACTACCAAGAAGCCTCGTTTGGTCAAGGCTGCGCCGCCGACCCTGCGCTAACAGTAGCGCAAAGAGAGCGCGAGGCGTAAGAAATTCGGCAACACCGGAGGGAAGCTCTCCCCCGGAGCTTGGCGGCAGAAGGAACAGGGCTTCTCATTCGGCTTGCGATCTCCCCAAGAGTAGTGCATGGGCAGGGAGAGAAAGCCTGCATATGAGAGCCGTCATTCTGGAACGCCCCGGTGGTTTGGATCATCTCAAGTTGGTGAACCGAGAAGATCCCGGAACGCCCGGGCCGGGGGAGATCCGCGTCCGGCTCCGTGCCAGCTCTCTCAACTTTCACGACTATCTGCTGGCCACGGGCAAGCTGCCTACGGAAGAGGGGCGGATCCCGATGGCGGATGGAGCGGGCTTGGTCGAGGGGATCGGGGAAGGAGTATCCGAGGTTTCCGTGGGCGATTCGGTCGTCTCCTGTTTCTTCCCCTATTGGCAGGAAGGCGGGCCGACCGAAGGCGACTTCGGCCAAGTGCCCGGAGACGGCATCGACGGCTACGCTCGGGAAGTAGTGGTCGCGCCGGCTTCCTGGTTTACCCGCATCCCTGTCGGCTGGAGTTTTGCAGAGGCAGCCACCCTGACGACGGCGGGGCTTACCGCTTGGCGCTCCTTGGTGGCCGAAGGCAAGCTCAAGGCCGGCGACACGGTGCTCGTTCTGGGTACCGGCGGGGTTTCGATCTTCGCCCTTCAGATCGCCAAAGCAATGGGCGCGCGCGTGATCGCCACCTCGTCCTCGGATGTCAAGATTGAGAGGCTTCGCGCCTTGGGAGCCGATTACATGATCCATTATCCCCAGGAGCCCCACTGGTCCCGGCAGGTCTTGCGTTGGACCGAGGGGCAAGGCGTGGATCATGTTGTCGAAGTGGGAGGACCGGGGACACTGGAGCAGTCGATTCGGGCCTGCCGGATCGGCGGCCAGATCTCCCTGATCGGCGTTCTGACCGGAATCCGCGGAGAGGTGGGGACCGCTTTGCTGATGCAGCGGCAGATCCGCCTCCAAGGGCTCGTCGTCGGAAGCCGCCGGCATCAGATCGAGCTGGTGCGCGCGATGGAGGCGACCGGCCTCCGTCCCTGGATCGATCGCTCCTTTCCGCTGGCCGAGATCGCCGATGCCTTCCGCTATCAGGAGTCCGGGAAGCATGTCGGCAAGATCTGCCTCGAGTTTTAATCTGCCCTCAGGAGAAGGGCCTGTGAGACATGGCGGCGAATGAATCTCCCGCTCCGCTCCGAACTCGATCCGATCCTGGAGAGGACGGTCACCGCGAGCCCCGGTGTTCCCGGAGTCGTCGCGATGGTTACCGACCGTCGGGGCAACCTCTACGAAGGGGCGGCGGGCAAGCGCCGGCTGGATCGCGAGGCGGAGATGACGGCGGATACCGTCTTTGCTCTCTATTCGACCACGAAGGCCTACACCGCGACGGCCGCCTTGCAACTGGTCGAGGAGGGCCTGCTCGACCTCGATGCTCCCGCCAAGCAGTATGCCCCCGAGATCGGGAACTTACCGCTGATCGAAGGATTTGACCCACGTGGGGAGCCGATCCTTCGCCCACCGAAACGCGAGATCACCACGAGGATGCTGCTCACGCACACGGCCGGATTTGGTTACGAGTTTTTTCACCCGACTTATTTCCGGCTTCATCGGACCCGAGGCCAGCCCTCGAGCTCCAGCGGATGCAAGGCGAGCCTGCTGACCCCGCTCCTCTTCGAACCCGGAGAGAGATGGGAGTACGGGACGGGGATGGACTGGTGCGGTCAGGTCATCGAGGGCGTCGTCGGCCGCCGTCTGGGCGAGGTTTTCGCCGAGCGGCTTTTTGCGCCACTCGGGATCGAGAGCACCGCCTTCGAGCTGACCGGGCCGATGCGGGCGCGGCTGGCGGTCCTTCACCAGCGACAGCCCGACGGATCCCTCCGAGCGACCGATTTCGAACTACCCGCCAACCCAGAGGTCCATATGGGCGGCCACGGCCTCTACGGGACCGTGGGCGACTTCATGAAGCTCATTCGCCTATGGCTCAATGAGGGAATGGGGGAACGCCGCCGGCTGCTGCGGCCGGAGACGATCCGGATGGCGGCAGAGAACCAGCTCGGCGCAAGGAAGGTCGGCACCTTTCCGGGAGTGGCTTCCCGCCATCCGCGCCTGGCGGAATTCCTCCCGGGGCCGTCGAAATCCTGGGGCTTGAGCTTTCTGATCCACGAGCAAGATTTATCAACCGGCCGCCCGGCGGGCTCGCTCAGTTGGGCCGGACTGGCCAATACCTTCTTCTGGATCGATCGCAAGAACGGGCTCGGCGGCTACTGGGCCACGCAACTGCTCCCCTTCGGCGATCCGATCTCGTTCGGGGGTTATGTCGACTTTGAAAGCGCCGTATACGCGGCTTGCCATCGCCGGAGAGGGGGAGACTCCCGGTGAAGGCAGGGGCATCCTCTTTCGGTCCGCCGGCCCCACTCCGGTTCGGGGAGGTGGAGATCGAGCTTCTACGCAAAAAGATCAAGAACATGCACCTGAGGGTCTATCCGCCGGATGGAAGGGTCCGCCTTTCGGTCCCGTACCGGATGCCGATCGAGGCTGCTTGCGCCTTCGCCGCTTCGCATCTCGACTGGATCCGCACGAAGCGGCAAAGCCTGCTGGGCCGGGAGCGGCTTCCCCCCTTCTCGTATTGCGACGGCGAGAGCCATTTCGTGTGGGGAACCCGGTACCCGCTCCGGGTCGTCGAGGGAACGGGCGCCAGAGCAGTGGAGCTGCTCCCGAACGAAATCTTGCTCCGGGTGCTCCCGGGAACGACCAGAGAACAAAAGGGTGATCTCTTGGCTCTCTGGTATCGCGGCCTGGTCCGACGAGCCGCCTCCATTCTGATCGCAGAGTGGGAACCGCGTCTGGGGGTCCAGGTCAACGGATTGTTCGTTCAAAGGATGAAGACGCGCTGGGGCAGCTGCAATATCCGCCATCGCCACATCCGGCTGAATAGCGAGCTCGCCAAGAAGCCGTCCGACTGCTTCGAGTATGTGGTGGTGCATGAGTTGGCGCATCTTCTCGTCCGCCTTCACGACCATCGGTTTCGGGCGCTGCTCGATCGCTTTCTGCCCGACTGGAGAACGAGGCAACGCCGGCTCAACGACTTTCCACGAGACCCAGCGATTTAGCGGGGGAACTCTCTCTTCTCGCCGCGCCTCGCGTACGAACTTTGCGAGACAGGCGGTCTAGGGTAAATCGAAGAGAAGCAGTTCCGCAGGGGCGATGCCTTCGATCGAGATCCTCCCTTCCTCGACCAGCGCCGCGCCGTCGCCCTCGTCGAGCCGATGCCCGTTGGCTCGTGCGGCCCCTCGCGCCACCTGAAGCCAGACATGCCGCGCCGGCCCGATCTCCGCTTCCCAGGAAGAGCCCATGTCGAGCAGGCCGGCATAGATCCGCGCGTCCTGATGGATCGTGATCGAGCCATCCGCGCCGTCGGGCGAAACGATCAGCCGCAGCCGTCCCTGGCGTTCCGCTTCCGGGAAGTTCCGCTGCTCATAGCCGGGCTCGAGCCCCCGGCGCGCAGGAAGAAGCCAGATTTGAAGGAGATGCAGGGCTTCCTCCGGCGAGGGATTGAACTCGCTATGGGTGACCCCGCGACCGGAGGTCATGCGCTGGGCCTCTCCGGGCCGGATGATCGAGCCGTTGCCAAGGCTGTCGCGATGTTCCAGGGCTCCCGACAGGACCCAGGTGACGATCTCCATGTCGCGATGGGGATGGGTAGGGAAGCCCGCTCCGGCGGCGATCCGGTCGTCATTGAGGACCCGCAGAACCGAAAAGCCCATCGCCGCCGGGTCGTAGTACTGGTCGAAGGAGAACGTATGCCGGCTCTCGAGCCAATCGAGTTCGGTTCTCCCCCGTTCTTCGCTCCTTCTTACCGTAAACATGGTTTCTCCCAACGGCCTGTTCGGCTTTAGCGTTGGAGACGCTTGGCGATCTCCGCCACGTGGCGGCCCTGGAAGCGAGCGATCTCCTTCTCATTGTCCGAAGGCTGCCGGGAGCCGTCCACGCCCGTCAGCGTGGAGGCGCCGTAAGGCGTTCCCCCGGTGATCTCCGCCATGGTGGTTAGGCCCGGGGCCGTGTAGGGCACCCCGACGATTACCATTCCGTGGTGGAGCAGGGTGATGTGGAAGCTCGTGATCGTGGTTTCCTGTCCGCCGTGCTGGCTTGCCGTGCTCGTGAAGACGCTTCCCACCTTTCCGACCAGCGCTCCCTTGGCCCAGAGGCCGCCGGTCTGGTCGAGAAAATTACGCATCTGCGCCGCCATGTTGCCGAAGCGGGTAGGCGTCCCGAAGAGGATCGCGTCCGCCTCGGCCAATTCTTCCACCCGGGCGAGCGGGACATGGGCGAAAGCCTCCCGGGCCGCCTTGGCCCCGCTTTTTTCTAGAACTTCCTCGGGCACGAGCTCCGCGACCTGCCGGAAGGTGATCTCCACTTCGGGAATCTCGCGGGCTCCCGCGGCGATCGCTTCGGCGAGGGTATAGACATGCCCATACATGCTGTAAAAGACGACCAGTACTTTAGTTGCCATAGCGGATGTTCCTTTTTTCGGGTTATGGATTCTGGAGAGTCGATACGGGCTCGCCTAGGGCGCTTCCTTGCTCCGCCTTGCCCCGCCCGAGCTTGCGGCAGAGCCGCCCCAGCTCCCTCTGCTCCTCAGGGTTCAGGACGTCCAAGGCGGCGGTGATCCTGGCCGCATGACTTGGAAAGACCCCGCGGATGAAGCGGAGCCCTTCGGGAGTCAGCGCAACGATCACGGAGCGGCGATCTTTGAGATTCCTTGCACGCTGCACCAGGCCGCGTCGCTCCAGGTTATCGACGACGACCGTGATATTGCCGCCGCTCCGCAAGAGCTTGCGGCAGAGCTCCCGCTCGTTCATCGGCCCGAGGTGGAGGAGCGCCTCGAGCACCCCGAGCTGCCCGGTCGTCAACCCCTCGCGGGCGAGCGGAACGCGCAACTCGGCGGCAAGCGTCTCCGAGGCGCGAGTCAGCTTGATGTAGCAGTTGAGCGCCCGGACCTCGGCTTGGGAGCCTTTGTATCGCGTCGGCATAACACTTGAAATTCAAATGATTTCAATTCAAAATATAGGAGTGGACATTCCTGTCAAGGGGAAGTGTTCCAGGTTGCCCGCAATTCCCATCTCAAAGGCCGGGAGATGGGGAGAAGGGCCGGCTAAGCGATCGGCGGCCGAGCGCCTTTTCAGCCTCCGGCTTCCAGGGAGGCAAGTTTTTCTTTGTGGAGTGTTTTGCGAAGCGTCCGTTCCCAGTAAGCCGCCGACGAAGGTTCTCCCCTCACAGTTGCGGCACGCCGAGCTCCTCCATCCAACGGTGGTATTCCACCAGCGGCAGATCGCAGGGCCCCAGGTAACGAATTCTTCCCGCGGAAATCGGGGGGAGAAGCCAAGGACGCTGGCTTTCGACGACTTTCCGGTCCTCTTCGAGGATCGCGTCCTGGACTCGATCATGGACGGGGTCGGATTCCGTTTTCTTGTCGTAAGTTCGGGCGATTCGCCAAAAGACTCGGCAGCGATCATGCCTCACGGGGGATACCGCCTGGAAAACGGCAAACGCAGCTTCCTTTCGCTGCTTGCGGATGTGCACGCTGCTCGTCCCCGCCTCGATCACGTAGGAGACCGGTAAAGGGTCCTTCTCCGCCGTCGCGCTTCCCAGGCCAACGGAAGGAGCCTCTGCACGCTGCCAAACCGTAAACCGGGACACCACCGTAGACGCCGTCCGAGAGACCTTGTGATCCGGAGTTTCGGGATGAGTTGCACTCCCGATGGTCCCTGGATGAACCCAGCAAAAATGGGTATCGTCGAGCTGGCTGAGGATGACGCGGGGAGCGCTGGCGCGCCACGTCGACCCCTCCTTCCACGGTCCAAGGTGGAACTGGGGATCCGAGAGCTCCGGGAAGTCCGGAATCGGAGATCGGGCCGGTGGCGCCAGGCATGCCCAGATCAATCCATGAGCCTCCGTCGAGGGGAAGGTTTCCGCTCGAGTGGCTGCCGGGATGGAGAGACCCTTGCGGGCGGGAATGTCGACGCACCGACCCATGCCATCGAAGCTCCATCCATGGTAGGGACAACGGAGATGCCGGCCCTTCACGACGCTTCCCAGCGAGAGTGCCGCTCCCAAATGGGGGCAGAGATCGGAGAAGACGGCAATTCGGCCATCGAGGCAGACGATCGCCAATCGCTTTCCCAAAAGCTCGATCGGCATCGGTTCTCTGCCAAGGGCGGCAACGGGACAGAGCGGATGCCAAAACGGCGCCATCGCTCGGAGGTAGGCTTCCAGCAGCGCAGGGGAGGGAGGCGGATTTTCGAAGGAGGAGGCCGTCATGGCGAGTCCGGAGTAAGGAGGTTTTCTTCCTGCGACGGCGGGAGCGTCCCACGGGCGACTGCGGCATCCACCACCTTGTCCAGAAACTCGCCTTGGCTCGCGGCGCCGTCAAGGGATGCTCCCCTGCCGTATCGCGGGCGCTTTCGCGGATCGGCTCCTGCTGCGAGGAGTGAGGCGCCAGGCGCAGGCGCTCCTAATACCAGACCTTGTTTGGCGAGTTCGACCAGAGGGCGAATGCTTCGCGGCACTCCGGAGAGTCGATTGCAACAAGACGCAATCGCCGTTCTTGCGGTGGCAACTGAAATTCCCGGTAGAGAAGCGCATCGCGGAAGCCGGCCTGGGCCGTTTCTTCGGTAGAAGAACCGAAGAAGACTTCGTCGAGCCGCGCCCAGTAGATTGCTCCCAGGCACATCGGACATGGGTAAGAGCTCGTGTAGAGAACGCAGCCTCCCAAATCGAAGGTTCCCAGGAGAAGCGCTGCCGCTCGGATGGCTTCGATCTCCGCGTGGGCGGTTGGGTCGAGTTGGGCAGTGACTCGATTGACTCCCCGGGCAATCACCTTCCGCTCTCGGGCGATCACCGCACCGAAGGGGCCTCCCTTACCTTGGCGAACATTCTCTTGGGCCAAGAGCGCCGCTTCTTGGAGGGCGTTCGCATGGAAGTCGATGTCTTCGGGTCTCACGGAGCTCGCCTCGGCTGGTGTACGTCCCGTGGCTGGTCCTCGCCGCCATTTCTCGCAAGCTTTCTCCTGCGGCTTGCGAAAGGGACCGGTCTGTTTCCTTGGGACTTGGTTTTTTGGCCCTCTTCGCAGTTTAACATACAGGCTAAGAGACCGGAGAAGGTCCGGTCTGCGGCATCCCGTTGGCGGAACCGGGCGCGGGAGGGGGCGGCTTTCGAAGGGCCGGATCGACCGGGCTCATGATGCCGATCGGGTTGCCGTCCGGATCCTCGAGGATCGCGTAGCGGGCTCCCCAGAAGCCATCTTCCGGCTCCTTCTGCGCCCGATAGCCTGCGCGGGTCATCGAAGCAAAGAGATCGTCGACGGACCTTCGGGATGGGACGCCGAAGAAGAGGACGTTTCCCCCGCCGGGGCCGTGCCGCCCGCGGGGATTCCACTGGCGCGCGCTGGCGATGGTGTCGATCTCGAGTCGTAGTCCGCCCGGCAGGAGGGCCGTCGCATGGTGAGGTGCCCAATCGGGCGAGGACGCCGGCTGAACATCGAGTCCTAGCCGTCGATAGAAGGCGATCGAGGCATCCATGTCCCGGACGATTAGATTAACCTGGTTGAGCAGCGGGCGTCCTGTCGGGTCCATCCAGCCTCCGCTTGGGTCACGTGCCTATGGGGAGAAGCGGCACGTGAGCCGCCCGGACCTGCGCTGCGTCGGCCGAGCCCGCAATGAGGTCGCCTAGGACCAGATGGAGGGCCGAGCGGCTTTCTTGGGGGACGGTGGTCTGACCTTTGCGGGTCACTTTGGCGATGGAGGTCATTCGTTCCCACCGTAAGGACGCATTACAAACAGATCCTACTTGCGGACGGCGCGAAAGCGCAAGTAAGGCAGATTTCTAGCCATGGGAAAGCGCAAGAAGCTTAAGGGAAACGACTATCCCTCATCACAGCGGTTAGGGCTCACAAGAGGCGATGAGCGCTGGAGACTCCTGCGGGGTCTGAGAGCACGACACGATCGGAAATGCGGGCGTCAGGAACCGGGAAGAGCATCGCCGCCGCAGTCAGCAGGCGGAGCAGGCCGATCGAAAGGATCCACTTGCGGGACGCCGAAATTACGAAAGAAATCGAACTCGCTCGTCGTGCGCGGAGCGCGGGAGAGCCGCGTACAGAGGGAAGGGGCCAGGCAGAGTGAGCCTGAGTGTACCGTGGCATCCGCAGTTGCTACTTTCCAAGGGAGAAGAGTAAGTTCAGTGGTATGCGCGCGACCGTATATGTGTACCCGGACGGGCTGCCTGGCGAGTTGGTCGAGGAGAAGGACAGGGTGGCTCGCCAGATTGGGAACAATTCTTATGGCCCCAGAAACAATGTTATGCGCATTTCCGGAGTTCCGCTCCATGCGCGCCTGGAGACGCCATTTCATGCTGGCTGGTTGGTGCAGGAATGGATGCGCCAACCGGACCGCACGGAGGGCCGAATGCGCTTTGGCAGCGGGCTTCCTGGGGCAATCGTCACTAAGTGGGTCGGCGAATGAACGATAACCCACGGGATCTGCAGGGATTGCGAGAGGTCGAATGCGCCATTGTCCTTGTAGCTAGTGCCGGCTTGAGTCCAGGAATCATCAACGGAGATTTTCTCAAGAAGCAGCAGGTGATCCCGAACGAGTGGGAGATTGCCCTGCCATCGCCCATGAGTGCGCCGACCGCCTCATCCGTTTCTTTCCGTAGCGGAGTGTCGATCCTGGCGTTGCCCGATCGACTTCAAGTTTCCGACCGTCTCCCTGCGGGCGATCCGGCGCACAGCGCTGTAGCACAAATTGCCAAAGGCCTTGTGGGGGTTTTCCCGCATGCGCGATATAGTGCAGTGGGAATCAATTTCCGCACGTTTGTGGAACTATCGGACGGGGTTGGCTTCCTAAGGCGCCGGTTCATCAAGGAAGGTGCGTGGCTTGAGGAAAAGAAGCAGCTTTGTGGAGCCGGGGTGCGTTTCTGCTATTCGCTTGACGGGGCTAGAATGAATCTTCAACTCGATGACGGCGAGCTTACGAAAGAGGGAGGAGAGAAGGTCAATGGAATCGCGATCTCTTGTAACTTCCATTCCAACATCAAGGCCTATCCCGCCAGGGATCGAGTCGACGAGATTATCGGCCAGTTTGAAACGAGCTGGAAGTTTTACCTGGACACTCGAGCCGAGCTGCTCCCGACGGAGCGGGGTTGAGTCGGATACTTTTTCTTGGGAATGCGTGGAGAAGTTGCTTGTGGAGCAGCACGCTTCGGCCACTCCGGAGCCGTGCTTTGATTCCAGCGACTCGCTTACGGTCGAGGTGCGTCCAAAAGCCGTTCGGGAAGCTATCTCGATCTTGAGGAATCGCCAAGAAACAATCACTCACGCATGGACTTTGGCGCATCGACTCGACGGGCTGGAGGAGATCGCGGAAGAAGAAGCACCGGACCAGACGCCGATCGATATCGATTCCCTGCTTGGCTTTCTCCTCTTCCTTGAGGAAACCGCCAAACGCCATCTCAACTGCCCGGAGATCGTTTTAACGCCGACGGGACAAATCCGGGCAGAATGGGGTGATGTTTCGAGCCGGTTTTTTGCCGTTCGATTTATTGGACTGGAGGATGCGCAGTTCGTCCTTATCGCGCCCGATCCCGCAAATCCACGCAAGACGGTGCGAGCGTCTACGAGTTGCGCTCTCGAGTCGGTGATGCGATTGGCGGAGCCGTATCGAGTGAACGAGTGGATTCAGGATCCAGATGGAAGATGATTCGATTCCTGATCGGGACCACGTTGCGCGATACTGTCGCGGAGGCTCCATTAGAATCGATGGGAAGGTTAGCGGAGTCGCATTCCAACTCAGGCCGGGGGAGGAGTATCTGTCCGTCGACTGGCTTGAATTCCTTAACCAGGAGAGCAGAGAGAGCCAGATCGCGCGCCTGCGTCCTATTCTTGAGCGAAGACTTAAGGTCGGAGCCAAAGCGCAGATCGCCGTTCTCAACGTGGGGGAGGCAAAAAGAGCGGTTCGGAGCGAATGTCCCGATGGAAGAGAGGTCGATTTCCGCCATAAGCCTTTGAAGGATGCCCCGTCGCACAGCGGGATCTTTGGCTGTGCCCATGGGGAAGACCTAATCAGCGACCTGCTCGCTCGCATAATCTCTCAAACGTTCCCCGCGAAGGCGGTGTCGGGCGTTCAGGGGTGATTATCCCCGGCGCAGCAGCACCAAGATGGCCGCAGGCGAGAAGAAGGCACAGCTAGCCCGCGAGTTCGACATCAGCCGCGAAAGCCTCTGCCAATATCCGAGAACAGACGGCTGAGCATGCCCCGACGCTCCATTCCATCCGCCGCCGAGCAAGCAAGCCTATGGCGCGTCCGTTTGAATGCCTTGTCTCTCATTCCAGTGGCTTCCTTCTCAGCTTAGCCACTGGTCGGATGTTTAGGGAGCAGTTCAGTTTGACATGTCTTCAACCGCGAGAAAATCCGCACGGCGGGACGGCTTTGGAAAGGAATGTCCTCGTCCGATCAGAGCGGGGGCAGCAGGGGGTCGAGGTCAACGTGGACCCTGACCGTGTGGCGTCCGCCTCCCACGATGACGCCCCGCAAAGGAGAGACGTCGTGGAAGTCGCGCCCCCAGGCGAGGGTGACATGCTCGTCCCGGACCAGTAGGCGGTTGGTCGGGTCGAAGTCGATCCAGCCCGCCTCCGGTCCGGCCCACGCGGAAATCCACGCGTGGGACTGGTCCGCCCCTCGGAGCTTCTCCTGCCCCGGCGGCGGCTGGGTGCGCAGGTAGCCGGAGACGTAGCGCGCCGGAAGCCTGACCGCGCGGAAGCAGGCAACCATGAGGTGGGCGTAATCCTGGCAGACGCCCCGGCGGCCGGCGAACGCCTGGGAGGCGGTGGTGGAGCTGCCGGTCGCACCGGGCTCGTAGGTCATGTCGGCGTGGAGGCGCCCGCCCAGGTCGAGCAGCGCTTCCAGGATCGGTCGGCCCGCCGGAAAGCTGGCGGCGGCATAGGCCGCGATCTCCCCGTCCGGTGCGGCCAGCGCGCTGGGCAAGCAGAACTCGACCAGATCGACATCGTCGATGCTGCGGGCGGCGATCTCCTCCCAGGCCGGGGTGGCGGTCGGAAGGGCCGACTGGCCGACTTCGACCGTGGCACTCATCGCCACCCGGAATTCCCGGTGCGCTCCGGTAATCGAGACCGTGGTGGTCAAATTCCCGAAATGGTCGACCTCGTCCCGGCGGCTGTCGGGAATCGGGGAGATGTCGAGCCGGGCTGCAAGGACGGTCTGGCCGGGGCGTTCGCGCGGCAGGAGGTGGAGGAAATGGGTGCCTAGGACGACCGCCGCCCCGGTATAGTCGTAGACCGTGGTGTGGTGGAGCCGGTAGAGGGTCATGGCGCGGGGTTGCGGACTTCGTTTTCCTCAAGGGAGTGCGCTTCGGGGAGCAGGGCGACGAAGCGTCGGTGCATCCGGTCGGAAAGGAGGCGGAGCTTGGCGGCAGCCTCCTGGAGGGGCTTGCCTAGATTCGAGGCGACGCCAACCAGGTTGGTGACCTCGTGCTGCAGCCGATGGGCGGTCTCCGCGTCATCGTCGGCACCCAGCCGCTCGAGACAGGCGCGCAGCGCTGCACATTGGAAGGCGAGCGATCGCGGGTTGAAGAGATCGGACAGGACCATCGAGAGCACGGGGCCGGGGGAGAGGATGCCCGCATGGCGCAGATCGTAGCTTAGGACGGAATCGGCCAGCTCGATGCTCAGCGCCATGCCCGGCTCGAGCCGATCGGGCGGCGCGTCGAGCAGGATGGCGAGGCTCTCCGCCATCGACTCGCCACGCTCGAGCCGACGGCCCATTTCCAGAAAGAGCCAGCCGCCGTCGCGGGACATGTTCTCCGCCGCGATGCCCGCAAAGGTGGCGGCAAAGCTGAGCAGCATGGGGAGTGCCGTCTCCTCGTTGGGGAGGCTGTCGGCCGCCTGGCGAAGGGCGAAGCGGACGGTCGCCAGCATCGAGGGCGAAAGCCGCTCAGAGGAGGCGTTGACGAGCCCGCCTACCTTCTTCACCAGCCCGCCGATCAGCCGGCCGCGCGCGATGGTCTCCCGCAGCAGCCGGCCTGAGGCGGTGCCGCCGGCGATGTCAGTGGAGACGAGCCTGGCCCGGGCGAGGCAATGGATGAGGAGGGTGCGCTCGGCGATGTCGCGTGGTAGCGAGGTGCCCGATTCGAGGCGCGGCAGGGCGAGCATCAGCAGGCGGCAGGCGGCCTCCAACCGCTCGACCGAACGGCCGAGCCAGAAGAGGTTGTCGGCCAGCCGCGAGGGGAGGTGAGCGGCGGCGAGGAAGGGACCGAGGTCAGGAGGTTCCACCGGGGGAGGTCCGACGGTGTGGGAATCCTCCTCCGATTCGAGCACCCAGATATCCTTGAAACCGAGTGACGGAGCCTCCGGCCGGGAAGCCTCGAGCGGCACGCCGAGCCCGCCGGGCAATATCCGCCACTGCTCGCCGTCATTCCAAGCGAAGAGCCGAAAGCCGATCGGGGCCGAGGCGATGAGCTGGCCGTCCGCGAAGGGCGCCCGGGAAGCCAGCGCACGATCCTCCTCGGTGGCGCGCAAGAGCAGCGGGCTCTCGCCCAGCAAGGGCTCGCAGAGCCGGTCGAGGAAGGGAAGGAGCTCCGCCGCCTCTACCAGGGACGTCCCGGGGGCATTCCAGATGGTAAGGACCCCGGCGCGCAGGGCGCCGAAGGCACCCGGAACACCCAGTGCCGGCCGGCCGCCCTGCTCAAGCGGATCGAGGTCGATCCCGGAGATCCCGCGGATCAAGGTCGCGATCGGGAGCAGCCCGCTGAGCGTCTTCATGTGCAGGGAGCCCTTGCGCGTGGCGAGGTCGTTCGGTTCGATCCGCAGCAGGCCGAGGGAGCGGGCGAGCAGGGCCTCGTCGATCGCTCCCGGGCTCGGGCAGGAAGCGGTGCTGGCGGAAAGCACGGCCACGAGCCTTCCCCCCGCTCCCCGGTAGAGATGATCGAGCAGCATCTCGCGGGCCGGGCGCAACGAGCGCAAGCCGCCAGCGGGAAAGAGCTCCGGAAGGGTGGCCGCAGTCAAGCGGCGAAGGCTGAGCGCATGGCCGAGACCGGAAATCGCTCCCGCATGATCCCGGAGCAGCCGGAAGGGACCGTCGGGGGTGCGGACCAGGTCGGCGGCGTAGAGCGCGAGACGGGGGGCCGCCAAAGGGGCTGAAGTGTGGAGGCCGCGCAAAAAATGGCTCTGGCCGAGCACGAGCGCGGGGGGGATCCGGCCCAGGCGGAGCAGGCTCTGGGGCCCGTAGAGATCTTCCAGCACCAGGCCGAGCAGTCGGGCTCGCTGTCGGATCGCCACCTCGAGCTCCGAAAACTCGCCGGCGGTCAGCAAAACCGGCAGCGGATCGTAGATGGAGCGCGGTGGATCGCCGAAAGGTCCCGCCAGGTCGGTCAGTCGGTTGAGCGCGGTGGCGCGGCGGGCGAACTCCTCCGGCCCCAACTGGCGGACGGCC
>NZ_CABFVA020000120.1 GCF_902143375.2 Methylacidimicrobium tartarophylax | reverse complement strand
TCCCTCAAAAATCGCTCAATCACCAAACCCCACTTCAGGCCCTAAAAACATGACAACAATCCCATCCGCAGCTCTTCCAAAAAACAGTACGTAATCATCCAGGACCTGACACGTAGCCTGCTCTAAATAGACCGTGTTCCACAGCAGACGGCCTCTTATTTGCATGCACCATTTGCATCCAAGTGAAGGCTAGCTATACTTGTATAGCGATACGCAGGAAACCAGACATGCTTGCCATCCGACTGCCTGCCGAAGTGGAAAAGCGCCTGGCGGCGCTCGCGAGAGCTACTGGGCGCACCAAGACTTTCTACGCCCGCGAAGCCATTCTCGAGCATTTGGATGATCTCGAAGATTTGTATCTCGCGGAGCAGCGGCTGATCGACATTCGTGCGGGCAAGACACAAACCGTGCCCATCGAAGAAGTGATGCGGCGCTATGGCATGGAAGGTTGAACTGGATCCAGCCGCTGAGCGCGAGCTGGACAAGATCGATCGGACAAGCGCGCGTCGCATCCTCGCTTTCCTGCATGGGCGGCTGGCCCAGATCGACGACCCGCGCAGCCTGGGCGAAGCCCTCAAAGGCGCTAGGCTGGGCGAGTTCTGGAAATACCGCGTAGGCGACTATCGCATCATCGCGAGCATCGAAGACGGCGCTTTACGCATTCTCGTTATCCGCATTGGTCACCGGAAGGATGGGTATCGGCGCTAGCATAACGGATCGGACCCGGGGTGATGAAGATCGAGCGCCAATGGGTTCGCTACGGCATTGCAGGACGGAAGTGGCGTGCGATCCGCGATCGAGAGCGGCGGCATAGCCGCACCGCCCAAGGCGAAGAGCTGCGCCAGATCGCCAAGGCAAAGCGCAAGGGGGGCGGACCCAGTCGAGCTTGGCAGCCGGATCGGCCGGGCGCTCCAGTTCCATCCCGGTGAGCATCTCCAGGTTCCACCGGCTCTTCATCCCGCCGTCGAAGACGAAGACTGCCTCCCGGATCCCCAGCCGGCGTCTGAGAGTCACCAAGCTCGCTCCGTCTGGTTGGGCCTCCCGGTAAAGCTTCTTCTTGGTCCCGCTCCAGCAACCATTGAGCCCATCCATCGCCCGGTAGACTGCGCAAAAGTCATGGATCTATCCACAAAATGGTCAGAAACCTGCGGAAGAGGAGATAGCGGCGGGAACAACTTCCCCCGCTATGGGCCCATTGTGCCGTGGGTCAACCTAGGGATGACCGAATGATTTCGATTACCTTTTGATCGAAGGCAACCACCTCTTGATCCATATCGATCAAGCCGTGGCGTTCCTTCAGGTACGCCATGGTATTGAAAAAAACCTCGGCGGCCCCGCCCTCCCCCTCGCGGATCAGAATCTTGCTGGGCAGGTCGATGGCCAGCGTGGGGGCTGCGAGCATCAGCGGCGTGCCGCCTTTCGGGTTGCCGAAAACGAGGACTTCCGTGGGCGGCATCTGGAATCCGACCTCTTGCGCCGCGCGACTATGATCGAAATGGGCGAAGATGGTAAGACCCCGGACCGCGAGGGCACCTTTCAACCGCCGCACCGTTTCGGGCACGCCGTAAGCCGAGCGCCAATGAAAAAGACCTGTCGGCAATGGGTTTTGCCTCATGATTCCCTCCCTGGGTAAAAACGGGTGTGCGGGCCTGTCCGGCCCGGATTGCCCGTAACGCTATGTGCCGGTCCTGGGTTGCCACGTCCATCCCGATCATAGGAAATCGACGGCAGGCGTGTCCACGCAGGAAGAGACGAGAGGACGTGCCACCCGAATTCCTGGGAACGGATGCAGGGAAGAAAGCCGGCGATCCTGCCGCGGTGTCTCTGCACCGAGCAGCAACGCGGGCGAAAGAGCACGGGAGAAGCTTGAGAAGCGCGTCCACCGCCTAAACGCCGCATGGCCGCGAGTAGCGGCCTGCCGCACAGTGGCCAAGGAGTAAAACCCCGCCCGGCAACCCTTGTTCCGACCGGAAGCAGCCGGAGCGGCTTCGTCGTGGTCATACCGCCGGCCGGAGTATAAAACTCCTCGACGGTCAATCCGCGGGAACGGATCCTTTCCGGCCGCTTAGCGGCCCGATTCTGACGTCTCCTTGGGCAGGAAGAAACAGTGCTCCCCGATGAGCCCGAGGATTTCTTTCCACGCCTGCTCTTCGCTCTCCTTTGCCGGATCGAACTTCTCCGCGGCCTCGAAGAGACTTTCCGCGAGTTCCTTGGCATCCTGCTTTCCCTTGTAGCCGATCTCCCGATTCTGCTCGAGAATCCGATTCCAAGCGGAACGGACAACCTTCCAAAAGGGACCGGTCTTTTGGAGGTAGCGACCTGCGGCGGGAAAGTCGGCGCCACTTCCCTTGTCGTAGGCAATGACCCCGATCTCCCGCGCTAACACCGATTCCTCGCGTTCTCCCCGGCGCACCTTGTCGTTCTCCTCTTCCAGGATCCACCCGTCTCCGAAGACGATCTGATGCATGACCGACCGCAGGAGACCGTAATCTTTTCTTCGGGTGATCTCCCGCCGGGGAAGCGGACGCCGTAAGGGATGAGAGACCCATTCCGAAACCCCTCGTTCATGGCGCCACCGTCCGTAGCCCGCATACCGGGGCGCGTCATCCACATTCCAGACCGTCTGGGTCCAGCTCCCTTCGACCTCCTTGGGGTCCAAATCGCGGGAGCGCCATCTCCCCTGGCCCGCATATTCCCAGAATACACTCCTCTGGTAGTCCCAATCCTGCCGCCAATGCTTGGTTACCTCTCCCTTGGCGCCTACCAGCAGGTGCTGGAGAGCGATGTGCCCGCCCTTATCTTCGAGGAGGACCACCGCTTCGAATCCCCGGATCTTGTACGGAGGACGGAGGAGATAGCCGGGCTTCCAGGACAGGATCTCCTCGAACCGGTAGACCACCCTCCACTCTCCCGCCATTGCCAGGATGGCCTCGCGATCTGCAGCAAGCGACGTCTTTTCGGAAGAGGAGGCCTCGGGATGGGGCGGTTCTGCGGCACCCAGGCCAGGCGCGAGAACGCCGAGGAAAAGGAGCGAGCTCAGCACCGCAAGAGGACCTGTCATCTCCCAATGATACCTTCCCACGCAAGTCGGCGCTAAAAATAGGCAATCTGCGGTGAGCAGTCGCAACGCCCGGCACGCTACTCTTCCACTCCTTCGCCTTCTCCTCGCTCTTTCTGCTTTCGGGCTCCCGCTTGTGTCCAACGTGTCCGCGCTCTGGCGGATCCTAGGATGAAGCTTGGTTTTCGCAATCGCTGGAAGGGGTTGAAGGAATTTGGCGTGGACTGCCGGACCTGCTCGATTTAGGTTCGAGCAAGGCAACCTGTGGAGGTGCCAATCCTTTCGAACCCACCAAGAGGAAGGATTCATCGAACCCGTTTGTTGCCGGCAGTTGCCGGAAGCACCCAAAAAAGAGAAAGGCCTTCCTCCGGAATTCCGAATGTCGAAAAGAGAACTTGCCCCGATTCATGGCCCGATCCTCATCGGGCGATTGAGGCGAGCCGGATTGATGGGCTTAATAAAACGAGCCGCCCTTGCCCTCTCGATTGCCTGTGTCGTGGTTGCGGTAGGACCGCCGAGAGCAGCCGCTCTAGCAGTAATCTGGCAACCTCTCGAACACCCCACGGTGGGTAACGTAGGTTCCGGTACCCACAGCGAGGTAAAAGGGATGGCGATCTACACCACTCCCCCCGCCAAGCCTTACGTGATCGTCGGATTGATTTTTGCCCGCAAGGGTACGTTCATCTCGCCGAGAACGAGGGCCGTGGCTCTCGCCAAGAAAGTCGGCGCGAATGCCCTGATGTTGCTGGACCCCGATCAGCTTGAGATGGGTAGAGATACGACAACCTCGGGAGACCTTCCAGAATACCGCATACGCTATACAGGCGTCGTTTACTACGCAGCGATCCAATGGTCCCGCGCTGTCCCGCCGCATTCGTCGCCGAATGATATCGCCCCGCCTTCGGATCGAGTAGACCGCGCCCTTCCTGCGCAAGCCGCATCTCCCTAGCGGATCAGGGGACGCGCCTTCTTTTGCCGCATTTCCATGCTCGCTCTCCCTCTTCGGTTCCACATTAGGCCGGAAGGCATGACGGATGGAGGTCAACCGCCTGTCTCCAGCCGCAGGAGAACGCTGGTAAGACTGGCAGGCTGGGGAAGCGGATCGGTGTGCCCAAGGCAGTTTTGCTCCATGGACGATCGGGCTCGGCTCCGGTTTCCAGGCCAGCACGTAGCAGCTGAACGATTCGAGCAGCGCTACCAAGGACGTAAAGCTGCCACGCAGTGACCCATTCGTTCTGTCAATCGTCCGAACCTGATGCGGTCTCTTGACCGACAGCCCGCGCCGCAAATACGGAAAGGTGCTTTGACCGAATGCGGGCAGACTCAATCGCGGCTTCGGATCGACTGCCAGCGACCCTATTTGCCGCAACAAACGCCGCACCGGCATGGGTTTCACGGTTCCTTCTTCGCGCCGCAGTGCCTCCGTCATCCGGTACGCCCCCCAAACCTCGTGCTCCATTGGTTGAGCGTCCTGTTCTCACGCAATGCCACAACGACCATTTGACCTTGAACTCCACGCTGTGCCCTTGGCGCGTCCGTTTGCTTGTCCTGTCGCTCATTCGAGCGGCTTCTTTCTTCGCTTCATCACTGGTCGGACTTTTAGGGAGCAGTTCATCATGACTTATTGCCTCGCCATTCCTGTGAACTGTGGTTTGATTCTCTGTTTGGACTCGTGCACCCATGCGGGCACCGATAATGTGAGCGCCTACTCTAAAATGCATAGCTTCCTTTGGTCGGGAAACTACATGCTCTGTCTCCTCTCGTCAGGGAATCCGGCCACCACCCAGGGCGTGATCATGCGCCTGCGCAACGATGGGGAGTTGGGCGCCGATCCCAACCTCCTCAGCGTGCAATCCATGCGGGAGGCGCCGGATGATATCGGGCTGGTCGACGCCCAAATAGAACGCAATCAGGCAGCGCTTGAGATCGGCGGCAGCGGCCTTGAAGCGACGTTCCTCTACCGCACCGGCACCCTCGAGAAAGGACAGCGGCTATCCTTGAGCGAGGAGGATCCCTTTCCGCGTTCCATGGGTAAACGCTGGAACGAAGGACTCTGGCAGGCATTGAACCGCCTGCCGCCCTTTCCTTGGGAAGGCCAGAGGGATGAAGGGAAGATATGCCCCCTTTATCCTTCCCGTTAACTTAGGTGCATGAACACCAGGAGGGATTCCCATGGGTATTCACGTTGCCATTCGCCATCGGACCGAATATCACTTCGATCGTCTCGTAACGATTTATCCTCATATCCTGCGCCTCCGCCCGGCGCCCCATTGCCGCACCCCCATCCTCGCCTACAGTCTCAAGGTCGCTCCGGAGCAACATTTTCTTAATTGGCAACAAGATCCGTTCGCCAATCATCTGGCGCGCTTGGTGTTCCAGGAACGCGCCCGGTCGCTGCTCGTGGATGTGGAGGTCATTGCCGATCTGACGGTTCTTGATCCCTTTGATTTCTTTGTCGAAGAGAGCGCCGAACGCTGGCCCTTCCGTTACCCGGCGGCCCTTGCCAAGGAACTGGCGCCGTACCTGGAATGCGAAACGGCCGGGCCCTTGCTGCAAACCTTCCTCCATGGCATCGAGCGGCAAGAGCGAAACACCGTGCTCTTTCTCGTGGCCCTCAATCGACGGTTGCAGAAGACCATTGACTATAGCGTGCGCATGGAGCCTGGCGTACAGAGCTGCGAGGAGACCCTGGCCTCCCATCTGGGCTCCTGCCGCGATACCGGATGGCTACTGGTCCAGATCCTCCGCCACCTGGGCCTGGCGGCCCGCTTTGTCTCCGGCTATCTGGTTCAACTCGCAGCCGATGAGAAGCCCCTGGAAGGCCCGGCAGGTCCCGCACAGGATTTTACCGACCTCCACGCCTGGGCCGAAGTCTATCTGCCGGGCGCAGGCTGGATCGGGCTGGATCCCACTTCGGGGCTCTTTGCCGGCGAAGGACACATCCCGTTGGCCTGCACCCCGCAACCGAGCACGGCCGCGCCCATCGTCGGGGCTACCGATCCCTGCGAGGTGACGTTCACCTTTCACAATACCGTGACCCGCATCCGGGAAACTCCACGCGTCACCAAGCCTTACAGCGACCGCCAGTGGGCGGCCATCATGGACCTCGGCCAGTGGGTGGAGGCGCGCCTCGCTGCCGGGGATGTCCGCCTGACCATGGGCGGCGAGCCCACCTTTGTTGCGGTGGATGCCCGGGATACCCCGGAATGGAACAATGCTGCCCTCGGCGAGCAAAAGCGGGAACGGGCGGAAATTCTGGTGCGCAAGCTGCAGCAGGAATTTGCCCCCGGTTCTCTCCTGCATAGCGGCGAAGGCAAGTGGTACCCCGGCGAACCCCTCCCACGCTGGGCCCTGGGACTCTACTGGCGCAAGGACCGGGTACCCGTGTGGAGGGATGCCGGTCTCCTCGCGATCGCGGGCAGCGACTCGGGTCGGACGCTGTCGGACGCGCAGCGCTTTGCCGGCACCCTCGCCCGTTATCTTGGTGTGGCAGAGCAGTTTGTTCTGCCGGCCTATGAAGATGCGCTCCATTATCTGCAACAGGAGGCGGAGCTACCCGTCAACCTCGATCTGGCGCAGCTGCGGCTGGACGATGCCCGAGAACGCCGTTCCCTCGCCGAAAAACTCTCCCGCGGCTTGAACCAGCCCGTCGGCTTCGTTCTGCCCCTGGCCTGGGATGAAACACGGGAAACCTGGCGCTCGACGGCATGGACCTTTCGCCGCGGCCGACTCATCCTCATTCCCGGCGATTCGCCCCTGGGCCTGCGTCTACCCCTCGATGCCCTACCCTGGGTCGCCGAGGAAGACCGGGAAATACGTCCGGAGGTGGACCCCTTTGCGACGCACATGCCGCTGGCCGATATCCAGGGCGAGGTGGCGGCGCGCTACAACCGCCCCGTGCCCTCGCCCGCTGCTGCCGAAAAGACGCAGGCCCCTGCGGATGCCGACGTTGCCCCTCGCCAGATCCCTCACACCGCCTTGGCCATCGAGCCCCGTGGCGGCGGTCTCTACGTCTTTCTGCCACCGCTGGAACGCCTGGAACATGCCCTGGACCTCATCGCCGCCATCGAGGCCACGGCAGCGCACCTGGGCCTGCCGGTGGTGCTGGAGGGCTACCCGCCGCCCCGCGACACGCGCCTGGAAAAACTCCAGGTCACCCCGGATCCCGGAGTCATCGAGGTCAATATCCATCCCTCCCAGTCCTGGGAGGAGTTGGTGGCCCATACCGAGGGCCTTTACGAGGCCGCGCGGCAGTCCCGTCTCGGGGCCGAGAAGTTCATGCTGGACGGTCGCCATACGGGCACCGGCGGCGGCAACCATATCACCCTAAGCGGCAACACTCCCGCAGACAGCCCCTTCCTGCGCCGTCCCGACCTGCTGCAGAGCCTCATCACCTACTGGCAACACCATCCCGCCCTCTCCTACTTCTTCAGCGGTCTCTTTGTCGGCCCGACCAGCCAGGCACCGCGCGTGGACGAAGGCCGCCACGAGGCCCTCTACGAGCTGGAAATCGCCTTTAGCCAGATTCCGCCGGGCGAAGCGCACCAGCCATGGCTGGTGGATCGCCTCTTCCGCAACCTGCTGGTGGATGTGACCGGCAACACCCACCGCGCGGAAATCTGCATCGACAAGCTCTTCTCCCCCAGCGGCCCGGCCGGCCGCCAGGGTCTCGTGGAACTGCGCGCTTTCGAGATGCCGCCCCATGCGCGCATGAGTCTGGTCCAGCAGCTCCTGGTGCGAGCCCTGCTGCTTCGCTTCTGGGAACATCCCTATCGCCACGCCCTGATGCGCTGGGGCACCGAGTTGCATGACCGCTTTCTGCTCCCGCATTATCTCTGGGAGGATCTGCGTGAGATCCTGCTGGATCTCCAGGCCCACGACCTCCCTTTCGACCTAGCCTGGTTTGAACCCTTTCTGGAGTTCCGTTTCCCTGTTTACGGGCAGGTTCAGCTCGGGGACATCGGCATCGAACTGCGCGCGGCCATCGAGCCATGGCATGTGCTGGGGGAGGAGGTGACGGGTCAGGGCACGGCCCGCTATGTCGACTCCTCGGTGGAGCGTCTGCAGGTTCTGCTCAGCGGCATGAGCGACACACGCCATGTGCTGGCCTGCAATGGTCGGCGCATCCCCCTGCGCAAGACCGGCACTCCCGACCGGGAGGTGGCAGGAGTGCGCTATCGGGCCTGGCAGCCGCCTTCGGCCTTGCACCCCACCATTCCGGTACATTCCCCGCTGGTCTTCGATCTCATCGACACCTGGAATGGCCGCTCCATCGGGGGTTGCACCCTGCATGTCATGCATCCCGGCGGACGCAATTCCGAGCAATATCCGGTGAACGCCTGGGAGGCCGAAGCGCGCCGCCAAAGCCGCTTCGAGCAGATCGGGCATACCCCGGGACCCTACACGCCACCGCCGGTGATGTGGGCCAGGGGGCCCGTAGCGGGGAGCTTCGTTCCGGAGGGAAGCCACTCCGGTGCGATGGATGCGCCACCCGTAGAGACCAATGCCGATTACCCGGCGATATTGGATCTGCGCCTGGGTGGTGCGTTGCCACGGTAGCGGCATCGTCCGCATCCGGAATTTGCTCGAAGCCGGGGCATCAGGCCGAGGCGGGAGCCGGGCGAGGCCTACCGCTTCCCTTGGCATCGTGATTGCTTCATTGACGTTGTTCTGGAGAAGCTCTTTGATCGGGTCAACCATGACGCCCTTGGTTTCCCTCGACTCGCATGACCTCAACTTCTCGAACCGCCGGGTGCGGACCCGCAGGTCGGTGGTGTGGCAGGGGCGCAGCCTAGTGTCATCCCCTCATGCCGATCAACGCACAAGGCGTGGCGAATAGGCACCCGTTACGCACAGGAGGAGGATGAGCCTGCTTTCTGAGCGCTATGGAGAGCAATCGGCCTATGACGAGCTCATCGATGCCCAGCAACAGCCCCGGCTCGCGGCCAAGGCCCTCTTCGCTCACTTGCTCCGTCTCGACCCAAGCGCCCTCGCCGCCCGCCGCCAGGAGGCCGAGGCCGCGATCCTGGCCATGGGCATCACCTTCACGGTCTATACGGAAGCGGGCAACATCGACCGCGCCTGGCCTTTGGACATCATCCCGCGCATCCTTTCCCGACGGGAATGGGAGCGGATCGAGGCGGGCCTGAAGCAGCGCCTGCGCGCCCTGAATCTCTTCATCGACGACCTCTACAGCGCCCAGCGGATCATTCGCGACGGCGTCTTTCCGTGCGAGGTGCTGGAGGGGTCGCACCATTTCCGTCCAGTCTGTGTGGGCATCCACCCGCCCTTTGACGTCTGGGCCCACATTTGCGGAAGCGACCTTGTGCGCGACCAGGATGGCACCGTCTATGTCCTGGAGGACAATCTGCGGGTGCCCTCGGGGGTCTCCTACATGCTCGAAAACCGTCGAATCATGAAGCGCCTCTTTCCGGAACTCTTCCAGAACTGCAGGGTCTTGCCCGTGGATGACTATCCCAGCCGCCTCTACGATACCTTGTCCGCCCTCTCCCCCCGAACCGGGGAGCGCCCCGTAGTGGTGGTGCTGACCCCCGGCATTTACAACTCCGCCTACTTTGAACATAGCTACCTCGCCCAGCAGACGGGGTCCTATCTGGCGGAAGGCCCGGACCTCTTCGTTGGTCCGGATGACATCGTCTACCTCAAGACCATCGCCGGCCCCAAGCGGGTGGATGTCATCTACCGGCGCATTGACTACGAATACCTCGACCCCGAAGTCTGCAACCCGAAATCGGTGCTCGGCGTACCGGGCCTGATGACCGCCTGGCGCAAGGGTACGGTGGCCATTGCCAACGCGCCCGGCGCCGGCGTCGCCGATGACAAGGTAGTCTATGCCTTCGTGCCGGAGATCATCCGCTATTATCTGGGCGAAGCACCGATCCTGCCCAACGTGCCCACCTACCTGTGCATGCGCGCAGCGGACCGCGACTATGTCCTCGCCCACCTCGCGGAACTGGTGGTTAAGCCCGCCAATGAATCCGGCGGCTACGGCATCCTCATCGGGCCACGAGCCACCCCCGAGGAACGGGCCCGCTTTGCCGAACTCATCCGTGCCGATCCACGCAACTACATCGCCCAACCCACCCTCGCCCTCTCCACCTCCCCCACCCTGGTGGGAGATCATCTGGAACCCCGCCACCTCGACCTGCGGCCCTTCATCCTGCAGTCGGATCAACTGCACGTCACCACAGGCGGCCTCACACGGGTAGCCATGCAGCCGGGCTCGCTGGTGGTCAACAGCTCCCAGGGCGGCGGCAGCAAGGACACCTGGATCGTCGATCGGGAGGAGACCCCATGCTCTCTCGGGTAGCAGAAAACCTCTACTGGATGGCCCGCTATCTGGAGAGGACCGAGAACATGGCGCGCCTCATCAATGCAACCACCCTGCTCCTGCTGGACCTCCCGCCCGGTGCCCGATTCGGCTGGGAGATCCTCCTGCAGGTCGCAGGAGTCGGCGAACTCTACCGGAAACATTGCGGCCCCCCGGAAGAAACCCGCATCATGCGTTTCCTCATTGCCGACGAGCGCAACCCCGGCGCCGTGCTCTCCTGTATCCATCAGGCGCGGGAAAACAGCCGCACCTTCCGCGACGTGCTGCCCGCCGAGTTCTGGGAGCGCATCCATGCCCTCTTTCTCTTCGGGCGTGATCATGCCAGCGCCGCCGCCAACCGCCATGATCGTTACGCCTTTCTGAACGAACTCATCGCCCAGCGTCACGCCCTGGCCGGGCTCCTGCTGGGCAGTATGAGCCAGGATACGGCCGATCAGTTCGTCAAACTAGGGAGCAACATGGACCGTGCCGACATGACCACCCGCATCGTCGATGTCACTACCGCCGTCATCCTCCCCCAGCATGACAGCCTGCGCGAAGCCGTGGGCGAAAGTCTCTGGATCGGCGTCCTGCGCGCCATGAGCGCCTTCGAGATCTACCGCCACCATATTTCGGCGCAGGTGTGCAGCAACCAAGTGGTCGATTTTCTCCTCAAAAACGACCGATTTCCCCGCACCGTCAAACACTGTCTGAGCGAAATGGAAGTTGCCCTGGCCCTGCTCCCCAACTCGGACGGCCCCCTGGATACGGTGCGGCGGGCGCGCAAACGGCTCGACGCCCTGCGTCTCGACGACCTCAGCCCGGCCCCCCTCCATGAGGATCTGGACCAGGCGCAAAAGGACCTGAGCGCTATTCATCATGCCATCCATCAGGAATACTTCGATCCCCTCGCGCAGCACCGCACGCCCGACCCGCAGTGGACGGCGATTTGCTAGAAGGGAATCATGCGAACCCCAGCACCTACCGCCTATCCTGTCTTCCAAGCCTCGCGCCAGTCGCAGCCGAGGCCGCAGCAGGTGCCCACTTCACGCCATCGCCCATTCTGCTGAGAGCTGCGCAGCCTGCTCTAGAACCGTCTGCGTGGCCTTTTCCTGCTTGTCGGGCGGGTAGCCGTGCTTGCGGAGGATGCGCTTGACCAGCACGCGCAGTTGGGCACGGACGTTCTCGCGCAGGGTCCAGTCGATCGTCACGTTGTTGCGTACCGTCTCGACGAGTTCGCGGGCAATCGTTCGCAACGTCTCGTCCCCAAGCACCTTGACGGCGCTGTCGTTGGTCTCAAGCGCGTCGTAGAAAGCCAGCTCGTCTTCGGACAGGCCCAGCTCCTCGCCTCGGGCGTTCGCTTGCCGCATCTCCTTCGCGAGCTCGATCAGCTCCTCGATCACCTGCGCCGCCTCGATCGCACGGTTCTGATACCGGCGGATGGTCTGCTCCAGCATCTCGGCGAAGGATCGGGCCTGGACGACGTTCTTGCCGCGGCGGATGCTGATCTCCCCCTTGAGCAGTTTTTGCAGCAGGTCGATTGCGAGGTTGCGCTGCGGCATGCCGCGCACCTCGTCGAGGAACTTATCGGAGAGGATCGACATGTCCGGTTTCTGAAGCCCCGCCGCGGCAAAGATGTCCAGCATACCCTCCGGCGCAACGGCACGGGAGATGATCTGGCGAACCGCGTGGTCGAGTTCCTCCTCGGTCCGGGCCTCGCCGGGCACTCCCTTCGCGAGGCCGGCCTGGACGGCCTGGAAGAACGAGACGTCGTCACGAATGCGGAGAGTCTCCTCGTGCGGGACAGCGAGTGCGAAGGCTTGCGACAACTCGCGCGCCGCACGAATGAAACGATCCTTACCGTTTTGCTGGGCGAGCACGTGCTCCTGCGCCCACGGCAGCAGCGCCAGCCTCTCCTGCGCCGTGCCGGTTTTCCACTTGGACCAATCAAAACCGTGAAAGAGGTTGCAGCAGACCTCGTACTTCTCCCGCATGACCACGACCGCCTCGTCCTGGCTGAGCACCGCGCGGCCCGTCCCTCCGCTCTCCGTGTAGGTCGCGAGCGCAGCCTTCAACTCGTGAGCAAGCCCTAAGTAATCCACGACTAATCCTCCGCGCTTGTCGCGAAAGACCCGGTTGACGCGCGCAATCGCCTGCATCAGGCCGTGGCCGCGCATCGGCTTGTCCAGATAGATCGTTTGCAGGCTCGGCGCGTCGAAGCCGGTCAGCCACATGTCGCGCACGATCACGATGCGAAACGGGTCGTTAGGGTCTCGGAAGCGATTCGCGAGAGCC
Organism: Methylacidimicrobium tartarophylax; assembly: GCF_902143375.2. Classification (GTDB taxonomy): domain Bacteria; phylum Verrucomicrobiota; class Verrucomicrobiia; order Methylacidiphilales; family Methylacidiphilaceae; genus Methylacidimicrobium; species Methylacidimicrobium tartarophylax. The sequence continues at coordinate 17,295 of NZ_CABFVA020000120.1, read as the reverse complement.
TCGCGCCGCGGCTTGTTGCGAATGTGGGGCTGCCAGTCCAGAGGGTCCGACGCCGAGCCCGTCATCACCACTTTGATCGCGCCACGGGCATCATCCTCGTCGTGCCATGCGGGCCGAAGCTTCACCAGCTGGCGGTACAGTTCCACGCAGATGCGCCGGCTCATGCCAACGATCATCGCCTTCCCGTCCAGCGCTTCGAGACGTTCCTCGAAGTGTCTGACGATGTCCTGCGCAATGAGTCCAAGGCGCTTCTCGGTCCCGACGATGGCCTCGAGCTGTGCCCACTTGGTCTTGAGCTTCTCCTTGCGCTCCACCTCCTCTCCCTCGGTGGCCTCCTCAAAGTTCGGGTCGATCTTCGGCCGCTCGGTTTCGTCCAGCGCGAGCTTCGCCAGGCGGCTTTCGTAGTAGATGGGAACCGTGGCGCCGTCCTCGACCGCGCGCTGGATGTCGTAGACGCTGATGTAATCGCCGAACACCGCGCGCGTGTTCGCGTCGGCCCGCTCGATCGGCGTGCCGGTGAAACCGATGAACGAGGCATGCGGCAGCGCGTCCCGCATGTGACGCGCGAACCCGTCGATGAAGTCGTACTGGCTGCGGTGCGCCTCGTCGGCGATCACGACGATGTTACGGCGCTCCGAGAGCGTCGGGTGTCGGCCGCCCTTCTCCTCGGGAAAAAACTTGTGGATGGTAGTGAACACCACGCCGCCCGCGTGCACCGAGAGCAGTTGTCGCAAGTGCGCGCCGCTCTCCGCCTGCACCGGGGCCTGACGCAAAAGGTCCTGGCAGCGCGAGAAGGTGCCGAAGAGCTGGTCGTCGAGGTCGTTGCGGTCGGTGAGCACGACGATCGTCGGATTCTCCATGGTCGGCTCGCGGATGATGCGCCCGGCGTAGAATGCCATTGTTAGGCTCTTGCCCGAGCCCTGGGTGTGCCACACGACACCAATACGCCGGTCGCCCGGCTGGCCGCCGGACTTGCGGCCGGCCTCGTAGCCTGCGCCCGGCTCGGCGACGCGATCCGCGCGCGCCAGCGCGGCCGCGCGCCGCGTCTCGGCCACTGCGACGCGCACGGCGTGGAACTGATGATAGCCCGCCATCTTCTTGACGAGCCGCCCGCCGCCGTCCTCTTCGAAGACGATGAAATCGCATACCAGATCAAGGAAGCGACGCTTGTCGAATAGGCCCTCGATCACGACCTGCAACTGCGGCGTGTGCGAGTCGGCGAGCTGCTCACCCGAGATCGTCCGCCAGGGCTTGAACCACTCGTAGCCGGCACTCAGCGTGCCGACACGCGCCTCGACGCCGTCGGAGACCACCAGCACTGCGTTCGTCGCGAAGAGCGAGGAGATCTCGGCCTGGTAGGTCTGGAGCTGCTGGAAGCCGGTCCGGATGGTCGCGTCCTCGTCCGCCGCGTTCTTGAGCTCCAGCACCGCGAGTGGTAGCCCGTTGACGAATAGCACGACGTCCGGACGTCTCTCGTGCCTGTTCTCCACCACGGTGAACTGGTTTATGGCAAGCCAGTCATTGTTGGTGGGGTCGTCGAAGTCGATCACTCGCGCCTGCGCCCCGCGGATTGCAGCTTCGCTGGTGCGGTATTCGACCGTCACGCCATCCACCAGTAGGCGGTGCAGCGCACGGTTGCGCTGGACCAGCTCCACGCCCTCCGGCCGCGTGAGCTTGCGGAAGGCGTCCTCCAGCGCCTCGGCGGGAAGGTCCGGGTTGAGGTGCGCGAGCGCATCGCGCAGACGCTGCGCCAGCATCACCTCGCCGTAGTTACGCCGCTCGGCTGCCGACGTGTCGGGCGCGATTTCGGGACCATGAGCGATGCGCCAGCCGATGGCTTTCAGCCACGCGAGGGAGGCTTCTTCGACGGTGGATTCGGTGAAGGCAGTCACTCGGAATCCGTCTCCGCTGGGGAGCTACTGACGAGACCCACCATTGCAGTGAAATGCTGAGCATCCTCCGACTTGATCAGCTCCAAGAGATCACCCAAGACTGCACGCGCTTCGCCGAGCAACGACGGGTCATGCCCGGGTTCTCCGACCGTGTCGCCGTGGGAATGGGTCTGGACGAAGCGGTAGATGCGGACCCTCCTTACCTCGTCGAAGCTCACGTCTGTGAGCTTCTCCCAAAGCCCTCCGGCGATCTGAGGGCGCCGGAACGCCAGAAACATTTCGAGCAGCCGCCGAGCAACGTTCGGTAGACCGTAGTTCCGCTCAAGCTCGGTTTCGCCCGGTGCATTGGCGGCGCGATGCACACAAGCGAACAAGTAGTGATATTCGGACTCGTACCGCACGAGCAGTGGATCCAGCGTTTGGAGCCTCGTGCACCTTGGGTTGGACCCATACACTCGATCGAGCATATAGAACTGAGCCGGGCGCTGGCGAAGATCTGCCCTTTTCCGGCGCTTGTTGAGATAATCGAACCAATTCCGCACCTGCCGAAAAAAGGCGAAGTTGTGCGTGAGGATGAATAGCTGCCCCACAGCCCGGGTGCGCTCCCGGATGAAACCGAACGCCAGATAGAGAGCGTTTGCGTCCAGGCTCGACACGGGATCGTCAAGGACTGCAACGCCGTTGTCTTTGTCAAAGCCTCGGTCCTCCAGCGATTTGAGGAAGTAAAGCAGCGCGATGGCTGTCATCTCCCCTTCACTCAGCATGTAGGCCGGCACGCCGTTCCTCGTGACGGCGTAGCCGGTCTCCTTGATGCTCAGCTGCAGTTCGCCGTGACCGAGATACTTTTTCAAATCCTCATTGAGTTCCTCTGCTGGTCGTTGGTGTTTACTGATATCATGTTCGAGCTGTGCGATCTGTTGATCTAGTCGCGCGATTTCATTCTCGATTGGCGGTATAGCGGCCGTGGCTGTGTTAACTTCATTCCGGATCTGAACAAATTCGTCCAGGCCCTCAGCGACCATGTCCCAAGCCAAGCGATCACGCGACGCTCTCACTTCACTGTCGAAATTGGCGCACAACTGGTTGTGCTTGCGGATCACCTCATTCAGACGATGGACGACGGCAGCACCGACGGCCGGCACTGGTGCGCTAAACACTGAGGCTTGGAAAGGTTGAACTTGCTTAGCTTTCAATGCGTCGATAAGTTGCCCCAGGAACTTTCGTACGGTGTCAAGCACCTGCCGAAACTCCTGTTCCGCATTATCGAATTCAGCTCTCAAACCATCGTACAGCTCGGCCCGATCGGGCAATTTCACGTCTGCCGCCTGGCTCACAACCGATTCCAACGCCAGAATGTGCTCCTCGATGGTTTTCAGAAACCGCCCATACTCGGCGTTGAAATGCGCCTCCAGTTCGGCAAGACGGTCTTTCGGAAGCGACTGCTCACAAAAGAGGCACTTGTCCGACTTGCGCTCCTTGTGGAGCCCCAGCCCTTGTCGGGTCCACTCCGCGAGGTTGGGATCATCCTTCAATGGCTGGATGGCAGCCGACGCGACCGTGGTTCCTAGGAGTGTGCCAACTTTCTCGGTCAAGTCTTGGAGGTGTGGAGGTTGGTAATCAACCTCTAACACTGTCGACTTCTGAGTCGCACGGTGCTGCGCCAAATGCTTGTTGCGGTCTGAGTCGCTTAGTCGGTACATAGCGGCGTCCTTGTCGGCCGCCATCTGCTCTGCCCTCTCCTTATAGTCCCGTTTATCATAGTCGTTGTACGCGCCCCCAGCGATTCGCAGCGTGTCCTTGATGACCCTGGCCTGGCCAATGCAATACCTGTCAAAGGCCCTCTCTGCCTCCTGCTTTTTCTCGCGCGCTTTGCTGAGTTCCTCCTCATTCGTCTCGCGTGCTCTCTTGCGCTGAACTACTTCTTTCTGTTTCTCGACGCTCTCCTTGCCGACCACAAAGATTGGTAGAAGATCTCCTCCGTCTGCACGAAATACGCTCTCGTCGATGAAGTCTCGGTTGAAGACCCGGATATCAAGTGTCGACTGCGGGAGGTCTCCGATTCGGACATCGCCGCCGTCCATCCGGAGTACGGCCTCTCCCATGGCCCACGGTTGGCGAAGTTCGAGGGCGCGGAACACGCGGCTGAGCGTGGTCTTTCCGGTTCCATTCCATCCATAGATGAGGTTGTACCGTCCGAATTCCGCCAAGGTGTCCGGCCATTCAAAATCCCGAAAAACCCCAGCGCCGCGCAGTCGGGATATGCGGGTGATGCGCGTCATGTCACCCCCGCGATAAACTTCTCCGCATCCTTCACCCGCAGCTCGCCGGAGATGAGCTTGGGCAGCAACGTGTCACGCAAGGCAGCGAGGGCGCGGGATTGGCGCTGATGCTCGACGACCCTGCGAAACATCGCTTGTGACAGCCGATCGAACGTTTCCATGACCAGCCTGTTTGGAGCCACGATCCGGATCGGCCGGAAATTGGCTTTGCTGATTTCCAGGAATGTCGAGCCGTTGGCGTGGCTGACGATCTCGTCGTGCGCCACACTAGCCCAACGCAGTAAGAACTGGTTCGACATACCGTCGCGTGGCTTCATCGCGATGAAACCCTGGTTGATTGATACGGGCACTTCGGCGATAGCGAGATAGCCTATAGGCGCACGCGACGAAAGAAGAACCGTGCCCTTCGGCAGTAGACCGGAGCTGATCTGGGTGAGACCGGCGTCCGTTATCTTTCGTTCCGTATCTAGTAGCACTGGCACCGAAAGCGCAGACAGGTCCTTCGGCGTGACCCAGCGGTGCGTGCCGCCCTCCCAATACTCGCGGCGCTCGGTCTTTGGGGTGCTCCCCCCAACGACATCCGCCAGCTCGCCGATAGGCCTCACCTCCCACCCCTCCGGAATCTCCCCGACCTCTGAATCCACTAGCCGGTCGGGGAAGAGGTCGTAGAGGTGGTCGGGGAAGCCGGGCAGAGACTCGCCGCGGCGCCATCGGCCCTCCATCTTGACGCGGACGGGTTCGAAGTCGACGAACCACGACTTGAAGAGCGCCCGCGCCATCGCCTCCAGCGTCTCGCTCATCCGCCGGTTCATCTCCATCTTGTCGTCGAGGGTGCCGAGGATATGGGCGATGGCGCGTTGTTCCAGAGGCTTGGGAACGGCTGCGGGAATATGGCTGAGGATGTCTTGGTTCAACAACGGCTGGCCAGAGCCGGCACGCCAGTTGTTTAGGTTGAGTGTGCCGAGCAAGTAGAAAAGGAACCTCGGATCGTTGTCGTCGAGCGCGACCGCGCGAATCGCATTGTCAGTGACCCAGCAGCGCTGCTTGCTTAGATACAGCGAACCGCAATAGCTGCCAACTCGACCTATGACGATCGAGCCCGCATGAGCGTTCACCTCGCTAGCGTAGCCGATAACGCCATTCGATCCGTAAACGGGGTGCGGAAGCCCCTCGGCGAGAGCAGGACTGGAGCGGCCGTTTGCGAAGGACAGCAATCGTCCAAGACTCGTTTCAATCCACTCACTCGCCATACCCCAGTTCCTCCAGGTTCTTGGCAATGGCTGCATCCAATCTTGCGGCCTCGGCCTGCTGCTGGCGTAGTTGCGCCACGAGCCGATTCATCTTCTCCTCGAACGGCTCGCCGTCGTTCTCCTGCGCCTCGGCGCCGACGTAGCGGCCGGGAGTGATCACGTGTCCGTGCTTGCGCACTTCATCGAGCGCGGCGCTCTTGCAGAAGCCGGGCACGTCGGCGTACTCGCCCGCATCGTTCTCGCCTCTCCAGGCGTGGTAGGTGTTCGCGATACGGGCGATGTCTTCGCCAGTCAGTTCACGGTGGGTGCGGTCCACCATGCGGCCGAGCTTGCGCGCGTCGATGAAGAGCACGTGGCCCCGGCGATCGCGGAATTTGCCATTCTTCCGGTCGCGCGCCAGGAACCAGAGGCAGGCCGGGATCGGCGTCGAGTAGAAGAGCTGGCTCGGCAGCGCGACCATGCAGTCCACCAAGCCCTCCTCGACCAGTGCCTTCCTGATCTCGCCCTCGCCCGACTGGTTGGACGACATCGATCCGTTGGACAGCACAAATCCGGCGATACCTGCGGGTGCCAAATGGTGCACGATGTGCTGTACCCAGGCGAAGTTGGCGTTGCCGGAAGGCGGCACGCCGTACTTCCAGCGCTTGTCGTCGCGCAGGAGCTCACCTCCCCAGTCGGAGACATTGAACGGCGGATTGGCGAGGATGAAGTCGGCCTTGAGGTCCGGGAAGCGGTCGTTGTGGAAGGAGTCGCCGTGCGCGATCTGGCCCTCGATGCCGCGGATCGCAAGGTTCATCTTGGCGAGCCGCCAGGTGGTATAGTTACTCTCCTGTCCGTAGATCGAGATGTTTGCTTTTGCCTTACCACCGTTGCCATTGCCGCTCGCGTGCGCGCGGATGAAGTCCACCGACTGCACGAACATGCCCGAGGAGCCGCAGCAGGGATCGTAGACGCGGCCGCGGTAGGGCTCGAGCATCTCGACCAGCAGCTTGACCACGCAACGCGGCGTGTAGAACTCGCCGCCCTTCTTGCCTTCGGCGCTGGCGAACTGCGAGAGGAAGTACTCGTAGACGCGACCGAGCACGTCCTTAGCACGGCTCGCCTCGTCGCCGACCTTGATGTTGCTGATCATGTCGATGAGCTGGCCGAGCCGCGTCTTGTCGAGCGCGGGGCGGGCGTAGTTCATGAGCAGCACGCCCTTGAGCGCCGAATTGTCACGCTCGATGCCGGACATCGCGTCGTCCACGAGCTGGCCAATAGTGGATTGCCTGGCCTGAGCCTTGAGGTGCGCCCAGCGCGCCTCCGGCGGCACCCAGAAGATGTTCTCGGCGCGGTACTCGTCGGGATCCTCGGGATCGGCGCCGTGCGTGCGCTCGACCTCGAGCTTGCGGTGCTGCTCCTCGAATGCATCGGAGATGTACTTGAGGAAGATGAGGCCCAGGACGACGTGCTTGTACTCTGCGGCATCCATGCTGCCACGCAGGGCATCGGCCATCTGCCAGAGTTGGGCTTCGTAGCCGACGGTGGCGGAGGTCGCCTCCGAATTGCCTGTGTTGTTCTTGCGTCTGGCCAAGGTTCTACCTCCGATGGTTCACGGCAGCGTTGGAAGAACAGCGGGCCGGAATGCGCCCGATGCGTCCTGCCTGCCATGCTGTTCTCTTCACCTTGGTGATCGCTCGCATCACGCGCGGCGCAGCGGCTTTCTTTCTGCTTACGGTTTTCTTCCGCGACTCGATCACGGCTTCGTTCCCCGATTGGTCGCAGGCGCTGCCGACGGCGGCTGACGATCCTCGTTGAAGAGCGCGTCTTGCTCGGGGATCGCGATGCCGTTGCGGTCCCACCAGTCCCAGGTCAGCACTTCCACCATATTGACTATGGAGCGGTGCTCGCCGGCGGCTGCCGCGCTCAGGGCCTCCTTCAAGGCCGGCGCGATGCAGACCGTCAACGTGCTGGATTTCCTCCTGGACATGGAACCCGTCTCCCTGCGGCGGATGTAGTGCGCATATACTGTAATGAACAGTAAAAGTAAACCGATCTTCCGCGTAACCGAACTACCGCCAGGTAGAATCGTAAGTGCTTTCATCAGAAAGACGAATTCCTTTCGTTTCACCTACATGGTTCATTTGGGCGGGCGAGCGAAGAGCGGGAAGAGGCCCGAACTTTGGAGCAATACGTTGAATCAAGCGGATCGCCTTGATGCCACCAGAGCGCCTTGGCCTCCCATTCAGCGCCGAGGCGTGCAGTGACCCCGAAAGCCGGGAAGAAACCTCGGTCAGAATTACGGCTACGCCTCCGATTCGTGAGCCCGCACGTCTTGTTCTAAGCCTGAGTCACGATCGCCCGCGCGGGCGACCGATTGCAGATACTCGGCAGGAAACCGGCGATCCCTCCGGCCTGCTCGTACTGGTAGAGATGTCGGCACTCGTGCGACAAGAGCCTGTTGGCAAGCGGCCTTCACGAATCAGGATCAAATAGCCCAGGGGCAAGCCGGTCGTCTCGGGACCGAGCAGTCCTAATTGTCGAGCCGCTTGAGCAAGCTGAGGCTCCTCCGGGAATGGTAACTGATGGACCAGTCAGAGCCGGATCCGTTCCGGAAAGCGGACATCCACCCTACCCGCCACCGAACGCTCGGGATTCGAGAGGGCATGTCCCGTCGCCGCTGTGTCAGTGGCGACTGCCTCCGCCCAGGTTATTGCCTCGGGCATCCATGCTCCGAACTCGATGCTGTCTCGCTTGGTCACGGCCCCTGCCCTATGTCGTGCGCTGTCAAAAGCGTGCCAAAACGCTGAGAATCACCTTCGTCCTCTTGCGTTCGATTTCCATTGGCCCGAGCGCTCGGGGAACCAAGAGCCGCGGAGCGGAATCCGCCCTCACTTCGGCAACGGAATAAACGTCATGGTGCCCGACTTCTCGACCTCAAGGACGTGATTCACGATCGCCTCTTCCGGTTTCCCCTTGGCCTCGAGGAACTCTAAAGCGGATTCCAACAACCTCCACGTGCCTTCCCGATCGACCGAAGGCAGGATGATGAGTCCGGGATGAAGCTCGGCGTTACCGACCAGCCGGCGAAAATCCCGCGCGTTCTGCGTGACCAGGATACGGTCTTCGGCGATGCACTTTTCCAGAACCTTATGATCCGGCTGACCACGTCGCCCAATGTGAAGCGGATGGGCAGCGTCGTACCGGCCAATACGGTTGAGCCGGTTGGCCAGTTCCGGAGAGAGGGATTCCTCCAGAAACAGCTTCACGCTCTGCGGACCCAAGGACGTCCGCTTGGTCGTCCCCTCAGCGGATGCGCGCCGGCAAAGATCGCCGCTGCTTCCACGGCTTTCCGCGGCAGATCGGGATTGTCCTTCAGGATCTCCTCGATGGTCTCTCCGTGCTCGACCCGGCCGAGCAGCGAGTAGACCGTGATTCGAGTCCCCCGAATAACGGGAGTGCCCCCTAAGATGGATTCCTCTGCGGTGATCCAGTTGTTGCGAGAACGCAGATATCGTTCGGTCCGATCCATCACGTCCCCGACCAGGCGACCCACATCGACTTCCACGGCGGGAACCACCTCGAGGCACGCCTTGCTGATTTCTCCAGGATTCAGGGAGGCAAGCTTCTGGAACAACGCCTTCTTGTTGGCCTTCGACAACTCCAGCTTCAACACGCGCAGCTGGGTCATGAGCGCGGCGTATGGAACGGCTGCGGTGGGAAGCATTCGCCTACCCTGCCGGAGACTTCTTGACAGTCTTCGTCGCCGGGTGGCCCGATGCTTATCCTCGGCCTCCCCCCTCACGCGCCGAGCATGCCGGACAGCGCCTCGAGTCTCCGACCGGTATACCGGCAGCACGTCCTCTTCGATGGCTTTCTCGATCAGGCGCCTTTGCGCGCCGGAGAGTTCCTGGACCTCCCGTGGGGGACCAGCGTTCCGATCGCTCTCATAACTCTTCCCTCCTAAGGAATGAATTACGCTCCCTTGGCGCGAAGACAAGACTCCGGTTCCCTGTTCCCAGCGCACTTTTCAGCGGCGCGGAAGCCCGATCGTTCCCCGTTGCGAGGCCATTTTGGGAGCTCTGCCGCTTTTCATCGCGGCCAACCGTTTCGATCTAGGACGGCCGGTCGACGCCCCTTGCCATGCACGTTTTGACGATCGGATTTGCTGGGAGAGCGTCTCGGTCGACCGCGTGGCCGAAGGTTGCGATTAGCCTGCCTGTCTCACAAAGTTCGTCCCCGAGGTGCCGCGAATGGGCGTGGATACAAGGCGGGGTGCAGGTTTTCCTCCGGAGCTGTATGAGGGCAAGCTGCGAGGAGAGGAAAGCGAGTCCCAACGAAGCAGATTGCTCCGTGGCGCAAGCCGCAGGAGACCGCTTGGGAGATGGGCGGGTTAAGCCGCCGGGACGAACTCGAGAAAGTACTGGTAGGGCAGAAAGTCGTGCGCTTTGAGGAGACGGTAGCCGGCCTTCTGGAACTCCTCTTTGGCTTCCTCTTCCGAAAGCCGATGGGCTGGGGGTGGGCCGACGGGCGAATTGGGCTTGAAGTCGATCAGGGCGATCCTTCCGCCCGGCCGGAGGCACTCCGAGAGCTTCCGGAGATAGTCGATCCGATTGTCCACATGGTGGAGAACCGTGCAGATGAAGATCAGGTCGACGGACTGGGGGGCAAGATCCGGATTGCCGGGCTTGACCAGCTTGACCGTAACGTTCTTGAGGTCCTTCTCCTGGACTTCCTTTTTCAAGTAGTCGGCCATGGCCGGCTCGGCGTCGATCGCGTAGACTTTTCCTTCCGGGCCGACTGCTTGGGAAAACCTCCGACTGAAATAGCCGGTCCCGGCACCGAGATCGGCCACGGAGGAACCCGGCTTCAGGTCGAGCGCTTCCACGACCCGCTCCGGCTGCTGCCACTTGTCTCGCTCTTTCGACTCGAAGAGCTTCGCGTACTTTCCCACGTCATGAAAGCTGTGGTGATAGCCGTGCATCGCTCTCTGCTCGACCGCCGGCCCCTCCGGCTCCTGCCCGAGAAGTACCGGACTGCTCCCCACCAGGAGAAGGGTGGCAAATCCGCAGACCGGCTTGAACAGAGTTTTAGAGGAATGGGCCATAAGGGGGAATCCTAAGGAGGGTATTCAGAGGGGACAGGCTGGACATGAGCGTTCGCAAGCTGGGGCAAAGCAGCCTGCGCTGTAATAACAAGCCAATCCCCTCGCCTCTGTCGAGGAAATTTTCGCGTAGCCGAGAGCGAGCCAATGGGTCAAAGCGTGCCATTCCCGCTAGATCGACCACGGGAAAGGCAGCCGCGGCGTTTCCCGGAGCGCCCTCACCGACCGCCAGATCGCACTCGGCCGGCTACCGGTGCCGGAGCGGGAGGCATGCCACCTACGCGAGACCCGGATGGGCGCGGCACGGAGCAAACCCGTATCGGCCCATCCGGGAAGGGTTTTCAGAATCTTCGGAGCGCCTGCTCAGGGCTCCTTGTCGTGCACCGTCGCCTCTTCCTTCGCTGCCTCTTTGGCATGGACCTCGGCATGTTCGGCGTGCCCATGGGCGATATGCGCATGATGCCCTGACTCGACGTGCTCTCCTTTGCGATGGTGCTCCGCCGCCTTCTTATGATGGGTGGCAGCATGCTCATGGTGCATCGCGGCCTTCTCGTGATGTTCGGCAATCGTATCAGCCATAGATACCTCCTGTTCCTTGGTTTAGTTTTAGATACGGCCCAAAGAAGAACTCTTTGGCTAATAAAATCTTAGCCAACTCCTGACAGAGCTGTCAAGCCCAAGGAGCAACTCCTTGATGCCGATCGGCAAAGCTCGGGGCCTTGCCTGGATTCGTTTCCTCCCTCAAAGAAGCGGAGGAGAAGATCCGATTTCGATGCTGGATGGCATCGTCTGTTTTGAGCATCAAATTTGTTGTTGTATCGGAGAGAGGACGTGCATAATCGCCCAAATTGCGCCTAAACGGCGGGGAAAGGTATCCTCCTTTACCCATGGCGGAGCAAGACCGATGAGAGAAGTGCGCTTGGGGAAGGTTGGGCTACTTGCTCTCTCTCTTCTCTTGCCTCTCCCGTCCGTCCAAGCGAGGAGAACGACAACGTTGGAAAAGACGTCGAAAGGCTATCGGGTGACGATCCTGCCTGTGATGGGCGCGGAAGAAGTCGAGCGAACGCCGGAGGTTGCGAAAGGAAAGGTTCGCATCCAGAGCTTGAAGGAGCAGGTTTACGGAAGAGGGAAACCGTCCAAGCAGAAGCGTTAAGAAGTCGGCGGACCGTAAAGTCTTTTCTCCCCGCAGAGCCTGGAATCAGGTCGCATCGCCTTGTGGAGATTCTTCCTGTTGCCCGTTTCCGGCCAAAGAAGGAATCAAGGCGTCTGGAGCTTGCTAGAGAGTTCCTTCTCTAGCTTTGGATCGATCGCTCGAACCTTTTCGCACGCTTTGGCCATCTCGTCCTTGCGGCCTGTAGCCTTGTACAAGGTGGCCAGATTGCACCAAGCCTCTCCATAATCCGGCTTGAGGCGCAGCGCCTTCTTGGTCGCCGAGATTGCCTTGTCGTAATGCTTCAATTCCGCATAGGCGGTACCGAGGTTGCACCACGCTTCCGGAAAGTCGGGGCGAAGCCGGGTGGCCTTTTCTAGCGCAGTGACCGCATCAGAATAGCGTCCGAGTTCCACATATGTCCCGCCCAGGTCCGACCAGGCGCGGCCAAAGTCATCCTTTTGCTGCACCGCCGTCTGGAAGGGAGTGACCGCATCCGAGTAGCGTCCAAGAAACGCATAGCAGGTTCCGAGATTGCACCATGCCTTGGGAAAGTCGTGCCTTCTCTGGATGGCTGCCCGATAGGCGGGAATGGCCTTGTCGTACTCGGTAAGATTCTCGTAGGCAAGCCCGAGGAAGAACCACGCCGCACCCTCATCCGGATAGACTCCGGTCCATTTTACGGACAGATCGTGCAGCCTTTTCCACTCCTTGGCGTTTTCCAGGGAAATCGCCTGCTCGAAGTAGGGGAGTTCGCGTTGGTCGGCGGCCGGTGTGCCGCCCCGTTCGACATCCGATTTCCGAAATGGACTCTCCGAGTACTCCGCCAGTTGGATGGCAGCGTCAGGAACTCCGGACCCCTCCGCTACGGCTCCGCCCTCCCCGATCGGCGGACGAAGGAAAGCCACGGTCCCCTCGTCCGGCATCCCTGCACGGGTGGAAGGAAGCAGCAGCCAGAGCCCTGCCCCAAGAACCGTCAGCATCGAAACAGCGACTGCCCCTTCCCGCCGACCCGGTCTTCGGCCCATGGGCCAAGATACGGGAATGCGCGGGAAATCCTGGCACGAAGCGTTCATCGGAATACCTGGTAGAAGTTCTCCTTTGTAAAGTAGATCACAGGATTGCAAGGCTCGTCGAATCGAAATATCGCCGGAAGCAAGACTTTTGCCAAAGGCATCAGGACGACTTTCGGGGGGGAGGAACCGATCTTCCGGGATCGAGCCCGGGCGAGCCGGGAATCGAAATCGCGGGATCGCCCTTCTCCTTCGAACCGCTAAAAAGGTTGTTGCGATTGGGCACGCTCCGGCATAAGGAAAAGACTCCGATCTTCGCCGAAGCTCATGGCACTCTTTTCCTTCGACTTGACGCAACGGCCTCCGCGAAGCCCAAGGGTCCGTCTCGGAGGTTTCGTTTGCCTGCCGCGTCTGCTCGACAAAGGACGCGCTCATTTGGCCGGAAAGGCCGGGGAGTATCGGTACAACTGCCCGCTCGACCAGCGCTGGTTTTCCTTCACGGGCCTTTCCGCCGACGCCCTCCTCGGTGAGCTGGCCAAGGGGAAGAGCGACAGCGAAATGCTGGCGTGGATCCTCGAAACCACCCCTCGGCGTCGAGAACCGTCGGAAATCCTCGGCTGGTCTGCCTATATGGAGACTCGCGCTCCCGGGGACGCCGAATCGCACCAGGTCTTTGCCGAAAGTCTCGCCAAGCTCGCCCCCGCCCGGGAAGACATCGCCAGCTGGTTCGACCTCCTCGATCTAGACGACCATGTCTCCTTCGGCGGAAGAGCTTGAGCGGTTCCAGCCTGCATCACACTAGCCGGCCAACCGAACGAGCAGCCGGCGCAGCAGATCCCGATCCGCGCCCGACACGACCCCGGATTGAGGGGAAGCCCACTTCTCTTCAAGGAACCGGCAGGCCGCCCGAATCATCTCGCGATGATCGAAGGCGAGCGCAGGAAGGTCGACCACCGGGAACCAGCGTACCGCCGCGGCATCGCTTCCGGCAGCGGCATCGACCAGAGCCGGGTCCACCCAGGCTACGTGGGCGACGCTGACGACGGGTCCGCGTGGATCGCGCCCGGGCTTCCCGAAGATTGCGACTTCCCAAAGAAGCAACCCCGCCACTCCCGTCTCCTCCGCGAGTTCCCGGGCCGCCGCGCTCAAAGGCTCCTCCCCCGCCTCGACGAAGCCTCCCGGAAGAGCCCAGGAGCCCGCGTAGGGAGGATTCCTCCGCTGGATCAGGAGCGCGGCGACCTCTCCTTCCCGGGCGCCGAGCAGGACCACGTCGGCGGTCAGGGCAAAGCGGGCGATCTCCGGCCGAAGCCCAGGCGGAGCCGTCGCAGAGGGGGAATCTTCCTCCGCATCCCGGCCCTGAGGTGCGACACGCTCCACCTCGCCTCGAAAGGTAATCCCGGCCTTCTGCACCTCCCGATAGGGTAAGAGCCAGACGAGCGACTCGTCATGGAGATCGACCACTTGGATCTGGTTCCCCCACGGATCCCGAAAATCGCAACGAAAGCCGGGAATGAGCGAGAGGCCATACTTCCGGGTGATCTTCTCCCGGATCTGCGCCAGCTGCTCTTCATCTCGGACCATGATGCCGAAGTGGCGTCGCTGGTCCGGCCGGATCTCCGGAACCACGAAGAGGGCGAGAAACTGGTGCTCGCCGAGCGCAAAGAAGGCGTCGCCTTCCCCTTGATCGAGCAGCCGAAGCCCGAAGACATCCTGATAGAACGCGATCGCCTCTTCCCGGTTGCTCACCTCGATCGCGACATGGTTGCACCCGTAGACCTGGACGCTCACAGCGCAATCTTCGGCAAGCCCGTCACGAAGAGCAACCCGATTCGTCGGTCAGCCGGGGTCGGCCGGGCGCCGCTCGGCAGCGGACGGTTCCGGGCCCGTGCGAAGCCAAAAGGTGACCGGGCCCGCGTTGACCAGGGCAACATCCATGTCGGCGCCGAAAACTCCGCTGGCAACCGTGTCGTGTCGTTCCCGAGCCGCTTGAACCAGGTAAAGGAAGAGCGCCTTCCCCACCTCCGGCGCGGCGGCCGGGGAAAAGCTCGGGCGACTTCCCGATCGCGTATCGGCCGCCAAGGTAAACTGGGGAACCAGGAGAAGTCCTCCGCCGATCTCGCGGAGCGAACGGCCCATCCGCCCGGCTTCGTCCGGGAAAATCCGGTAGCCGAGCATCCGTTCGAGGAGCTTTCCCGCCGTCGACTCTCGGTCTCCCCGCTCGACGGCGACAAGGCCCAGAAGCCCCATCCCGATCTCGGCGACAGGCTGCCCGCCGACCGAGACACGGGCCTCTCGCACTCGTTGAATCAACGCAATCATCTCCTCGCTCTCCCGCCGTCTTCCGCGGCAAGGATTGCCAGGAAATTAGCTTGCCAGCAATCCGCTTCGAACGTAAACGGGTGTAAAAGGTTCAATCGGCCACGGCCCAAGCGAGGGCCGAGAGCCGTTGTGCCGCCCACTCACCCAAGGAGGAAAACAAGATGAAGCATCGTAGCGTTGCTCTGCTGACGGCCGCCGCCTTTGCCGGCCTATTGACGGGATCGGCTCTTCGGGCCAGCGGAGCGGATCTCACCGCAGAATCGGGAAGCCCCCATGCCAAGATGACGTCCGAAAAGGGAAGCTGCAACCAGTGCAGCGGAAAGAAAGAGAAGAAAAAGAAGAAAAAGAAGAGCAAAGAGGGAGAGTCGGGCGAGCAGCAGTAAGGTCTCCTTTTGCCTGTTTCTCGCAATTCGTTTGCTCGAAGGCAGGCGGGGCAACTCGCCTGCCTTCCTTTTTCGCGGGGATCAGCCCGCCCTCGCACCTATGCCCCGCAACCGATTTAACGCGTTCTCCGAATACGGTATCGGCGTTGGGCTCCGTGTTCCCCACTACGACGAGATCCTGAGCAAGCAGCCGGTGGTCGACTGGTTCGAACTCCTGGCGGAAAACTTCCTCGCCGATGGCGGCAGGCAGCGGGAAGTTCTCGACCGAGTCCTCGAACAGTACCGGGTCGTCCTTCACGGTGTCGGCCTCTACTTCGGCTCCGCCGAGCCGCTCGACCGTGGCCACCTCCGGAAGCTCAAGGCGCTGGTTCGCCGCACGGGGTCGCCCTGGCTCTCCGACCACCTCTGCTGGGGGAGCGCCGACGGTCGGTTTAGCCACGACCTGCTTCCCATGCCCTTTACGATGGCCGCCGCCCGGCATACCGCCGCGAAGATCCGGCAGGCGGCGGATTTTCTCGAAGTCCCGATCTCCGTAGAAAACATCAGCAGCTACGCGGAGTGGACGGCCTCCACCATGACCGAATGGGAGTTCCTTTCGGAAGTCGCGGAACGGGCGGATTGCGGGATCTTGCTGGATGTCAACAACATCTACATTGTGAGCGAGAACCACGGCTTTGACCCCTTCACTTATCTCGACCAGATTCCGCACGATCGCGTCTCCCAGATCCACATCGGGGGCCACAGCCGGTTGGCCACCCACATCCTCGACACCCACGATCAACCGGTCGCCGGTCCTGTCTGGCGACTCTACGGCTACGCCGTCGGCAAGCTTGGGGCCACCCCCACCCTCCTTGAGTGGGATGACCAGGTTCCGCCTTTTGAAGAAGTCCATCGTGAAGCCCGAAAAGCGAATCGCTTCCTTGCCCAGATCGCTTCGACCCAGCCCTGAGGCAGGTTCGCCCAAGGCGGATAGCGTCGAAGGCCTGCGCGCGCTCCAGCGCCTTTTCTACTCCTGCATCACCCGGCCGCCGGGCCCGAAAGACGGGGGGAAGACCAAGGGCGATCCGGGAGAGGGGACGGCCGGCTTGGCGGCGGAGCTCATCCGGCCCTCCGCAACGCTGAACCCTTTCGATCGGCTCGAGATCTACCATCGCCAATACTGGCTCCGTCTCCGGGAGGCCCTTTCCGAAGACTTTCCGGGTCTCGAAACCCTCCTGGGGTCCGAGCGGTTTTTTGGGCTCCTCGAAGCCTATCTCCTTCGCTACCCGCCTACCTCGCCGATGCTTCGGGAGCTAGGCTCCCGGCTCCCCCGCTTCCTGCGGGAAGAACCCGATCGGGCGGCTCCCTACCCGCACCAGCTCCTCCTCGACCTCGCCCGGTTTGAATGGGCGAAGATCCTCTCTTTTTACGCTCCGGAACAGCCGCTCCCCCAAAAGGAGGAGAGGACGACTCCCCAGACCCGTCTTTTCCTCCAGCCTCACCTCGTTCTTCTCGACCTCCGCTATCCTGTCGATCGCTGGACGCCGGAGACCCGCTTGCCTTCGGCCCCGGCCGAGGGCGCATCGGCGGGGCGTCTCCGTCCTACACGAAGCGGAGAATCCGCGATCTCTCCCGAGCGACGCCGAATCGTCCTCCATCGACAGGGCCGAACCGTCTACCACAAGATCCTTCCGCGCGAGGCCTTCTTTCTCCTCCGTTCCTTTTCCAAGGGATCTTCCCTGCTCCAAGCCTGCAACCGGACGGCCGAGAAGTTCCCCGATCTGCCTCCAGGCCACTACGAAGAGTGGTTCCGCGAATGGGCCTCCCTCGGATGGTTGACGGTCCAGCCCCGTTCCCGCTCTCGATCGGCAGGCCGCAGTTCTTGACCTCCGGGCTCTCGTCTGCTTTGGTTTCTCGGAAGAGCCGTTCGGCCGCCGGTGCGGCGGC
>NZ_CABFVA020000119.1 GCF_902143375.2 Methylacidimicrobium tartarophylax | reverse complement strand
CGGTGGAAAACCGGCGCCGCGCCTCGCATCCAAGCCCATTTGCGGCGCCTCGGCTACGAAATTTGCGAGAGATGGCGGCTAGTAAGGAGCGCCGGGAGTGGTTCCCCCCATCCCACCCATGTAGGCACCCGCTGCGCCCGCCTGCTGCCAGGACGGAGGCCGATTCCACGGGAGGTCGGAGGTCTGTTTCGCCTGTTTCGCCGCCTGTTTTTGTGCCGGCGTCTGCTTATCAGAGGAAGCGCATGCTCCGAGCATGAGCGCACCCGTGATCAGAATGAGTCCAAACTTGGCTTTTGTCATCATCTCCCCTAATTTCTTGCACTCCAGGGTAAACGATCCATCCCTGTTTCGCGCTGGCACAGCTTCCCGAACTGCCCAGCCCGCTTTCCCTTTATTAAAATTGTCACAATCCCAAGATCAGTTCAACACATCATCGCCGGGCTGAAGTCCTCCGGGATTGGCTCCACCCTCCACGTCGGCCACCGCCGTATTCGCCTCGGTGGAGACGATTTTTACCTTACCAACCGGCTGGCCGCCTCGATAGACGTTGAGCAGGCCATTTTCCACCAAGCCGTCCTTTTCGCCCACATTCAAGACGACGAAATTCCAATTGCGGTTGACCGATACGACCTTGCCTCGAATTCCCGACCTCATCGATACCGCTCGAGCGGTCGACGGGGAGAGTTCGCGCATCCGCCCAAGTTCCGAAGTCAGCTTGGCCAGATTTTCTTCCAACGCCTGCTTCTCCTTGAGCAGGCTTTCCACCTTGGCGGTTGCCGCTTCGCTTTGCGTCTTCTCCGATTCCAACTTGCTTCCCAATTCTTCGATTTCCGCCTTTTCCTGCTGCGCCCGTTGCTCGGCGTCCTTGGCGCGCTTCTCCGCCTCCTCGATGCGGCTGTCGCCGCTGCCCGCCTGGTTCTCCGCTTGAGCCAGCTTTTCGGTCGCCTCGGCCATCTTGGCGCGCGTCTCCTCCCACTTTTTCTGGGTCTCCGCCGCCAGAACCTTGCTCTCTTCCGCCTGTTCGGTCACGGCCTTGAGCTGGGCGGCTGTTTTCTCAAACTCCCGACGATAGCCGTTCCGCTGATTGGCCACCAAAAAACCGAGGACTGCCGTCGCCAAACTACCAATCAACGCAATACCCAAAAAGAACTTGATCACCAGGGTTCCTCCGTCTCCATTCGCTCGCGACTGCCGCGCCCTTTTTACCCCTCCCTCTCTAAAAATCCATCGGAAACCATCTTCGTGCGCCTTCTTGGGGGACTCATTCCGAATGCCCGTGTCCCATTTCGGGTGAAAACTCCAAGAGACTCTGCTGCAGGCTGGGAGGGAGCGGAAGGGAAACGGAGACCGGCCCCGTACTTCCCGCACGGTAGACCGTGAAGCCGAGCGCCTGACTTTCGCCGGATTTTCGGCCGAGATTGGCTCTGCGATAGACTTCCAGGAACTCGTCGAGCGTTCCCATGAAGGGCTGCCCGCCGATGGTAATAATCCGATCCCCCGGCTGAAAGCCTCCGCGCTCCCCCTTTTCGCCCGACTGAACGGCAAGGATGGCGATCCGTCCGTCGACGGCTGCCAGCAAAAGGCCGGAGGGCAGGCTCACCGGCTCATCGTAGATCTTCTCCTCGCCCGCTCTCTGAAACATCAGCCGCAGATCGGCTCCGTTCAACACCTCGAGCGCCTGAAGAAACGTCGTCTTGGAAGGCCAGACCGTGTGGGTGAACTTTCTCAAGGCTCGCTCCGCCGGGGTTTCGCTCAGCGGATCGGGCGTCGACTTCCGCGAGTAAGCCGCCTCTTTGTGCTCTTTATTCTGCTGCGCTTCCTCCACTTTCTCCTCGAGCTCGGGCTTCACGTAGAGGGTCCGAAGCGTATCTTTAGGCTGAACGACGATCAGCTCGTTGATGGCCACAGGGTACTGAAAATGGACACCGCCGGGGCCATCCTCCACGGGGAAAACGGTGATGATGGGGGGATTGGTCACAAGCGGACCTTCCTCCGCCCGAGCGGTGGCAGGAAGCCCGCTCCAGCCAAGAAGCACGAGCGAGGCGGACCAAGCCAAGCCCCAGAACCGCCTTCCCTTCGGTCGATTCATTGGGGTAGCCTCTCCACACGGGAAGCCTGCTCCAGCCACCGCGCCACGCAGGCCTCAAGCGGCTCTCCCTTTCCTTCCCAGCCCCGGATTTCAAGCGCTTTTTCCCGGGATTTGTCCCCGCGCACGAGCACGACCTGGGATCTCCGCGTGCCGAACACCTTGGCAAACAACCGCAGGAGTTCCTCGTTCGCCCGCCCTTCGGATGCCGGCGCTTGCAGCCGCACCCGCACCACTCCATCGGCGAATCCTGCGATTTCGGTTTTCCGAGCGTTGGGAACCACTCGGACGACAAGACGGTTCGGATTCGGAAGGGACGCTTCGGTCCGGCCGGTTCCCTTCTTCCTCATCGTAGCGCTCCCCATCTTTCTCCCGACCGGCTTTCCGCCTGGCGAAAGGCCTGGCGCAGCCGGCTCACGATTTCCTTGGGCAAGGGACCCCGCCTGGCAGCCTCCATGTTATCGTAGAGGTGCTCGAAACAGGCGCTCCCGACCAAGGCAACATGAACTCCAGGCTGCGCAAGCGTAAAACGGAGGGCCGCTTCGGCCCAGCCCATCTCCGTCGCCCCCCATTCGGCGAGTTTGATTCCCATTGCTTGGAAGCGATCGACATAGGGCCGTACGTACTCGCGATAGGCGGGATGGACCTTTACCAACGGCCGCCAGGCTCCGTTGGCCAGCGCGCGCTTGGCCAGCACGCCGATCCGGGCCTCCCGCGCCACGGGTAGAACCGCTTCGATATTCTCCTGATCACAGAGATTGATGCTTGTCTCGATGACCGACACTTCGGCCAGCCGGCAGGCAAATTCCGCGGTTTCGCCATCTCCCGAGTAGCCGATGAACCGGACCTTGCCCGCCTCCTGCGCGCTCCGCAAGGCGCCCAGAGCTTCGCCGCGTTCGAGTTCCGGACGGTCGCAGGAGTGGAGAAGCATGACATCGATATGATCGGTTCGCAATCGCCGCAGCGAGCGGTCGATCGAGTCGCTGATGCTTTTCTCCGTCCAGTCCGCCGGGCTCGTTTCCCCCTCTTCCACCCAGCCGCACTTCGAGATGAGCACGCACCGTCGCCGCCGCGGACCCAGAGCATTGCCGATCCGCTCCTCGGAGGTTTCATAACCCGCCGCAGTGTCGATCACGTTGATCCCGTGATCGATGGCGAAGTGGAGCAGTTCGGTGGCCGCACGCTGATCCATTCCGGTAAAGCCGATCTCGGCGGCGCCCAAGCCCAGCGGGGAGACCAGCAATCCGGTTTTCCCAAGAGGCTGTAATTGCATTCGCGTCGGCAATTTATAATAAGGGGAGAGCGGTGGCGATTCGGATCTTTCGGTGAACCGCCCGTCTCACAAAGTTCGTATTCGAGGCGCGGGCCGATGAGCTGCAGAAAGTTTTCTTCCGCTTCCTGGGCTTGCACGCATGCCGGCTTCCGCCGATAAGGTGGAAATTGGTCTATCTTCTATGCGCGTAACGATTGAAAAGGATTTCCGCTTCGAGGCGGCCCAGCAACTGCCCGGGTTTCCGGAAGGCCACAAGTGCCGCCGACTGCACGGCCACAGTTTCGAGGTGCGTGTGGCGATCGAGGGCGAGGTCGATCCCGCAACCGGCATTCTCTACGATCATGCCCGAATCTCCCGGGCCGTCGAACCCTTGCTGACAGAGTTGGATCATCGCTTTCTCAACGAGATTCCAGGCCTCGAAAATCCCACCATCGAATCGATGGCTCACTGGTTTTGGGAGAGGCTCGTCCCCCTGCTCCCGGGGCTTGCCCAGATCACCATTTGTGAAACACCGCGGGTCCGCTGCCTCTATCGCGGCCCCACTTCCTCTCCCGCCCGCTCATGAGCGACAACGAAGAAACAAGCGAGTTGCTCCGCCTTCGCCGAGAAAAGCTGGCCGCGTGGCGCAGCCGCGGCATCGATCCGTTCGGCGGCGCCTTCCCCGACACGACACCAATCGCCGAGATCCTGAGGGATTTCGCCGACGGACGAAAAGCCCGGCTCGCGGGTCGGCTCCTCTCCATCCGGGAAATGGGCAAGAGCCTCTTCGCACACGTCCAGGACGCAAGCGGCAAGATGCAGATCTACGCCAACCTGCAATCGGTGGGGGACCGGTTCGCCGATCTGAAGCTCCTCGACTTAGGCGACATCGTCGGATTGGAAGGCGACTGCTTTCAGACGAAGACCGGTGAGAAGACCTTGCGGGTCCGCCATTTCGATCTTCTTTCCAAGTCCCTTCGGCCGCTCCCCTCGCAGTGGCATGGCCTCCACGACGTGGAGGCTCGCTACCGGCAGCGCTATCTCGATCTCATCGCCAATCCCGAAGTCCAGGAGATCTTCCGCAAGCGGATCCGGATTGTCCGCGAGATTCGCCGCTACCTCGAGGAGCGCGGGTTCCTCGAGGTGGAAACCCCGATGATGCAACCGATTCCCGGCGGAGCGGCAGCCACGCCCTTTTCCACCTTCCACGAGGCTCTGGGCATCCCGCTCTACCTCCGGATCGCCCCGGAGCTCTACCTCAAGCGGCTCCTGGTGGGAGGCTTCGAGCGCATCTTCGAACTCAACCGAAACTTTCGGAACGAGGGCCTCTCCCGCAAGCACAATCCGGAGTTCACGATGCTCGAGGCCTACTGGGCGTATGCAGACTTTCCGCGGATGGCGGAGCTTCTCGAATCCCTCATCTGCCATCTCGCCGAGAAGATCTGCGGAGGACTTCATCTTTCTGCGGCCGCCGGCCCCTTTCCCTCGATCGATCTGACTCCTCCGTGGCCACGCAAGAGGTTTGCCGATTGCCTGCGGGAAGCGACCGGGAAGGACTGGTTCTCCCTCCCTCCCGAGGAGCGACGTAGGCTCGCCGAAGAATTGGGCGTCGAGCTTCTGCCGAATGCCGAAGAGATCGACGTGACCCGGCACGTTTTCGAGAAGCTTGTCGAGGCCCGCACCGCCGGCCCCCTTTTCGTCACGCATCTTCCCATGGAACTGGTGCCGCTCGCCCGGCAAAACCGGGAGGACGCCTCCGTGGTCGACGTCTTCGAACTCATCATCGGCGGGCAAGAGATCGCTCCCGGCTATAGCGAGCTCAACGATCCGATCGTCCAGCGGGAGCGGCTCGAGCATCAGGCGGGAGAAGAGAGACAGAAGCTCGACGAGGAGTTCCTCATGGCTCTCGAGCACGGGATGCCCCCAGCCGGAGGCTTGGGCATGGGGATCGATCGACTGGTGATGCTTCTCACCGGAAGCGAATCGATTCGCGACGTGATCTTCTTTCCGCTCCTCCGCCCTAAGGAGACGTCTTGAGACGTCTTAGCCGGCGGATGCCGGCCCACGGCGTCCGACGCGAAATAGCGGTTCCCAAGCTCTCATTTGTTTTGTAGAGTTTACGATAGGTTCGTTGGGGGTTTAGCTCAGTTGGTAGAGCGTCTCGTTCGCAATGAGAAGGTCGGGGGTTCGAATCCCCCAACCTCCACAGCTTCCGCGCCGAAGGAAATCCGAAGGATTCCCTGGACTGCCTTGCGGAGAATGCCTCGGACGGGTGACGCTCTGCAGGAGTTTTTCTGAACATCGCTTCTCTGCTGGAACGCGTGGAGATCCTCTTTGGAGACATTACCCGTCTTCCGGTCGACGCGGTCGTCAATGCGGCCAATGTGAGCCTCCTGGGCGGAGGAGGAGTCGATGGAGCACTCCATCGTGCCGCCGGTCCCGAACTCCTCGAAGAATGCCGCGCGCTCGGCGGCTGTCCCGTAGGCAAAGCCAAGGTTACCAAGGGCTATCGCCTTCCGGCCAAATGGGTGATCCATGTAGTGGGGCCTTTTTGGCAGGGCGGCGAGCAAGGGGAGGATGCTCTCCTGGCGGGCTGCTACCGCGAAGCCCTCGGCCTCGCAGCCGCTCTTCCCGCCCGCTCTGTCGCCTTTCCCGCAATCAGCACGGGGGCCTATCGTTTCCCCGCCGACCGGGCGGCCGTCATCGCCCTAAGAGAGATCGCGGCCTTTCTCTCCGGCAACTTGCTTCCGGAAAAGGTCTTTCTGGTCTGTTTCCGCGACGAGACCCTGGTTGCCTGTCGAAGGGCCTTTGCTGTTCTTGGCGCAGACAGGTAGCGCGGAGAAAGTCCGCCCGAAGGGAATGGCCTGGAGCCTAGGGGATTCGAACCCCTGACCTCCTCAATGCCATTGAGGCGCTCTACCAACTGAGCTAAGACCCCGGCTAGGAATCCCATCCCTGCCACCGTTCCCGCCGCCTGTCAAGGGAAAGCCGGCTGCCCCGAGGGGCGTCGACATTCGCCTTGCGATCAGCGATGGGAAGGCTTGGCGGCCTTTTCCAAAAGCAAAAGTTCTTCTCTGGCCTCCGGATCCCCCTGCCCGGCCGCTTTTTCGAGCCATGCCTCGGCCTCTTCCCGGTTGGCCTTAACCCCCTCTCCGGATCGGTAGAGGCGCCCGAGCTCGCGTTCCGAAGCCACATCTCCCATCTCCGCCGCCTTCCGATACCAGTGCGCCGCTTCCTGAGGGTCTCGTGGGATTCCCTTCCCCTCCTCGTAGAGATGCGCCAAGTGCCGGGCCGCCGGAGGATAGCCATGGTCGGCCGCCTTCCGATACCAGTCCGCCGACACCTTGGCATCCTGCGGCACCCCCTGCCCGGTTTCGTAGGAAGCCCCTAAGTTGTCTTGCGCCTCGAGCTCTCCCTGCGCAGCCGCCTTTTGCCACCAGGAAGCGGCTTGCGCTGGATCCCGCGGCACGCCCTTCCCCTCGGCATAGAGCACCGCAAGATCCGACTGTGCAAAGGGATCTCCCGCCTCTGCGGCCTTCCGGAGCCAGAAGGCTGCCTGTCCATAATCCTGGGGCACTCCATCGCCCTTGACGTAGGCGACACCGAGGCGGAACTGGGAGGGACCATACCCCTGCTCGGCCGCCTTCCGATACCAGGAAGCGGCCGCGGCCGGATCGACTCCGGTTCCCCTGCCCTTGGCATACATGCGTCCCAAGCTGTGCTGTGCCTCCGGCTGGCCCGCCTCCGCCGCTTTGCGATACCAACGGGCCGCCTGTTCATCGTTCTGTTCCACGCCAAGTCCGTGCGCATAAAGGACGCCAAGGCTCCATGCACCCAGAGGGTCGCCTCGTTCAGCCGCCTGTCTGCTCCAGTCAAACGCCTGATGGAAATCGCGCTCCACGCCTTGACCCACCGTATAAAGCAGTCCGAGGGCGGCCTGGGCGGGCGCCGACCCATTCCGTGCGGCCTTTCTGTACCATTCCACGGCCCTTTTCGCGTCCGGCTTCACCCCCAGGCCCTCCAGATAAGCGGCAGCCAATCGATATTGCGCATCCGCATCTCCGCGCTGCGCCGCCCGCTCCAACCTTTGCCAACCTTCGGAGGTGATCCCCCGATCTCTCGTTGGAGAGCCGGCGGTTGCCTGGACCGCATCGACGTAGGAAAGAATGAAGACGGAGCCAGTGACCCAAAAGGCGAGAAGCCGTCGGAGAGCCAGAGGCCGCGACAACAGGGTCATCTGGAAGAAGAAGGAGAAGTTCCCAAAGAAAAGAACCGCCGCTCTCGCCGGCTCACGACTCGACCAAGAGCGCTTCCTGAATGCGCAGACTGCTGCGGCGGAGCAGCTTTTCGGTCATCTCCCAGGATATGCAGGGGTCCGTCACGGAGACCCCGTAGCGAAGCTGCGTGAGATCTTCGGGAATCTTCTGGCTCCCTTCGATAAGGTAGCTTTCGAGCATCGCTCCAAGGATCGCCGTGGTTCCACGCATCCGCTGCTCGAGGATGTTCCCCAGCACGGCTTCCTGCACGGCCGGCCGTTTTGCCGAGTTCGCATGGCTGCAATCGACAATGAGCCGCTCGGGCAACTCCGCTTTGAGAAGCCGCATGCAAGCTTCCTGGATGCTCTCCGGGTCATAGTTGCTCCGCTTGTGCCCGCCCCGCAAGACCAGATGTCCCCAAGGGTTCCCGGAGGTCCGGATCACGCTGGTGAACCCTTCCTGGTCGATCCCGACAAAGCTGTGCGGTCGCAGTGCGGCACCCAGAGCGTCGACGGCGATCTGAAGCGAGCCGTCGGTTCCATTCTTGAAGCCGACCGGCATCGAGAGCCCGCTCGCCATCTCCCGATGGAGCTGGGATTCGGTGGTCCGAGCCCCGATAGCCGCCCAACTGACCAGATCATCGATGTACTGGGGCGTGATCGAATCGAGGAACTCGCTTGCGGTCGGTAGCCCTAATTCATTGATCTGAAGAAGGAGTTTCCTGGCCAGCCGCAAGCCTTCCTGGATGTTGCATGAGCCGTCGAGAAAAGGATCGTTGATGAGTCCCTTCCAACCGATCATCGTCCTCGGCTTTTCGAAATAGGCTCTCATCACCAGGAAAAGCTCCCCCTTGAGTTCGTCCTGCAAGCCGCGAAGGCAACGGGCGTAATCCAACGCCGCCACCGGGTCGTGGATCGAGCAAGGACCGACGATCACGAGAAAGCGCTTGTCTTCTCCGGACAAGATCCGCTGAATGGCGGCGCGGCTCTCGTAGACGGTCTGGCTCGCCGCGGCGCTCAAGGGAAGACTCTCCTTGAGGAGACGCGGAGCGACCAGCCGCTCGACGGAGCGGACGCGCAGGTCCTGTATAGGCAACATAGGTGTCCGAGAGACTACTTCCGGACCGTTGGGAAAGCAACCGCTTCTGCCTGCCTTGCGTGCGGCGCTGGAAAGGCCGATGACGAAGCGGGGCGTGACGTCATCCTGTCCAAGGCTCTTCGATGGGGGATAGGGAGTGGCAGCTCTGACAGCTCCTCCCGAGAAACCCATCTTCCCTCCCTACTCTCTTTTTCTCGCCACTCGGCCCGGAACACGACGAGGTGGACGCGGTATCGGGTAATGGAATAGGAAAGGCGGCAGGCTTCTCCCAGATTGGTCATCCGGACAGTATCGAGCATCGGCAACCGCCAAAACCCGCGGTATCGCCCCTGGAGTGAAGGCTCCAGCCAAGTTCGGTCGCCCTGGACGATCAGAGCGGCGGACTCCTCGCAACGCGTCGGAGAGCGTTTCCGCGTCAAGGAGATCCGCCCACCACGGCTCCGGCAGAGGTCTGACACCGGACAGCGCGGACAATCGGCCGTCCGCGGCATGCAGACGGTACGACCGATCTCCATCAGGGCCGAATTGTGGGCCGCGCAATCCCGGGGAACGGGCAGGAGGGCTTCGGCAATCTCCCAGAGGTGATCGGCCCGCGTCTCCTCCGGCAAGGCAAAGAGACGATGAAAGACGCGACGGACATTCCCATCGACAACGGGCGATCGCTTCCCGAAAGCGAGGCTCGCGATGGCCCCCGCCGTGTAACGACCGACTCCCGGAAGGCGCTCGAGATCTTCCGCCCGCGAAGGGAGCCGGCCTCCCTGTTCCGCCACCAGAAGCTGCGCAGTCCGGTGCAGGTTTCGTGCCCGGGCGTAATAGCCGAGCCCTTCCCAGGAGCGGAGCACCTCCGCTTCCGAAGCTTTCGCCAAGGCCGCTAAATCCGGAAAGCGCTCCATCCAGCGGTTGTAGTAGGCAACGACCGCCGCAACGCGTGTCTGCTGCAGCATGAGCTCGGATACGAGAACCGAATAGGGATTCGGCGATCGCCGCCACGGGAGATCCGCCGCATGCGCGCGATACCAGACGAGCAGCCGCCGTCCCAACTCTTGACGAAATTTCCTCTCGATCCTCATTGGGATCCGCTAGGCTTTCCCTGTGCACTTCCTTCTGAGCCGTATGCTCTGCCGATCCAAGGACTTTTTCTCTCCGGGCACCTCTTCGGGCGATCGCGGATCCTTCCCTCTCGACCCTCCCTCTTCCCCACGCTCCACTTTTTCCTTTTCCCTGCTCCCGGCGCAGATCGAGGAGCTTCGGGAACGCCTGCGAGAAAAAGGATTTGAGATGAGAGCTCTCGAGCATGGCTTCTTCGACGGTCGAGGGTCATCGGTGATCGTTCGCGCCTATCGTAGCGGGAAAGTCCTTGTCCAAGGGAGCGGTGCCGCGGATTTTGTGGAAATGTTTTTGGAGCCGGAGATCCTGCGGGAAGCGCGAATCGGTTACGAAGAAGGGTTGCATCCGGAGGAGTGCGTTGCGCACGCCGGCTCGGACGAATGCGGAAAGGGAGACTTTTTTGGGCCTCTGATCGTCGCAGCGGCCTACGTCGATCCGGAAATCGGCCGCGTCCTCCGCCGCCTCGGAGTCCGGGATAGCAAGGAAGTCAAGAGCGATCTGCGCGCCATTCGTCTTAGCGAGGAGATCCGTAAAGCGGTCCGCGGCCTCTACTCGTTGGTGGTGCTTGGACCCGCCAAGTATAATGAACTCTACTGCCGTTTCGGCAACCTCAACCGGCTGCTCGCCTGGGCTCATGCCACCGCACTTGCCGAGCTCCTGCGCAAGGTTCCCTCGTGTCCGCGAGCCCTGGTCGACCAGTTCGCCAAAGCTCCCGTTCTCGAGCGTGCGCTCGAGCAGCAAGGGCTTTCTCTTCCCGTGGACCAGAGGCCGCGAGCGGAATCCGACATCGCCGTGGCTGCCGCCTCGCTTCTGGCTCGAGGAGAGTTTCTCCGTCGGCTTGCCCTTCTCGGCAAGGAAGCCGGAATGACGCTCCCCAAGGGGGCCTCTTCCCCTGTCCTGGAAGCCGCTCGCGAACTGGTACGCCGGCAAGGTGCCGAAAGACTCCGCGCTCTGGCCAAGGTGCACTTCCGTACGTTTGCGCAAGCGGCGGGAGCGGCCGGCCTCCCTCTCGGGCAGACCGGAATTGCCGGAGGTTCTGCCACCGTGGCTGCCACTCCCTCTTCTTGCGTCGCTCCCTCCAACGGGTATGATGAAGGATATCGGCTTGAAACGAAAGGCTCGGCAAGGAAGCCCTCACAAGAGGCTTGACAATGTGCACGCCTCTTACCTTGCTCCCCTTACGGGAGAATCGGATTCAAGAGTGATTGGCTTCTTCCTGGGAAGTGCAAGCAAGACGATGTTGCGTATGCGGGGATTGCTGCTCGTGGAATTCACCTGATCCCGGAGTAGGCTCCGCGGGAGATCGATTGTGGGTATGTTGCGCCTTATGGAAGGGCATGTGTCGCTCAAGGGGTCCTGGAAACAGGGGGGACTGCTCCTCGTCGTCGCACTCTTAGGAGTTGCGCTCGGATTGGGGATTCGCGAGTTTTTGCTCCCCTCGCCCAAGCCCGTCCCTCCGCCGCCCGCCGCCTCGGAGCCTCTGATTCCCCGCGCCATCCCGATCCCACACGGCGTGGAATCGCACACCACCGCCGGTGGGCTGCTGCAAGAGATCAATCGGGAATACGTGGACGTCCTTTCGCGGATTCTTCCCAGTGTTGTGAACATCTTCACCGCGCGACCCGTCAGCGCCGATGCCGGAGAGACGGTCCCCTCCACGGACTCGGACACCCGGAACTCCCGGCGCGCACCCACGGACGAGGAAACCTCCCTCGGATCCGGAGTCATCCTGAGCCCGCAGGGGCACATCTTGACCAACGCTCACCTGGTCAAGAACGCTCGGGAGATCCGTGTGCAGCTCTTCGACGGCCGGCGCTATCAGGCCAAGCTCCTTGGACTGGACGAGCCGGCCGATGTCGCTGTACTCAAAGTGGAAGCCAAGGGACTTGTGCCCGCTCTTTGGGGGGACTCCGACCGGCTCGAGGTGGGCGAGCAGGTTTTCGCCGTCGGCAACCCGTTTGGCCTCAGCGGCTCGGTCAGCCGCGGCATCGTCAGCGCCAAAGGCCGCAATCCGAATCTTTCCTCCTCGGGCTTCGAGAACTACATCCAGACCGATGCCGCTATCAACCCGGGAAATTCCGGTGGCGCCCTGATTAACGTGGAAGGATTTCTGGTGGGCATCAACACCGCCATCTATTCGCGGAGCGGCGGATCGAACGGCATCGGCTTCGCCATCCCGAGCAAGCTGGCTCGTTTTGCCTACGAGAGTCTCGTCGCGCGCGGGAAAGTCGTTCGCGGATTTCTGGGCGTTGAGGCCCAAGAGGTGGATGAAGACATGCAGCAGGCCTTCAACTTGCCGGATACCTCCGGGGCGCTCGTCACCCGGGTCGAGCCGAATTCTCCGGCGGCCAAGGCGGGGATCCGTCGCGGAGACGTGATTGTCCGGTATCACGGAATGAATGTGCGCGATCCCGCGGAGCTACGGCTCTATGTTTCCGAAACGTCGGCTTCCGCCGAGATCCCGATCATCTTCTATCGGGACGGACGGTCTCTCACGGTGCAAGCCCAAATCATGGAACAGCCGGAGCAAGGAAGCCGCACCGAGGAAGGCGCCCGGTGGCAAGTCGTACGAACCGGGGAGCTCGACAACGCCTTCGCCGGCCTGCAGATCGTCAACCTGGACGACAGCTTGCGTGCACAGCTGGGGCTTCAGCCCCATGCCGCCGGGGTATATATCGTCGACGTCGAGGAAGGAGCTCCTTCTCTGGATCTCCTTCAACCCGGAGACGTAATCGAGGAGATCCGCAAGGTCGGCAAGCCCTCGGACAAGATCCGCAATATCGGAGATCTCCTCCGGATCGCCGCAGGGGAGCATGGCAAGGAGCCGGTGCTTTTCTACATCCGCAGAGGCGGCGCGCAAACTTTTGTGCTCGTTCGACCGTAAAAGGTGTTTTTTCGGCTTGAGCAAAAGTCCCTAAGGCTGTTTTTCTTAAGAAAACGGAATTTACGTCCGAACTGAGATTCGGCAGAGTCAAGATCATGGCATACTGGCCTGGAGATGGCCGGGGAGAACCGGTTTTTCGATTACAGAATCGTCCGGTCTACCTGACTGATATCTTCATCGCATTTCACTGTCTTTCGTTCGTCGTCGGTGTCTTGTCGGTCGCGACTTACCGGCTTTCCTGGTTCCAAGAGCTGTCTTTAAGCCCGCAGGCGGTGCTTTCCCAAGGCAAGGTCTGGCAGATCTTCACCTATGCATGGGTTCATTCCCCCTCGCTCTGGTTTGCCCTCTGGATGCTGATGTTCTTCTGGTTCGGGCGCGAAGTGGAGTTTGCTCTCGGGCTGAAGAAGTATTTTTTCCTCTATTTCTCGCTCATCCTGGCTCCGGCGATTTGCGCAGTCCTCTTCAGCCTGATCGACTCGAGCGGAGGAACGTTCTACGGTCCGGATGAGGCTCACATGGCGATCTTCGTCGCCTTCGCCGCCTTATCGCCCGCCGCAGAGCTCATCTTCGGCATCACCGCGAAGTGGTACGCCATCGTTCTGCTGGTTCTCTATGTCCTCATCGACATTTCGGCCCACGCTTGGACCCCGTTGCTCATGTTGAGCGTGGCTTCCGGGATCGCTTACCTCTCTGTTCGCATGCCGGAGGTCTCCTGGCTGCGTTTCTGGGAACGGGACTGGAGAAGGCGACCTCGCTCCTTCGCTTCTCCCCGCACGCCGGGTCAACAGAAGGGGACGAAAGCACCGGCCGAGTCGATCGATGCGATTCTCGACAAGATTTCCCGGAACGGCATCGGCAGCCTGACCAAGTCGGAGCGAGAAGCATTGGAGCGCGCACGCAAGGCTCTTCTCCGGAAGGAAGAGCGGAAATAGCGCAAGGCGCGGTTCCGACAAAACGGAAGGGCCGCTTTCCCCTTGCGCTCCGGCTCCGCTTAGCGGAGAGTTCCCGGTCGTCAGATGACAAAGATCCTTGTGATCGACATCGGCGGGCGTAACGTAAAGCTGCTGGCTACCGGTCAAAAGGAGCCTCGAAAGATCCCTTCGGGACCCTCCTTCACTCCGCAAGATCTGGTCGATCGTCTTCCCGAGGCTGTGGCCGGTTGGTCTTTCGAGGCGATTTCGATCGGCTATCCTGGACCGGTGGCCGGAGGGAGACCCGCCGCAGAGCCGCGCAACCTGGGTTCCGGTTGGCTCGGGTTCGACTTTGCGTAAGCTCTCGGGACCCCGGTAAAGCTGGTGAATGATGCAGCGATGCAAGCCTGGGGTAGCTATGCCGGGGGACGGATGCTCTTCCTCGGCTTAGGGACCGGGCTGGGTACCGCCCTCATCCTCGACGGTCTTCTGCATCCTCTGGAAGCAAGCCATCTTCCCTACAAGAAAGGGTTGACCTACGAGGAGGTCCTGGGCGATGCGGGTCTTTCGCGTTTGGGAAAAAAGCGGTGGCGCACGGAAGTCCGATGCGTCGTCGACCTCTACCGGGCAGCCTTTCAAGTGGACTACCTCGTGATCGGCGGAGGCAATCGCAAGCACCTCAAGTCGTTCCCCCCGTACGTCCGCTTGGGGGACAACTCGTTTGCCTTTTCCGGGGGCTTCCGCCTTTGGGAGGAGGACGAGCATGGAAGGAAGCTGCATGCGGCTCCGGTTCCCGCCTCCGATTCGGGCGAGCCCTCCGCGAGCTCTCGCCCACCCTCCTGCGAAACACTCTCCCCGGAAGATCCTGCTTCCTCCTTGGAATAGGGTAGTCGCCGATCCCCCGTCCAAGGCCGCCATGCAGCTGCAGCAGGCATGATGGGACCGAGGAGAGCGAAAACCGAGCAGACTGCGATGGGAGTTCTTTTTCTCGACTTGGATGCCTTCTTCGTCTCGGTCGAGCTTTTGCGCCGCCCCGCCCTGCAGAACAAACCCGTGATTGTTGCGGTCGGTCATCCCGGAGGACGGGGAGTCGTCTCGACGGCAAGCTATCCCGCCCGCCGCTTTGGGATTCGCAGCGGCATGCCGCTGCGGCGTGCCATCGCCCTCTGCCCGCCTCTGGTCATTCTTCCAGCCCGCCATCACCTCTACACAGCCTATTCGGAGAAGGTGCGGCAACTGCTGCACGCCCGTTTCCGCAAGGTGGAAGCTCTCTCGATCGACGAAGCTTGCGCTGAACTACCGGAAGGCACAGATCCGGAAAAGATCGCTCACTCGGTCCAGGACGAGGTGGCGCGAGATCTCGGGCTCTCCTGCACCGTCGCCATCGCCGCGAACAAGCTCGTTGCCAAGGTCGCCTGCGACACGGTGAAGCCGCACGGAACGATCGTGGTTCCCCAGGGTGCGGAAGAGGCATTCCTTTCGCCGCTTCCGGTGGTGGAGCTCCCCGGCGTCGGCCCGAAAACCCATGCGCGCCTGCTGGAGATGGGCATCCGGAAGATCGGCGAGTTGGCCGCCCGGCCTCGGGAGATGCTGGTTCGAGAGTTCGGGAAGCATGGCGCTTACCTCTGGGAATCCGCTCACGGCCTCGACACGACACCCGTTCAGCCGGAGTGGGAGCCCAAGTCGATCCACCGCGAAACCACTTTTGAACGGGACCTCGCCGATTTTGCCGTCTTCCGCCATACTCTGGAGGAGTTCAGTCGTGAGGTCGCCGAAGAACTCCAAGGGGATCACCTGCTGGCGAAGACCGTCACGGTGAAGCTCCGCTACGGAAATTTCGAAACCCTCTCCCGCCAGATGACCTTGTCCATCGCCACGGCTGACGCAAAGGAGATTGCCGACTGCGCCGTCCGGCTGCTCCAGTCGGCGTGGCGGGGGCAGAGACCGCTCCGGCTGGTCGGCCTGGCGGTGCACGAACTGGTTCGACTTTGGCCCAAGGGAGCTTCCGAATCCGGGGATCTCTGGCAGGGTGAGGGGAGAGCGGGTCTGCAAAGGTTGTAAAGCTGCCTTGCCGGCGATAGAATGAGGGTTGTTGTGCCCCGAAACCGTTGGCGCTTCTTTCCGATCTCGTCGGCTTGCCGCCTGCTCGCAAACGGCAAGGGGGCAACTCTGCGCCGATTATCGACATCCCGATGGGCATCGATGAACCGGTGGTCTTGAGGCGCGGGAGAACTCTCTCTCAGGGGAGGATGGAGAGGTGGCCGTCATGACCAGAGCGGAGGCAATCCGAAGACACGGCCGGTTGGTCGAGGAGATCCGAAAGCACGACTACGCCTACTACGTAGAAGCCAAGCCTCTCATCTCCGACGCGGAGTACGACGCGCTCTACGACGAGCTCCGCGACCTGGAACGGCGCTATCCGGATTTGGTCACCCCGGATTCGCCGACACAGCGGGTCGGAGGGGCTCCCCTACCCGGGTTTTCTCCGGTCGCCCATCGGGTTCCCATGCAGAGCCTCGATAACACTTACTCCGTCGCAGAGCTTTTCGCCTTTGTCGATCGTGTCGAGCGCACGCTGGCGAAGGAAACGCCCAGTTATGTGGTGGAGCCGAAGATCGACGGAGTTTCGATCAGCGTCGTCTATCGAAAAGGCGCCTTTGTTCAGGGAGCCACCCGCGGCGACGGACAGACCGGAGACGATATCACCGCCAATCTCCGGACGATTCGGGCCCTCCCCCTTCGCCTAGCACTGCGGCATCCGCCGGAACTCCTTGAGGTACGCGGGGAAGC
Organism: Methylacidimicrobium tartarophylax; assembly: GCF_902143375.2. Classification (GTDB taxonomy): domain Bacteria; phylum Verrucomicrobiota; class Verrucomicrobiia; order Methylacidiphilales; family Methylacidiphilaceae; genus Methylacidimicrobium; species Methylacidimicrobium tartarophylax. Next base: position 8,554 of record NZ_CABFVA020000119.1, on the reverse strand, counting down.
CTATCTCCCCACAAAGGTCTTCGAGGATCTCAACAAGGACCGAGAGGCTCGGGGTGAGCCACTGTTTGCCAATCCGCGAAACGCCACCGCCGGATCGCTCAAGCAGCTCGATCCTCGCATCGTGGCGCACCGCCCGCTTTCCGTCATCTTCTATGGAACGGGCGATCCGAAGGGTATCGGCTGCGAATCTCAGGATCGTTGGCTTCGTTTCTTGGCCGAGGCCGGCTTGCCCTCGCCTTCCCGCTATTGGCTCTGCCGAGACAAGGAAGATTTGGCCGGCGCCATTGCCGCACTCGACGATTTCCGGAAGGGACTGCCCTACGCTACGGACGGAGCGGTCGTGAAGGTGAATGAATGGCGCTTTTACGGGCTCTTGGGATCGACGGCCAAGGCTCCGCGCTGGGCAATCGCGTACAAGTATGGCGCGGAGCGCGCGCGGACACGCCTCCTCCGCGTCGTCTTCCAGGTGGGGAGAACGGGTGTCGTCACTCCGGTTGCCGAGATGGAGCCCGTCTTTCTCGCCGGCTCCACCGTGAGCCGGGCCACCCTTCATAATTTCGACGAGGTGAGACGGAAGGGGATCAAGATCGGGGACTGGATTGAGATCGAGAAGGCGGGTGAAGTCATTCCGGCCGTCGTCGAGGTCGATCGGTCGGCTCGGACCGGCGAGGAGAAGGAAATCGTGCCGCCGGAGCAGTGTCCCGCGTGTGCCACTCCCCTCCGATGGGACGGGATTTTTCTTCGCTGCCCCAATCCACAGTGTCCCGGGCGACTCAAGGGCTTGATCCGCCACTTCGCCCGTCGCAACGCCATGGACATCGAGGGGTTGGGCGAATCCCTCGTGAACCAGCTAGTGGACGGGGGGCTGATCCGGGACGTGGCCGACCTCTACCATCTCACGCTCACCAATCTGCTTCCGCTCGAACGAATGGGGGAAAAGTCGGCGGCAAATCTCCTTTCGGCGATCGAAGGAAGCAAGAGCCGAGGTCTAGCGCGGCTGCTCTTCGGCCTAGGGATTCTCCACGTCGGCGAAACGGCTGCGGAGGCGCTCGCATCTCACTTTGGGACGATCGATCGACTTTGGAACGCTTCGCCGGAGGAGGTCGAGAGAATCCCAAGCGTCGGCCCGATCATCGGCCAGAGCGTGACCGACTATTTCCGAGATGCTTTCAACCGCCAACGCGTCGATCGGCTCCGGCAAGCGGGCGTATCGATGAAAGCAAAGCGTCTGCCGGGAGAGAGAAGGATCCTGCAAGGGAAGACTTTCGTGATCACGGGAACTCTTTCCAAGCCCAGGGAGGAGATTGCCGAAAGAATCCGCGAGTCCGGAGGCAAGATCACGGAGAGCGTCTCCCGGAAGACGAGCTTTCTGGTGCTGGGGAGCGAGCCCGGCTCTAAGCTCAAGCAAGCAAGGAGGCTCGGGGTGCCGGAGATTTCGGAAAACGAACTGGAGAGGCTTCTGGAGGGAGGAACCAATGACGACAAGACGTCCTGATTCGGTCAGCATCCGGCCATTCGTCCGCCGAATCCGGCTTCTCTGCCTTTGCTCCTGCCTCTCTCTCTGCTTGACCGGGAATGGAAGGCTTCTGGCACAGGAAGAGACGCCGGAGATCATCCGTCAGCAGGACGAGGAGGAGGCCAAGCGCAAGGTCCTCCGGGCCTCGGACACGCTCGATCAGATCGAGGGGACGGTCGAGGGACACACCCGGGAGCTTCAGCACCTGCAGCAGGAGCTCTCTCAATTAAAAGAGGAGCTTCGGAACCTTCACGGACGGCTTTCGCAACCCTCGGCCTCGGCTCCGGCCTCCATGTCGGCGCCCGAAAAGGAGACAGCCGACAGGAAGCCGACCCAAGCCCCTTCCGGCCCATCGGAACCAGGACTCGCCGGCGAGGGTCCGCACACGAAGGTCGTAGCCGGCTATTACTACAAGGTGCAAGCCGGCGACACCGTCTCCGCCATCGCCGAGGCCTATCGGCAAAGCGGGGTTCCGGTGACCGCCGAACAGATCCGCACGGCCAACGGCCTTTCCCGGCGGGAAAGCCTGCGTCCAGGCCAAAAGATCTTTGTCCCGAAGGGAACGGCCAAACCGAAGGGAACCGTCAAAAAAAAGCATACTTCGAGCACTCCGCCCGCGCCGACCTCCCCCTGAACTCGCTTTGCGGCCGATCGGGAACTTTCCTGGTTGCTCCACGGCCCTCCCCTGTGGAAACTAAAAAGATGCCATCGTTCGATATCGTTTCGGAAGTAGATGAGCAGGAGGTGGCGAATGCGCTCAATCAAGCGCGCAAGGAAGTGGCCAACCGCTTCGACCTCAAGGGGGCGGGTGCCGAAATCGACTACGAGCGCCCTACCCTCCATTTACGAGCAAACGACGCCTTCAAGCTCTCGGTGATCCGAGAGATCCTGTTGGGAAAGCTGGCCCGCCGCAACGTGAGTCTGAAGAATATCGAAATCAAGCCTCCTTCGGTTTCTTCGACGGGAAAGGCTTCCCAGGAACTCGTCGTAAAGCAGGGTCTCGACTCTGAGGCCGCCCGCGTTCTCACCCGGGCCGTCCGGGAAACGGGGCTGAAGGTCCAAGCACAAATCCAAGGGGAGGAGGTCCGCGTCACGGGGAAGAACCGAGATGACCTCCAGCAAGTCATTGCCGCGTTGCGCGCCAAGGACTTCCCCCACGCGCTCTCCTTTCAAAACTTCCGGGATTAGCCGCTAACGGGAACGGGGAGAAGCTCTTCTTTTCGGACGAGGTCCGATTAGCCATCTTTCCCCCACGACGCGGAGCCCTTCCAAGGTCAAATTCGGCCGCACGCCGCAAACTTCAGGCAATCCTCGCACCACCAGAGCCGCATGACCTCCGGTCGCTACGGCGGTCAATTGCTCCACGCCCAGTTCCTTGCGAATTCCCTGGAGCAGGCCGCGGATCATTCCGCGATACCCGTGGATGGCACCGACGCAAATGGCTTCGACCGTGCTCCGGCCGAAACCGCGCTTCGGCTCTCTCAGACGCACTTTCGGCAACAGTGCGGTTCGCTCGTGCAGATAGCTGGTCATCAGGTCGAGCCCGGGAGCGATCACTCCTCCGCAGAAGGCGCCCGAGGCATCCACGACATCGAAGTTGGTCGCAGTCCCGAAATCAATGACGACGATCGGAGGCTGCCAGAAGTGTAGGGCGGCAGCCGCATTGGCCAGCCGATCCGCCCCGATCTCCGCCGGATTCGGATAGTCGATGGGGAAGCCGAGCGGTGCCCGTCCATGGACAAGAAAGAGAGCCTTGGCAAAAACCGGGGAAAACCGGCTGGTGCGGGAGGGAACTACGCTCCCCAGGACAAGCGGCACCGACGGGTAGTGAGCGGCAAGGGAAAGAACGAATGGCTCGTCGAGCTCCGCAGTCGCCTTCCGTTGAAGCTCGCAAAGCTGGCCCTTCCGGACGGCTGCAATTTTGGTAAAGGAATTACTGACGTCAACGACGAGAAAATCAGCCGGCAAGCTTTTTCCCATCTCCGTTCTCCTCGAGAAGGACGAGCGTGAGCCGCTTTACCTGCGCAACCGGCTCCCCACGGACGGAGACTTTGCCCGCAAAAGTCGCCACTCGTCCCAAGGTCCGCAGAACGACGACTTCCAGCGCCAGCCGATCTCCCGGACAGGTCTTTCGAAAGAAGCGGGCGCCGTCGGACGAAGCGAAGAGGATCTCCCCCGAAACCTTCTTGTCCCCGATAGCCCGAAGCCAAAGACAGCCTGCCTGGCCTAGAGCTTCGAAGACGATGGCGGCGGGAGTGGTCGGATTTCCCGGGAAGTGACCGCGAAAAAAGTCTTCCTCTCCTCGGAGCAGATAGCTCGCCTGCACGCCCCGCTCCTCGACAACGGCCTCGTCCAAAAAGAGGAAGGGCGGCTTTTGCGGCAGGAGCCTCTCGATCTGGTCGCTGGAGAAAGTCCTCGTCGCGGCTTCGCTTGCCAAAGCCGCCTGCAAAAGACCTCTATCTCCCATTCCCCCGTCTTTTCCCGCTCTCGCCTTGCGAGCTGCTATCGTTTCGCCACGACAAACCGCGTCATCCCATGCGACCAGACTTGCAGAAGCAGATCGCCCTGGCTCGATTTCACCGCATCCAGAGCCTCGCGGACCGCGTGCACCGCACGATGGTTCACTTGAAGAATGACATCACCCGGTTGTAATTGGTTCCGACCGGGCCGCGCGGCCGGCGCCTCTTGGTCGACGCTGGTCACTAAGACCCCTTGGACTTCCGCCGGAACCTCCAACTGTTGCCGAGCCGCGCTGTTGAGATCGGCAATCTCCACTCCGGGAAGAAACGTCCCCTGCTCCGAGCTTCCGGGAACGCCGCTGCTCGCGACCGGCTCGCTCGGCCGTTCCTTCAGAACAGTTTGTACGGTCATTTCCTTGCCATCGCGCCATATCTTTAAGGAGACCTTCGAGCCGGGAGGCGTCTCCGACACCGCCAAGCGGAAGACTCGGGGATCGACCACCTTCTGCCCGTTGTATCCGATGATCACATCCCCGTCCTTGACGCCGGCCTGAGCGGCGGGCGCGTTCGGAGTCACCTGCTCGACCAGAGCGCCGATCGGCTCGGGCAGCTTAAAGGCTCGTGCCAGCTCCGGGGTGACTTCCGAAATCGTTACGCCGAGAAATCCGCGAATCACTCTTCCGTGGGTTACGAGCTCCTGCATGGCGTAGCGGGCCATGTTCGAAGGAACGGCGAACCCGATGCCGAGATTGCCGACACGCCCGGGACTCACGATCGCCGTATTAATCCCAACCAGCCGACCCTCGACATCGACCAGGGCCCCTCCCGAATTCCCGGGGTTGATCGCCGCATCGGTTTGAATGAAATCCTCGTATTCTTCGATGCCGACATCTTTCCGTCCCTTGCCACTCACGATCCCCATCGTCACGGTCTGACTCAAGGCGAAGGGGTTACCCACCGCCAGGACGATGTCGCCCACCTCGACCTTGTCACTATCCGCGAACACAGCCGCCGGCAGATCGTTCGCCTCGATCTTGACGAGCGCGATGTCGCTGTAGGGATCTTTCCCGATCACCTTGGCGGCATACTCCTTCTTCGCTTCGCCCACCAAGACCTTGATCTCTTCGGCAACCTCCACCACATGGTTGTTCGTCAGGATGTACCCGTCGGGGGAAACGATCACCCCGGAGCCGAGCCCGCTCTGACGGCGAGAGCGGGGCTGCGGCGAGGGAGGCTGCCGCCTTCCTCCTTGATCTTCCCCTTCCGGCGGTCCGAAAAAGCGGCGCAACGGAGGCTCGTTAAAGAAGGGAGGAAAAGGGAAAGGCCAGCCTTCCGGAGCCTTCACCCGCTGAGTGGTCGTGATCTGCACGACACTCGGGACCACTTTTTTCACGATCGGCGCGAAGCTGGCCAGGAGGCCTGCTCCCTGCCGGGGAAGCGCCGAGTCGTCGACTTGGATCGAGAATGAGGTCTCTTTGGCTTGTTTCGGTGGGCTCGCTAACGAAACCGACTGAACGGTCGCAGACGAGGGGACCGGAAAGGAGAAAAGGCAATAGGCAAATGCGGCCAGGCTCGTGCCCGCTGCCGAAAAGAATTTCATGCGTGGATGGATGCGTTGGTTTTGAGCAATCTTCGGATTTATCGGCTGAAGTTGAACGGAAACCTGCGCTCCTTTCAAGCGATAAAGCAGTCGAACTCTGCAGCAACGCACAGGAACGAGACTTTCCCAAGCAGTTGGGCCTTGACAGAATGGCTAGGGTCGCGCCCACTAACGCTTAATCGTGAGCAAACAGTGGAACAAGTTCGAAAAGCGGAAACGCCGTAAGGCTTATCTCAACCGGAAACGAGAGAAATCTGCGATCGCTCAGGCCGCGCCGGGAAGAAAATGAGATGAAGACCAAGGCCACTATCGTCCGGGAGCGTTCCACCGCCCCGACGCTGGTTGTCGATGGTCACAGCGTAATTTTCGCATGGAAGGAGTTGCGAGAGCTTCACGCGCGCGCACCCAGGCAGGCTCGCGAGTTTCTTGCTGGACAGCTTCAGCAGATGCACGACTCGGGAGCATGGTCGGTGATCGTCGTTTTCGACGGACGTTTCGGTTTCCGGCGGGATCGAATCGAATCTTCGTCCGGCGAAATGGTGATCGCCTATTCCCCTCCCGACTGCACGGCAGACTCGATGATCGAAGCCTTTATTGCCCAGCGGGCGGATCGAGAGCGGGTGACGGCGGTTACCGCAGATCAGGCGGAGAGGCGCTCCATCGAAGCGATGGGTGCCTGGTGCTCCTCGCCCGAATGGCTCGCCTCCGAGTTGGCACAACTACAAGGGAATCTTGGAGAAACCCTGAGTCGAGTTCATCGAAGGGCCCGATGGTAAGCGCGCCTTCTCGGCGAGTCTGTGTTTCCCCCGCGAGAGGACAGATCACGGACCTTCGACTCCGCAGACCTCTCTTCCGACAACATTGAGGGCCGTTGCTCATGCGCATCTTGTCCGGCATTCAACCCAGCGGGTATCTTCATCTGGGAAACTTCTTCGGCATGATGCAACGGGGAATCCGGTGGCAGGAAAAAGGAGAAGCCTTCTTCTTCATCGCCGATTTCCATGCCCTGACGACCGTGGGTGACCCGGAGGCCTTGCGCCGGAACATCCGGGAAGCGGCGCTTGCCTTCCTCGCCTGCGGGCTCGATCCGAAGCGGACGGTCTTCTTCCGACAGAGTGCCGTGCCGGAAGTCATGGAGCTCACGTGGCTCCTGTCCACAGTGACTCCGGTTGGTCTCCTGGAAAGATGCCACAGCTACAAGGATAAGCTGGCCAAGGGAATCGCTCCGACCCATGCTCTTTTCGCCTATCCGGTCCTCATGGCCGCCGACATCTTGCTCTACCGGGCCGACATCGTTCCCGTCGGGATCGACCAGAAGCAGCATCTGGAAGTGGCTCGCGATCTGGCCGTGAAGTTCAATCAAGCCTTCGGACCCGTGTTTGTCCTTCCCAAGGAAGACATCGAGGAAGGCGTGGCCACGATTCCAGGGATAGACGGGCAAAAAATGTCGAAGTCCTACGGGAACACGCTGGAACTCTTCGGAGATCGCGAAGAATTCCGAAGGAGGGTGATGGCCATTCGCACCGACTCCACCCCTGTCGGAGAGCCGAAGCCGGTCGCCGGCTCGGTGCTGGTCTCCCTCTATCGACTAGTCAGCGAGCCGCAGGAACTGGAGGAATTCGTCTCTTCCATGCGGCGAGGAGGAGTCGGTTACGCGACTCTCAAGAAGGAGCTTCTCGCCAAGCTCGAGCGTTTTTTGGCTCCCTTCCGCGAACGGTATGAGGAGCTGAAAGCAAAACCGCACGTGGTGGATGAGATTTTGGAGCAAGGCGCTCGCTCGGCTCGTGCAGCGGCCGCTCCCACATGGGAATCGGCACGGCGGGCCGTTGGTCTGCTCTAGCAGAGTGCTAACCGGCATGTCTCACAAGCGATCTCCTGCGGCTTGCGAAATGGGCCTCGGGTACGAACTTTGTGAGACATGCCGGCTAAATGAACGCCGGAACCAAGACCGGGAGATGATCGCCATGGAGCATCCGGGCGCAACCGAAGCGGGTCGCCGGGCTGCTGGAACCAGCGGAAGATCCCCCGAGCTTTAAAGAGATCGGCAGGTTGATTCGACCACATCGAAAACGATCGCATGGATTCAGACGCCACTTCCCTTGGGGAGATTGATCGGCTGCGTCGAAGGCTCGACGAGATGGATCGCCAACTTCTCGCGCTCCTCAACCAGAGGATGGAGGTGGCGAAACGGATCGGTGAGCGAAAACGCCGAGAATCCCAACTCATTTTCGACCCCATCCGCGAAGAAACCGTGATCCGGGATCTAGTCAAGCAGGATGCCGGCTCTCTCTCCCCTTTAGGGATTCGAGCGATCTTCCAGGAGATCTTTTCCCTCTCACGTGCCCAGCAGGGCGTCCTCCGGATCGGCTGTTGCGGAGGAGCCGCCGGTCTGCTCGCCGCCCATCTCCGTTTCGGCTCCTCGGACGAATATCGCATGATTCGTTCCGCGGAGGAAGGCAAGCGGCTGCTGGTGGAGGAATCCATCGATATTCTGGTCCTCCCCAAGCAACGGCTGCTCGATTGGTCTCACTGGTTCACGGGCAAGCCTGATGGCCATTTGCCCGTGACCGTCTGCGGCGAGAGCGATCTACCCGACCTGCTCGCAAACCACCGGATGGGCCGGTACTCCCGTTTCTATATCATCCGCCTGGGAACGGAGCCGATCCGACCGCAAGAGGGTTCCCAAAGCCTAAAGGCTGTCTTTCTCCTGTCCGGCTGCTCGCGCGAGGCAACGGACCCGTGGCAGCACCGCTTCGGCGGCTGTTGGGCCCAAACGACTCCCTGCGCCGGGGGCGAAGAGCCGCCGGATGCGGGCGCGCTCGTTCGCCTCTGGGAAGTGTTCGATCCGCCTCCTGTCGAGATGCTGCAGGAGGGCTGCCGCGAGATCTATGGAGATTCCGCTTGGATCGTGCTTCTAGGGACTTACCCTGTGTCGTCAGGCAGCCGCTTATGAGTACGCGATCCGACAAGGGGGATCCT
>NZ_CABFVA020000118.1 GCF_902143375.2 Methylacidimicrobium tartarophylax | reverse complement strand
GTTCTGCTCCTCTTTTAAGCCGCCTTGGTTTTGTATAGCTCCAGCAGCTTGCCCTCCGAGTCGTACCAGTCCACGATCCGGTGGCCGTACCGGACGCTGAGGTTGCCGTCGAGATGCTCACAGACCCGGACGCGGCATTTTGCCAAGCCGCTGCGCCAGCTTTGGGGCAAGATCTGGAGCTTCTTCCGCCCCCAGTGGACCGTGTTGTCGTTGCCGACGATCCGGTCGCCCTGAACGCAGAGGATCCCCTCCAGGTCGGCTCCTCCGGCCGGGACAAAGGCGCTCTCCTCTTCCTTGGGCTTTACGGACAGGGTGCGGTTAGGCCAGGGAAGAAACTTCATCCGGATGTACTTGTTGGCCGCTTCCAGGGTCTTTATGCCCGCCGCCTCGATCTCCCGCGGCAGCCGCCCCTGCCAGGTGCCGAAGAAGCGCTCCATCCGTCCTCGGCCCTGTGGACAGTAGCTGGGGATGTGCTCAATGCCCAACTGCGCCAGCGCTCGACCGTCTGGCGTGAGCCGGTTTCGGCCTGCCTACTTGCCCGCCTCGGGCATGTGGAAGAAATGGCTACCCCGGTCGCTGTAGAGGCTGCAAAAGAGCCCTCTTTCATGACCCGCCATCCTTCCGCTTCGCCAAAGCCGTCCATGCCCTCATCTCATGAACTCTACAGCCCCCAACACCCAAGCGGTCACTTCACTTGTCCTCGCGGCGGTCACTTCACTTGCTTACGATAGGCGACGTTTGGCCCTTGACAGGGATGGACTCCTCTTTAGGATGTCCTCCCCGAGGGGATGGAGGTCCCCGAAGACCGCCGCCTAGGCTGATAACTCCTACCGACTGCGCCAGTAGTAAAGGGAGTCGCTATAGTCATGCGGCAGATGACGGCTAGGCCGATTCGGAGTCCGGGCTCTAAGGTAAACTCGAAAGCCGGCAGGTTCGCATTCCTCATGCGAGGTTGCCCGTGACTGCAGTCTGGGCGCTTGCGGCACTCTGGTTTGCCTTGGCCTTGGTTGCGAGCCTCGCCTCGAATTGGCTCCGTATCCCGGCGGCACTGTCCGAAATCATCGTCGGGATGGCGGCATCCATGGTCTTCGGAGCTACCATCGGTCCCGACGCCCTCGGAGCGAACGAGCCGTGGATCGAGGTCTTCGCCGGCATCGGAGCCGTTCTGCTCACATTTCTGGCGGGTGCCGAGATCGACCCTCATGTCTTCCGGCGGAAATGGAAAGAGGCGGCGGCGGTGGGTTTGGCGAGCTTCCTGCTTCCCTCGCTCGGCTGCGCGGCCGCGGGTCATTATCTTCTTGGTTGGAAGCTCATGCCGAGCATCCTTGCCGGCATCGCCCTCGCGGCGACTTCGTTCGCGGTCATCTATACCGTGATGATGGAGTTCGGCTTAAATCGAACCGACTTCGGGAAGACGATCCTTGCCGCCTGCTTCGTCACCGATCTCGGCACGGTCGTCACGCTCGGTCTGGTGTTTGCTCCCTTTACGGGCAAAACGCTGATCTTCGCGGCCTCCTTAGCGGCCGCTTTCGTAGGGCTTCCCTGGATCACCCGACACCTCTTCCGGCGCTATGGGGAGAGGCCCTCGGAGCTGGAGGCTAAGTTTTTGCTTTTCTGCCTGCTCGGGATGGGGGCGCTGGCCATTTGGGCCGGCACCGAGGCGGTATTGCCGGCCTATGTGATCGGGGTGGCGCTCGCGGGAAGCGTCGGACGCGATCATTTGTTGATCCGGCGCCTGCGCACGGTGACGATCGGGCTTCTCACCCCGTTCTACTTCACGCGCGTTGGCTGTCTCGTTTCGATTCCGGCCGTGATCGCCGCTCCGGCCGGCGTCCTCTTCTTTCTTCTCGCGGAAGCCATTGTCAAGATCGGCAGCGTCTATCCGGTCGCGAAATTCTACGGGTCGACCCACAAGGAAGCGATGTACACCACGCTCTTGATGTCCTCCGGGCTCACCTTCGGGACGATCACCTCGCTCTTCGGCCTCACCCATGGGATTATCGAGAAGGGTCAATATTCGACCTTAGTGGCGGCGATCATCGGGACCGCCATCATCCCAACCGTGATCGCCAATAGCTTCTTTCTTCCGCGCCATCGCCTGCCGAAGACCGCTGCGGTGCATCCGCATGCCGGAGAGGAGGGGGCGCCGGCTCCCGCCGCCGCTTCGGCAGCAGCCCAGCCGTCTGCAACGCACACTTGATTCAGGAATAACTCAACTCAATACCATGCTTCTCCCGAAGCTTCTCGTGAAAATGCCGCCCGTTCCATCCCTCGTAGCGCTCTCGATAGAGCCCAAGAACCTTCTCCACCGTCTCCATCGGCACCCTCCGCGGACTCGGCCTCCGCTTCCTCCGATCAAAAAGCCCGTCGTATCCCCGAATTCGGTATCGAGCTCGCCACCGCCGAAGCGTCCGAGGACTCCATCCCAAGATCTCCGCCGCATCCAACCAACTGATCCGCTTGGCCATCGCCCGCATGATCACCTCCTGAACTTTCATGACCCGCCATCCTTCCGCTTCGCCATAGCCGTCCATGCCCCCATCTCATGGACCCTCCAGCCCCAATACCCAAGCGGTCACTTCACTTGCTTACGACAGACCGGCGCCATAAGCTCGCGGTCAACCGGCTCGGCCATTGCGCCGAGCGGATCTCTCCGGCGCTCGCCGAGGAGGCGCTCCGCTGCCAGGAAGCCCTCCAACCTTACGGCAAGTCCCTGATCGAGGCCGTCCGCGAGTACGTGGCGACCTTGGAGGCGAGGCGAAGGAGCGTGTCGGTGGGGGAGCTCTTTTCGGAGGTAATCCGCGTCAAGGGCCAGGACGGGAGAAGCCGGAGATATGTTCATGAGCTCGGACTCTACTTGCGCCGTTTGGCCCGTGAGTTCGGGCAGAGGCCCGTTGGCTCCCTCGAGAGCCGGGAGATCGACGACTGGCTGCGGGCTCTTCCAGGCTCCCCGATCCATCGGAACAACTTTCGGCGAAACCTGAGCGTGGCCTTCATCCACACGGTCGATCGAGGCTATCTCGCAGCAAATCCGATCGTCAAAACGAGCGTCGCCAGAGTCGTCGACCGGCCGCCGGAGATCTTTTCTCCCGAGGAAGCCGCCCGTTTCCTCGAAGCATGCCGGGCTCTCTGTCCGGAGATCGTTCCGATGCATGCGATCGGGCTTTTCGCCGGCCTTCGCGCCGCCGAAATCGAACGGCTGGATTGGAAGGAGATCAAGCTGGCGCGTCGGCATATCGAGGTGACGGCCGAGAAAAGCAAGACCGCGCGTCGGCGGCTCGTTCCGATCGAGTCGAACCTCAGCACCTGGCTCAAGCCTTTCGAGCGGCAGGCGGGTCCCGTGGTTCCACCCAACGCCGTCGATAAGCGGGTGGCGGCGATGAAGGGGGCCGGGCTCCCCAAGTGGCCGCGCAACGGCGAGAGGCATTCCTATGCTTCCTACCATCTCGCCCACTTTCGGGACGCGGCCAAGATGGCGCTCAACATGGGCCATACGAGCACGGCCCTCCTCTTCAACACATACCGGGAGCTGGTCACGCCCGAGGAGGCGGCCGACTATTGGGCGATCGAGGTGCCCAAGGGAGGGTTGTCGTGAATCTTGAAGCATTGCTGCCCCAGCTCCTGCCCATAGCCATTAAGTGGGTAGAGACGGTTGCAGCGGACGCGGCGGCGACGGGACGTGCGCTCTCGAATCCCGAGCTTTCGGTAGCGAGTAGGGTGGGTGTTCGCTTTCCCGAACGGATCCGCCTCCGAATCCTGCATCAGTTTCCCGTCCCGGAGGATCCTCGGCTTGCGGAGGCGGCTCGGCAACTGGGACTGCTCGGCCCCAATATGGCCGGCTTGACCCTGGGCTATTCGATCCTGGTGCGCGAAGGCCACTTGTCGACTAGGCTCTTGTTGCACGAGTGCCGGCACGTCTACCAGTACGAGCAGGCCGGAGGCATCGCCGGCTTCCTGTCCGAGTATCTCCGATCGGTCGCGCGCGTCGGCTATGATGACTCACCCTTCGAGCAAGACGCGCGGGCTCACGAAGTGGAGTAGTCGCAACGGGTCAGGGTTTCTTTTTCGCTTGCGGGATGTGTGCTGGCCCTGGGAGCAAACGGGTGGCCAAAAGATTCACCGAAGAAATGAAAGCCCCAAGGTGCTCCACCGTCTTCAGGCGATCCGCTTGATCCGACTCGCCCCGAACGGACGGCCTTTGATCGGGTTCTTCTCTAAGATCTCCGCCGACCTCAACGCGCTGCTGCAAAAACTCGACCTGCTCCCGCTCTTTGCTCGCCCGCCTCAATGGGCCATGTAGGTAGAACGAAAAACTCTTAGCGTTCTGCTGCAATCACTTGCGAGCATCCATTGCGGAAGATCAGCAAACATCGGAAGTTAGAAGAGAAAAACGTTATGTTGACAAGAGCACCTCTGACTACACTACTAGTAATGGACGAATGACGAACACATAAGTCAGCGAAGAGCCGATGTACCTCTCACAACAAACGCTCGCCACATTGGCCAAGTTAATGGTCGGAGAGTGCCCGCCAGGTTCGAATGAAAGATTTTCACCCTCGCGCACCCTTCGACAAATAACCGAGTTTTTCCGGGAATTCGGCGAGCGGGACTTGCATCCACGCTCGGGGGCTCCATCGAGCTTGGTCTACACCAAAGAGAAGCTGGAAAAGTTCAACGGCACCGATAAGATGTCGCTAATAATCTGCAAAGCGCTCGATTTTTGGTGTGAGGACGGATTCAATCCTGAACATGCGGCCTATCGCTTAAACACCGACCTGCGGCGCGACGGTTATGAGGTTATTATTGAGGAGCGGTATTTGCGTATGAATGGAAATACCGCCGAAACCGAACCTTACTTTGTCGTCCGCTCACTCCAATGGGCAGTTGTGGACGTGCCGTCACTCGTCAAATTGTCTGAAGAGTCGATCATCGAGCATATCGCGAAAGCCAAAAAAAAGATCGATACTGGAGATTCTTCGGGTGCCATCACCAGCGCTTACACCCTGGTAGAAGAGTTCCTGAAACAACTCCTTCATAAGACTGCGACAACCTTCAACGAGAATGAGGGCGATATCCGCGCGCTCTACAAGCTCCTCGCAGAACCGCTGCATCTCGCGCCGAAGAACGACTCCCTGGAAAGCTGCCTGAAAGCCATTCTAGAGGGGCTGCAACGCGAGATCGGCGGTTTGTTTGAGTTTGCTAACAAGGCCGGCGATCGGCACGCCGGGAAATACAAGCCAGCCGCGCGCCATGCGCGCCTTGCGGTCAACGCAGCTTTCACGCTCTGCGAGTTCCTCCTGGAATCTTTTCAACACCAGCGAGTTCACAAGCAGTAGGGGACGCATCGCGGGAAAGACGGATCTTTGGTGAATGAGGGCAAGCGTATCGAAAAAGGGGAGCTTCGGAAGCGCGAGGAGATTGCAGCCTCCGTGGCCCCGATCCTCTTTCTCTCCATGGTGGCCACCACTACTTCCGCTGGAAAGAGCCTTCCGGAAGCTCAAGGATGTGCTCGAGTTTCGACCGATCGACCACCAGAATCCGGAGCGGGTGCGGGTACACGTCTTCGTCGCCGCCTTGGCCTTCCTGCTCGACCGGCTCCTGGAGAAGAAACTCAAGGCGGCCCATCTGCTTTTTTGCACCGAGCAAGCGTGGGCTGCCCTCCGAACCATCCACGTGGTGGAGTTCTCCTTGGGGAAGGCGAAACGTCGCAGGGTCACCGCCGGCAATCATCAGGCCCGCCAAATCCTCTCTGCCTTCCGCATCGCTGCGTGGGAGCCGTGGGCGACCTGCGAGACGCGATCCGACCCATGTAGTGCCAAGTTCAAATTTCCGGTGCTGCGCAGCCACGACTTGCGACGCCGCCACCAACCATAGGCCGGAAGCTTCTCCAGCCGCCTCCGCGCCGTCCTCCATGGGTAGTCCGTCCCTCACTGGCCTGCGTCGCCGTGCAGCAGACAGACCAATCCCGGTCGACCACTGATCGGGCCTCTGATCGATGGGACCTACGGCCTTCACCGCAAGAGGATTGTCAGCCACCTGCCATGTAGCCTAGCATATCGCCCTAGATGTGCGCCGCTTGTCTAAAGCAGTAGGATTTCAGGTGCCGCAATGAAGAATGAAGCCACCCCTGAGGTCATCCGGGAGCTTTCGGCGACGGTTGAATCTCACGCAGGAGCAGTTCGCGCAGAAGGTCGGCGTAACCTACAGCACCGTGAACCACTGGGAGAACGGCAAGCGGGTGCCGCTCCCATTCCTCGTGAAGCGACTGGTTGAGACGAAAGAGGAACTGGATTCCCGGGACACGAAGCCGCCGGGGAAGAAAACGTCCAGATGAGTGCGAAGGACCCCACGGTGACGACGAAAGATGACCACAACCTCGTCACGGGCGACGTGGTCTCGGGGTTGGACTCCTCCGAACTCGTCGAGATCCAACGCATCGCTCCGTTCGGCGGCAAGATGCTGGTCGAGGGAGTCGGGCTCCAGTCCCGTCGGATGGTGAAGCGTCCTCTGGCCGCTGAGGAACTCGCGGCCCTCGTCAGGGTTCGTGGCCAACAGCATACCTTTGACGGCGACGCCAGGCTTTTCCTCCTCGGAGCCGAAGCAGAGCGCATTCGCATCGCTCACCAGTTCGACCCTCTCTTCGCGGTCAACTCCAGCATCGTCGACCCGCTCCCTCATCAGGTCGAGGCTGTCTATCGGTATCTCCTTCCGCTTCCGAGAATCCGGTTCCTGCTCGCCGATGACACGGGAGCCGGCAAGACGATCATGACCGGCCTTCTCATCAAGGAGCTGCTCTTCCGGGGAGTCCTCCAGAAGGTCCTCATCATCACGCCGGGTGGCCTGACGAAGCAGTGGAAAGAAGAGGAGCTCCAGGAGAAGTTCGGACTCTACGCGCGGCTCGTGAATCGCGCGTCTTTCGACGCCGAGCCCGGACAGTTCTCCCGCTACGAAGAAGGCATCTTCGTCACGTCCATCGATTTCCTCGCCCGGAACGAGGGCTGTCTGAAGGCCGCCTCTGAGACCCAGTGGGACCTCGTGGTGGTCGACGAGGCCCATAAGCTCGCGGCCTATGAGTATGGCACCAAGCTAGAGGAGAGCGAGCGGTACAAGGCGGTGAAGGCGCTCGCCCACAAGACCGACCACTTGCTTTTCCTCACGGCGACTCCGCACCGGGGAAGAAAGGACACCTTCCGCCGGCTGCTCCTGCTCCTCGACGAGGACCTCTTCCAGAAGGATGAGCATGTCGCCGACCGCGTTCGCGAGCAGGCAGCGCCCTACGGAACATCCGGTGAAGAGGACCTCGAAGACGAGCGCCCGATCAGCAAGGCGCGGAACCGATTCTTCCTTCGCCGCCTGAAGGAGGAGATGGTCGATTGGGAGAACAAGGTCTTGTTCAAAGAGCGCCATACCAAAACCATCGGCTACAACCTCACCCCGGAGGAGAAGAAACTCTATGACGAAGTAACGAGCTACGTCCGCTCGAAGCGTAAGGAGGCTAAGGCGAAGAGGAATCGGAACGTCGAGCTGACTCTCATGGTCATGCAGCGCCGCCTGGCCAGCAGCCTCTACGCCATCACGCGGACTCTGGAAAACCGGCTGCGCGCCCTCAACGAGGTCCTCTCCGTACTGCGAGATCCAAGCCGGCCCGAGGCGGAGAAGAAGCGGCTGTTCCGTGGAACTCATGACCCCAGCGATCCACGCGACATCACGGAGTACGAGGACCTGACCGAGGAGGAACGGGAACGGATTGACCAGAGGATCTTCCGTCAGGTGCTGACCGATGATCCGAACAAGGTCGAGGAGGAGCGGGACGAGGTCGAACGGCTCTTCCGGCTGGCTGACAGCCTGAAGCACCACAAGGAAGCGAAGTTCGCGGAACTCCTCGCCGTTCTCGATTCCTCCGACGTGATCCGCGCGGAGGACGAGAAGCTCCTGATCTTCACCGAGCATCGCGACACGCTGAACAGCCTTGCCAAGCGTCTTGAGGAGAAGGGGTACACGGTCGCCACGATCCATGGCGGCATGGACGTGGACTCGCGCAAGCAGGCCCAGCGACAGTTCAGGACGCGGGCGAAGATTATGGTCGCCACCGACGCGGCGGGTGAAGGCATCAACCTTCAGTTCTGCCGCTACCTCATCAACTGGGACATCCCGTGGAACCCGAACCGGCTTGAACAGCGGATGGGGCGCATCCACCGGTACGGTCAGGCCGACGACGTCTGGGTCTACAACCTGGTCGCCCAGAACACCCGGGAGGGATCGGTCCTCCAGAAGGTCCTCTCGAAGTTGGACGTGATGCGGGAACAGATGGGGTCCGACCGCGTCTACGACGTGATCGACGAGTGGCTGGAGGATGTCCCGCTGGTGCGGCTGATCGAGAGCGCCATTGACACGGATGATGAATCGGCTGGCTCCCAAGAGACCGACGCCGCCCTGTCGACGGCATCGAACGAAAAGGCCGGCCGGCTCATGGCCCTCCAGAAGAAGGCATCCCTCGCTTCAAGGCTCGATTTGAGTTCAGCGCGTGAGCTGCGCGACGCATCCGACGAGCGTCGGCTGCAGCCGTTGTTCGTCCAGCGGTTCTTCGAGCGTGCATGGACGGCTTGCGGCGGCTCGGTCCGCAAGGACGACCACTTCCCGGTATGGCACATCGGATCGACGCCGACCGCCCTTCTCGAGCTCGCCCGGGAGCGGAGGCAGCCTCTGTCTGACAACTACGACACGCCCTTCGTCTTCGACAAACAGCTCGTCAGCGTTGCGAGCAAGGTGCGTGTCCCCGAGCGCACGAAGCTCATGGGCCCCGGGCATCCGCTCTTCGACACCCTGATCGAGTGGGCGATTCGGGAGGCGCGACAGGCCTTCGCCAAAGGGGCCACCCTCGTGGACCCGAACATCGCCAAGCCCCAGCGGGTCTGGCTTGTCCGCTCGACCATCGAGGATGGACGTAGGCAGTGGCGGCAGGATCGCCGAAAGCCGCCGGCGCACGAGCGGCTGGCCGTAGTCGTTCAAGACCACATGGGCCTTCGCACGACCTCACCGTCGTATCTGCTCAACTGCATCGCTCCAGAGAGCGTCGGGCCGGCTCCCGGCGTGCAATCGAGGTCTACCGAGGAGATTCAGGAGTGGGCCTACGAGCAGATCACCGAACCGCAGCTCCACCAGGTGAAGGCCGTTCGAGCCGAAGAGTGCGACCTGCGCCGGGAATACCTGAACACGGCCTTCACGGATCTCATCCTCGAGCTGCAGGAGGATCTGAACGATCTTCAGCAGGCGCAACTCTACGGCGACGACAACGCCGAGGAAAGCGAGCGGCTTCGGAAGCGCATCGAGGAGCTGAAGGCCAGGAAGGCAGATCGGCTGAAAGAGCTGGAGCTCATGATGAAGCTGACCGCCAACCTCCCCGATCTCCTGACGGAGGCCGTGATCGCACCCGTTCCTGTTGCCACGGTGGAGAGCGATGAAGAAGCGCCGTCGCTGGGCGTTCCGATGCGCCGTGACGACGAAGTCGAGGCCATCGCCATGGACGTGACCATGCGCTACGAACGCGGCCGCGGGTGGTCGCCCACGGACGTGAGCCGGGACGGCGAGCATTACGACGTCCGGTCCGAAGGGCCGGGTGGAGAGAAGCGCTTCATCGAGGTCAAGGGCCGCGCCCAAGCAGGCGCGATCGTCCTGACCGGTCCGGAGATGGACAAGCTGCGCCAGCTCGGGGAGCGGGCCTGGCTCTACGTCGTCACCTTCTGCAAGGGCGATCGCCCTCGGCTGCGCATCATCCAGGACCCCATTTCAAGGCTCAACCCGGGGATGCTTTACCGCCAGATCCAATACCTCGTCGAAGAAGCCGACTGGTCTCGGCAGGGTGAAGACGCAACCCAATGAGGGGACGACCATACCAGCCTTCCGAACCTGGCGCCCGATGGCTGCGGTGCGACCTCCACGTTCATACCCCCTTTGAAGGGGAGAAGAAGTTTGGAGAAGACATAAAGGGGGCGATCGAGGCCTTCAGGAAAGCGAAGCCGCAGCGGCTTGCCGAGATCGCGGAGCGCTTTGTGGCGGCCTGCCGTGAGGCAGCCGGGGCTGCGGGAATGGATCTGGTCGCGCTGACCGATCACAACAGCATCGACGGTTATCGGTACCTGAGCAAACAGTTCGAGCTGCTGGCGCAGCAGGCCAAAGACCAAGGGCTTGCAATGCCCGCCATCTTGCCAGGCGTCGAGTTTTCGGTTGGCGGCGAACGCCCCATCCACTTCCTCGTCATCTTTGCCGCAACGACTGATCCGGACGCCATCGACCGAGCGATCTCCCACATATTCGGGTCGGCCGACCGATTCGACCCGAGGACAGGCACACCCCGTGCCACCGGTCGAGCAGTCCATGACTTTCTCACTCGACTCTACGAGTACTGTCGGCCGCCGTCCGGGGACCGGAAGCTCGAGTTCGTGGTTCTCCCTG
Organism: Methylacidimicrobium tartarophylax; assembly: GCF_902143375.2. Lineage (GTDB taxonomy): Bacteria > Verrucomicrobiota > Verrucomicrobiia > Methylacidiphilales > Methylacidiphilaceae > Methylacidimicrobium > Methylacidimicrobium tartarophylax. The sequence continues at coordinate 1,229 of NZ_CABFVA020000118.1, read as the reverse complement.
CGCATGTGAATGGCCGCCGAGGCCTTTTCCGAGAAGTCGACGGGAGTACGGCCGTTAGCCAAGCCACGGTCCCAACGTCTCTGTGGGATGAGATGAGGGGCCACCTGCGTCAGGACGTGACGACTCGGCGCGACTGGCACGGCTTTGAGGCTTCGGTGCCCTTTACAAAGCTTCTGCAGGCGTTCAAGGAGCTTCTGTGGCGCTGGACCGCAGCTCGGCGCTCGGAGGACTGGGACTCCCTGACGGAGGGTCAGAAGGCCCGGTACCGGGAGCAGAAGCACTGGCCGCTGGTTGAGTGCTCCGATCCCCACAACTACGAGGCGATCGGCAGCCGTTTCACCTGGCTCAAGATGGAGGTGCCCGACGTGGAGGGCATCCGTCTGGCGCTCCTCGATCCGGAGTCGCGGCTGCGCCGCATGGATGAGGGCCCGCCGGGTCGAGCCTATCCGCGGATCGAGCGGATCAGAATCCAGAACACGGATTTCTTCGAGGACATCGAGATTCCTGTCAATCCGTGCCTGACGACACTGATCGGCGGACGAGGCACCGGCAAGTCCACCGTCATCGAGTACCTTCGCTATGCTCTCGACCGCGCGCGCACCGAAGACCTGCCCGATGACGGGCCCGGCAATCTGCGTGAGGCGGTCCTGTCCGTCCTGTCGCAGAAGCGGGAACGCGATTTCGGGCAATCGAAGGGAACGCTGCTACCCAATCACGAGATCGCGGTGGACATCGTGGTCGCCGAACGCCCGTATCGCCTTCGCCGCTTGGCGTCGGGAATCGAGGTCGTGCCGGATCCCGACCAGCCCGGCGCAAAGCCAGCCTCGCTCGTCGTGCGCAGCCTTGTAGTGCCGCGCATCCTCTCCCAGGGCCAGATCGCCCGTATCGCCCGCGACTCGGCAGCGCAGCGTAGCGAGTTGGACGCCCTGATCGATGCTGACCGGCTGCGCGCGATTGAGGATCGACGCTGCGCGCTCATTGAGACCCTAGCCGAGCTTCAGGCGGCTCGAACGCGGCTGACCGAGCAAGGAACGAAGCTGCCGGAGGTCGAGACCGAGCTGCAGAAGGTCCGTGACCAGATCGCTTTCCTGGAGACTGAAGGGCGAAGCGAGATTCTGGTCCGGTCAGATGCCTTCGAGCGGGAACGGATCTGGTTGGATAACACGAGAAAAGAGGTCGAGCGGCTCGCTAGCGTGCTTGACGAGGCGGCGGCCGCGACGGGAGCGGAC
>NZ_CABFVA020000117.1 GCF_902143375.2 Methylacidimicrobium tartarophylax | reverse complement strand
CCGCCCAAATGGGCCATGTAGGCAGAACGAAAAACTCTTAACGTTCTGCTGCAGTCACTTGCGATACCACACAGCGGAAGTTCGGCTAGCTGAAGAGCACCGTTCAAGGATCGGGGCTCAAACCTGATACGATGCAACCGATCAACCTGGAACTCACCGCAATCTACGAGATCAGCAAGCTGCTCAACTCCTCCCTCGATCTGGAGTATTCGTTCCGCGGCGTTCTCAAGCTTTTGGCCACCTACTTCGGGATGGAGCGCGGGATGGTCATCCTGGGCCGGGATGAGACGCTGCGTGCTCTTGCATGGCTCGGCTTTCCCCAAGAGCAGCTTGGTCCCGATCGGATGGCCGGCGCAGGGCCCGTCGTCCGATACATTCAAAAGACCGGATTTCCGACAGCGGTCCCGGACGAAACGCAGGAACCTCTTCTCGCCTCCTATGTCTCCGGCTTCCCTCGCCGCAAGGGACCCCCGATTTCCTTCCTGGGTATTCCCATCCTCCACGATAGGGAATGCCTGGGCGTGCTGATCCTCGAGCGGCGATCAGCGGGAGCTTCCGCCAGGCTCCGGGAGGATACCCGGCTCCTTCAGCTCATCGCCGCCCTCATGGGTCAAACGATCCGCTTGCGCGACAAGGTCGCCGAGGAACGACACCGCCTCGTCGCCGAAAGAGATCGCCTCCAGACCGAGCTTGCGACCAAGCACCGGATCGAAAATGTGGTCGGTCAAAGTAAACGGATGCAGGAGGTGATCGCGTTGACCCATCAAGTGGCGCCCACCCGTTCCACGGTGCTCCTTCGCGGCGAGAGCGGCACGGGGAAGGAAGCCATCGCCCGCGCCCTCCATTTTCTCAGTCCCCGGAAAAACGGCCCCTTCATCAAGCTCAACTGCGCCGCCCTGCCCGAATCCCTGCTCGAGTCCGAGCTTTTCGGCCACGAGAAGGGTGCCTTCACCGGCGCCCTCCACGAGCGCAAAGGACGCTTCGAGTTGGCTCATGGAGGAACCCTTTTCCTGGACGAAATCGGGGACATCTCCCCGGCAGTGCAGGTCAAGCTCTTGCGCGTTCTCCAGGAACGGGAGTTCGAGCGCTTAGGGGGCAGCCGGACCATCCACATCGATGTCCGGCTCATTACCGCGACCAACAAAAATTTGGAAGAAGCGGTACTCAAGGGAGAGTTTCGCTCCGATCTCTACTACCGCATCAACGTCGTGAGCATTTTCCTGCCTCCGCTGCGGGAGAGAGCCGACGACATACCCCTCCTCGTCGAATATTTCCTGAAGAAGATGGAAGACGATTTCGGAAAGCAACTCTCTATCTCCAGCCGGGCCCTCGACGTTCTTGTCCGCTGCCATTGGCCCGGCAATGTCCGCGAGCTGCAGAACTGCCTCGAGCGCGCGGCGAATTCCGCTCCTTCGGGCTTGATCGACGGGAGCAGCATCGCCTGCCAGCACAATCAGTGCCCCTCTTCCCTCCTCTGGAAGCATGAGCTTACCCCCGTCTCGACTCCGGTGGTGACCCTTCCGATTCCGGCCGAGAAGAACGGCCTGGAAAAGGAAAGCCTGGTTCGTTCGCCTACGGGTGCGCGCGAACAGCTTCTCGAGGCGATGGAGCGCTGCGGCTGGGTTCAGGCCAAGGCGGCCCGGCTGCTCCATCTTACCCCTCGCCAACTGGGTTACGCGCTTCGCAAATACGAGATCCCCATCAAGAAGTTTTGAGACGAACTCTTGCGCTCCGCCGGTAGCCCGAGTCCGTCTTGCCGCCCATCCAAGACAGCTCTATCGCTGATCGCGAAAGGGAGGCGGTCATCATGCCGACGACCGCTTGCGATCCTCAGACGAGCAAGGATTGGCCGGCGACTCCCGTGGGGGAATATTGCCAACTCATCCACGGGAATTTGATCCTGACGGAGGAAACGGCGGATCATAGCGGCTTGGCCGGGAAGATCGAGATGGAGATGGCACTCTACCTTCGGGAGCAGCGTCGCGGCATCGTGCGACGCAATATTGCGTTCTCTTTCCCTGGGATCGTGGACGCGGATCACGAAGGAGTCGTGCCCGACCTCTGCTTCCTCCCAAACGACCAGCTCGGCCGGTGGCGCGGCAAGGCGAACGTCCAGGAAGGAGTGATTCCCGCACTCGCGGCGGAAATGCTCTCGGCTTCGACTCGGAGCATCGATCTCAAGGACAAGGTGGAGATCTACCGAGAAGCGGGGGTGGCCGAATACTGGATTTTTGATCTAGACGAGGAGTCGGTGCGGATTTACTGGTTCGGCGAGAACCGGCAAACCCCCGTGGCGGTCCAGAGCTTCGGGAACATTTTAACCACCCCCCTCCTGCCGGGCTTCTCCTTGAATCTACCGAGCATCCGGCGGGCGATCGGCTTGGAATAGAGAGGCTCGGCTCCTCCCACGCCACTTTCGGATCGACTTGGCCGACGCTCTGGCCGGCACATAAAGAAAGTGCCCCCTCCCTGTTTTGAGCGGCAACGGATTGACGGAGGAGCAGCGGACAAAGAGCGCGATACGGATTATGGGGGCGACCGCTTGATTCGAAGCCCAGCGTCACGACGCTCAAGGAACACGCGGTCCTCGTTGACTTTCTCCAGCCAGGCGACGACGCCCGGATCGGGACACCGCTTGACCCACTCGGACACGACGCTGGTGTCCAGAAGTAAGCTCACAGATCGACCTTCGGCTGACCGTGCTTGAGCCGCTCGATCTTCACCTTGGCGTCGCAGAGCGGCGAATCGGCGAAGAACTCGGCGAGATTGCCGGTGCGCCTAGTCTTGCGCTCCCACTCCTCGGCCGAGACCACGACGACGGCCTTGCGGCCCTTGCGTCTGATCGTCTGCGGGCCGTCCGACAGCGCACGATGGATCACCTCGCTGAGCTTCGCCTTGGCTTTCGCGACACTCCAGACCTCGATGCTACCCGCTTCTTTCCGGGCTTTGGACACTACAATCGTCATGCTAGTCGCGCAGATCTCTCAAAGAAAGCGCCTATCGCGAATCCTTAGGCCGGCTTCCATGGAGCAGTGACGCCAGTCGTTGCCGCGGAAAGCATGGCGTTTCCGTTACCTGCCACGCGTCGTCCGCCGGGAAGACAGAGAATGAACTACCGCCACCAAGCCCCTTAACGGCCCTTGTCTTGCAGATAAGATTGAATATACCATTGAGGCGGCCAAGCCGCGATTCATGAAACGAGTTCTGATCCTGCTTTTCGTCGTCTCTTCCGTTCTCTCTCGGGAAGCCAATGCCGATGAGCCACTCTTCGCTCGTTGGTATCCGGCCGAACAGATCTCCGGCCCGCTGGGCAGCGGGACCGGGAGGCTGATTTATGGGATGATGCAATACGGGACCTTCCCGAACCGCCGCTACGTTCTGCTCGGCTACGTCCGAGGGCTCCAAAATTCCTACCTAGGATATTTCTGGGCCTCCAGGCAGGCAGTCTCCTTGGCAAGGCAGCACGGAGCCGATGCCATCATCAAGATCGAGCGGCATGGTCCCACGCAACCACTGGATCACTTCGCGCTCAACGGGGAAGTGATCAAACCTTACTATCCGACCGTGGGCGCTTACGCGGCCATTCGCTTTCTCGATCGGAAGAAGGACAAACCGGCTCGGCGAATGGGATGTGCCGCCTCCCCCGCGGCTTTGTCCGCCGAATGGAGCATTTGCCTGCCCGTCTCGCAAGCTGCCGAAGAACGCTTGTGAAGCAGCAGAGCAAGGGAGCGGAGCGCGGCCGGAGAAAGATCTCGACCGCGCTACACAGTCCGGTTCAGCGAACGAACAACTAGGCGGCTACGGTCGGGTAACAGGTGCGCCGACCTTGTTGCCCCACTCGGTCCACGATCCGTCGTAGTTGCGCACCTTCTTATGGCCGAGCAAGTAAGTGAGCACGAACCAGGTATGGCTCGACCGCTCGCCGATCCGGCAGTAGACGACCGTGTCGCTGTCCGGAGTCAGGGCACAATCCCCTTCATAGATCTTCCGGAGTTCTTCCGCCGATTTGAAGCTGCCGTCCTCCTTCACCGCGGTCTTCCAGGGCATGCTCTTAGCCCCGGGGATATGACCGCCGCGGAGAGCGCCTTCCTGCGGATACTCGGGCATGTGGAGCAGCTCGCCCGTATATTCGCCGGGGCTTCGCACGTCGATCAGAGGCAGGCCTGCGCGTTGGTGGGCAAGGGTCTGTTCGTAGAATGCACGGATCTCCCCGTCCCTGCGGGCGGCCGGCGTGGGATAGGCCGCTTCGGGATAGGAAGGCTTTTCCCGAGTCAGCGCTCTTCCTTCGCGGACCCACTTATCCCGCCCGCCGTTGAGAATCTTGGCATTCCGGTGGCCGTAAAGCTCGAAGGCCCACAGCGCATAGCAGGCCCACCAGTTCGACTTGTCTCCGTAGAAGATGCAGGTCGTATCCGGCGTGATGCCGTTTCGGCGACAGAGCGCCGCGAAGGCTTCCGGGGTAATGTAGTCGCGGACCATCTGATCCTGCAGGTCGCGACGCCAGTCGATATGAACCGCCCCCGGGATATGCCCTGTATCGTAAAGAAGCACGTCTTCATTGCTCTCCACGATCCGGATTCCGGGATCGTTCCGATGCTCTGCCAACCATTCGGTTTCGACCAGCTTCTCTGGATGAGCGTAGGCAATCGTTGTCATCATTCTCTCCTTTTCGTTTTTCCTATTCCTTCCCAAAACAGGTGGGATAATCGCTGCATTCCCGACAGCTCGGCGCCTTGCAAGCCTGAAATCCTGCCCGCTCGCAGAGCTGCTTGTAAAAAAATTTCTTCCACCGCATCTCTCCGACGTTCCGCTCGCGAAGCGGACGGAAATAACGCTCCAGGAGGCGAGTCAGCGCATTCCGATCCGGAAGCCCCAGATCCTGCCAGAGATGGTCATCGGCCAGGCAGGCCGTGGCGACGGCATGCGCTACCCAGCGGGTTTCCTCCGACCCATCTCCAGACTCGATCAGGAGAGAAGTCAACTCCCAAAAATCCTCCGGGGGGCTGACGGCCTCGCAAGCAGGAGTCGATTCGAGCCGAAAGGCGGCGAGGAGCCGTTTGAACGACTCCTGGTCGAGACCAAGGCGAGGGACGGAGGGGAAGCTGCCCGCCGAGGCAAACCGCTTCACGACATACCGCACTGCCTGACCGAGAACCGCCGTCTCCTTCTCGTGGCACTCCGTCGCGCAGCCGAACGGGCGAGCCGCGCTGGGGACGGACCGGAAAGAGGGCGCAATCGCACAGGCAGCCACGGCGCTTTATCCTCCGAACCGGGCGACCTCCGGAAACCTTTCGACCATCTCGAGAGCCGCAGTGACATACTTTTCCCCCGCTTCCGCGAGCTTCTCCTGCGTGGGAAAGCCGAAGCGGTGTACATCCCGCAGTACCTTGTTGACGAGTGCGAGCCGACCCGCCAGAAGCACCATTTTCCCAAAGCCCTCATGGTGCATGGTCATCATCGGCATCACCATGATTCCGGTCTTCCGCTCGATGGTGAGCCCCACGGCGTTGAAAAACATCTCGACCCGCTCGAGGGTCTCCGGATCGGGATCGCCCACGATCGGAATCTCTTTCCGCTTCGCGGCATCCAGAATGAAGGGTGCGAGCAGCTCCTCGTCCTTCTTTCCGTCCCAGACTCCATAGGTGTCCTGCGCCCGCTGCTGTTTCACGAGCTCGCGCAGAAACGCTTCCCGCAACTCACTCACTCCGTTTTCCACCGCACTTGTCGTCATCCTTCCCTCTCTTCCTCAAAATTGAACGTTCTTGCCTTTCCTTTCGCCAGAGCCTTCCGCAGCCAAGGCGGCGGAGTGCCCCGAAGCACCTCCTGCAGCTTTTCGAGAATCTCCCGGATCGGCTCCAGATCCTTTGCCTTCACCGGATGGATCTTCTGCGCGACCACCCGAGCCGCGCCGGAGGCTCCGATCGCCGCCACATAGAGAATCGCGCAATCCTGGATTGCAACCAGCTTCGCTTCGAGCTTGTCCTCGTTTCCGTCTTCTTCGAGATCTCCGGAGAATTCGACCGTCTTCCAATGGCGCGCCTCGGTCTCATCCACCTCGTAGATTGCGATCGTCTTGGCCCAACCGAAATGGGCATTGACCCGAATCCCGTCCTGTGTCGCAAAGGCAACTTTCATCCCGCGCTCCGCTCCTCCCCTTGGCATTGGCATGCCCGAGCCTCTTCCGCGTGAGAGCGGCGCTCGGGCAGGCGATGATATTCTTCTTCCTCCTCACGCGCCGCGATCAGCAGATTGGCGACGTCGAAAAGGAAGTTCCGGCTCCCCCGATAGCCGACCAGCAGTTGGTGGGCCGCGCCCAGCCGGTCGAAGATCGGCAGACCGATCCGGTAAAACGGAATTTGTAGCCGAGCGGCCATCTGGCGCCCGTGGGAATGAGTCAGCAGAAGCTGGCACCCTAGGGCCTCCCGCTCCAGATCCTCCAAGTCTCCGATCCGCACCCGCTCGACCGGCAAGTCGGAAAAGACGATCGATTCGGTCGTCGAAACCGCCGCCTCTAGCTTGCAGCCGAGCTCGGCAAGCCAATGGCCCACGTTTTGCAAGAGATCGGGCTCGGCACCGATCGCCACCTTCACGCCGCCGAGAAAGAAGTGGCTGTCGAGCATCGCATCGACGAGCTGCGACCTCTGCCGGCGATAGATCTGCGGCACGGGGCGACCGGAAAGCTCGGCAAGAAGCCGGAAGAAGCGATCGACCGACCGGAGTCCCATGAGACGATCGACGAGCATATGCGGAACCCCGCACTTCATCTCGAGCGCCAAGGCCGCGCCTCGCATCTGTTCCCCCAAAGCGATCGTCGCCCGGGAAGAGCCCATGGCGCGGATCTCTTCCAGCCGGGTGCCCCCGAGAGTGGTCGGCGTGAAATCTTCCGGAATATGACCGTCGAGGGAGCCCGACAGATCGGGCAAGAGGATGGGGCGGAAGCCAAAGGACTCGACGATCTGCCGGATCTCCTCCAGATCCCCGGGAGTCAGATGGCTTCCTGCCAAAAGGTTGATCTGATCTTCGTTTCGCGTCGTCGCGGGCACAACCAGTTCTTCGACGATTTGAGCAATGGTCTTCCCCCAGCCGTCCTGAAAGGCTCCCTTGAAGTCGGGGGTCGAGACGTAGACGACCGGAAGATCGGCGAGCTCCGGTCTCCGCTGCCGAATGAGCTTCAGGTAGCCCACAATGTCTTCCCCCTTGGTCTCCGTCAGGCCGGTCGAACAGATCCCGACGACCTGCGGCTTGGCGCGCTGAGCAATGTTCAACAGCGCCTGCTCGATGTTCTCCATCCCGCCGAGAATGGTCGTGACCTCATTCATTGCCGTGGTCTGCAGCGGGATCATCTCGCGAAAGTGGCGAACGAAGAGGACGAGTCCGAATGCGGTGCAGCCTTGCGAGCCGTGCAGGACCGGCATGCAGCCGTGGAGGCCCATGAAGGCGAGAGCCCCGCCGATGGGCTGGCTCATCTTGAGCGGGCTTACGCTGCAGGATTTCTTGGAAGTTACGACTTCGGCCACGTTCCCTCTTTTTCCGATGAGTTGCCTACCCCTCCGTCCAAGGAGCCGGAAGGCGCACCTCCTGCCAGACCGGGTTGTAAAGAGCCCGGTCGATCTCGGCCACCAGCGCGACCATTCCCTCGTACCCGGCGTAGGCATGGTGGCGCTCCTGGTTGATGTCGAGCCAAGGCATCTTCGCCTTTAAGGCGACGAACTGCGAACGGCCGCCCGAGAGCATGATGTCCGCCCGCGCCTCCTTGAGCATCCGATACATCTCCCTAGGCGTCATCTCCTCGATCATATGCGCCTCTTCGCCCATGACCTTTTTGATCCGCTCCTTGTCCTCCTCGGTCGACTTCTTGACGCTCGTTCCTACGATCTCCATCCCCACCTCTTGCAGAGCGGAGACCACCGACCAGGACTTGACTCCTCCGGTGATCAAAAGCACGCGCTTCCCGGCAAGCCGCTTCTGATAGACCTTCAGCTTCTCCCAAGCCTTCTGCTCCTCCCGCCGGATCAGGAGTTCGGTCTTCGAAAGCAACTCTCCGGGCGCCCCCTGGCGAACCAGGAGCCCGGCCAAGTTCCGAAGGGCGTCGCTCATGTCGGAGATCCCATAGAAGGATCCCTCGAAGAAGGGGATTCCGTATCGCTCCTCCATCTTCCGGGCGATGTTGATCATCGCCTTGGAGCAGACCAGTATGGTCGCCTTCGCCCGGTGGCAGGAGGCGATCTCCCGGTATTTGGCGTTCCCCGATATGCAGGCCAGGATTCGAATGCCGAGCTGATCGAAAAGCGGCTGAACCTGCCAGAGCTCTCCGGCCAGATTATACTCCCCGATGATGTTCACATCGTAAGGAGTCGTGTAGGACGGCTCCTCGGTCCCGATCACGTGATCGAGCAGAGCCTCTCCCGCGAGCTTGTTGCCCAGATTCTTGCTTCCGGCGAAGCCCGGCGACTGGACCGGGACGACCGGACGCCCGAACTGTTTCTTGGCCGCCTGACAGACGGCTTCGATGTCGTCGCCGATGAGCGCGGGCACGCAGGTCTGGTAGACGAAGATCGCGGGAGGATCGTAGCGGTCGATCGCTTCCTTGATCGCCCGGAAGAGGCGCTTCTCCCCCCCATAGACCACGTCCATTTCCCGGATATCAGTCGTGAAGCCCATCCGGTAGAGATGGGAATCGGAGGACTTGGACCCCCGATTGTCCCAGGAATTTCCTTCACAGGCGATCGGCCCGTGGACGAGATGAACCACGTCGGTGATCGGCTGAAGAGCGATCTTCGCTCCGTCGAAGGCGCAGCCTCCGGCGGCGGCTCCTGGTTGGAGCTGCTTGGTGCAGCCCTTCTTCCGCTCCTTCTCCGACTTGGCCCGGTTCTTGGCGCAACCGGGTTCCTGGAAGACCGCCTGGACCTTCTCCGAAACGCTGCTCATCCGGAACTCCCTTCGAAACCCTTTCTCCTACCGAATGATGTCGAAGCTATAGTCGGACTTCGCCGGCACGTTGGTGTTCCGGTCCATCTCGTCAAAGATCTTGTCGAGAATCCGAACGAGCACGTTGAGTCCACCCTGATAACCCCAAACGGGAAACCGGTGGTGGTGGTGCCGATCGAAGATCGGGAATCCGAACCGGATCAGCGGCGTTCCCGTGTCCCGCTCGAGATACTTGGCATAGGTGTTCCCGATCAGGAAATCGACCGGCTCGGTGAAGAGAAGCGAGCGCATGTGCCAGAGATCCTTGCCAGGGTAAACCTGGCAGCCCGCCCCGAAGGGAGAGTGGTCGAGAAGCTCTCGCACTTTCTGCTCCCAGGCCGCATCGCCGTTCGTGGCCAGGATATGCGCCGGCTCCGCACCCAGCTCGAGCAGGAAACCCGCAATCCCGAGCGCCACGTCGGGATCGGCATAGACCGCAAACCGCTTTCCGTGGATGTGCGCGCTCGAATCGGCGATGGCATCGACCAATCGGCCTCTCTCCTTTTCCAGCGCCTCGGGAATCGGACGCCCCGAGAGGCGAGAGACTTCCTGGAGGAACTGGTCCGTCGCGGCCACTCCGATCGGATAGTGCAAGCCGACCGTCTCCTGTCCTTTCCCTTGGATGTAAGGCAACGTCTTGGGTGTGCAGAAGCTCTGCATCGAGATGGTTGCCTTGGAATGGAGCGCCTCGGAGATCTCGGCGAGTTTCGTACCGCCGTCATACATGCGGAATGTCCCATCGGCCGGCGTATCCCAGACATCGCTATTGTCCGAGACGATCAGGTAGTCCCCACCCATGAGCTCGAGGATCCGTCGCAGCTCCCGCATATTGCCGACTACGTTGCCGTCGAAGCCGACGATCAGGTTGATTCTTTCGTTCGGCTTCCGCTCGAGGGGCGCAATCGTCTTGGCCTTCCCGTCCCAGAAGTATTCGAGAATCCCCTTCATCATGTTGTCATACCCGGTGATATGACTACCTACGAATGAGGGGGTATGGGCAAACGGAACGTCGAAGTCCTGCGGAACGCTGCCCTTATCTCTTGCGTTCTTGATGAAGGAGTTGAGATCGTCGCCGATCACCTCGGCCATGCAGGTCGTGGAGACCGCAATCATCTTCGGCTTGTAGAGGGCGTAGCTGTTGGCCAGTCCGTCGATCATGTTGTTGAGCCCGCCGAAGACCGCCGCATCCTCGGTCATCGAGGAGCTGACACAACCGCTTGGTTCCTTGAAGTGCCGACTGAAGTGGCTCCGGAAGTAGGCGACACATCCCTGTGAGCCGTGGACGAAGGGCAGGGTCCCTTCAAAGCCCACCGCCGCGAAGATCGCCCCCAAGGGCTGACAGGCCTTCGCCGGATTGATCGTAATCGCCTCGCGAGCGAAGTTCTTATCGCGGTATTCCTTGGTCTTCGTCCATTCGCGGATCTGCTCGACCTCGTCGGCGCAGGCCGGGTCCTCGAACTCCCGCTTCTTTCGCTCGAACATTTCCAAGTACTGCGGCTGCCGGAACAGGTGAAAGTGGTCGAGAACGTGTTCCGCGTTCTGACTCTTGGTCTCTCCGTTTGTCTCCATATCGCCTTCCCTTCCTTCGTTGTCTGTTGCTTCTCGAGGCCTTGCTTGCGGCGCTCACCCTTTCTTCCAGGGCGCCTTCGTCAATCCCCAAACCGGATTGTTGATCGCCATGTCCATGTCCCGCGCGAAGATGGCGAACCCGTCATAGCCGTGGTAGGGACCCGAATAGTCCCAAGAGTGCATCTGGCGGAAGGGGACTCCCATCTTTTGGAAGACATACTTCTCCTTGATGCCGGATCCCACGAGATCGGGCTCGAGCTTCTCCACGAACTTCTCGAACTCGTATCCAGTCACGTCGTCGTAGATCAGGGTGCCATCCTTCGCATCGTGGGTCGTCCGCTGGTAGTCGTCGTTGTGGCCGAACTCGTAGCCGGTCCCGATCACCTCCATGCCCAGATCTTCGTACGCCCCGATCACGTGCCGCGGGCGCAGTCCACCGACAAAGAGCATGACCTTCTTGCCCTTGAGGCGCGGCTGAAACCTCTGGATCACCGCATCGGCCATCGGACGATATTTGGCAATCACCCGCTCCGCCCCTTCCTTGATCTTGTCGTCGAAGTGGCTCGCAATCTTCCGAAGCGACTCCTCGATCTTCGTCGGACCGAAGAAGTTGTACTCGACCCACGGAATCCCGTGCTTCTCCTCCATGTAGCGGGAGATGTAGTTCATCGAGCGGTAGCAGTGGAGGATGTTCAGCTTCACCTTGGGAGTCCGTTCGAGCTCCTTGAGCGTTCCATCTCCCGACCATTGCGCGACCACTCGGAGACCCATCTCCTCGAGCAGGATTCGGGAAGACCAGGCATCCCCCCCGATGTTGTAGTCCCCGATGATTGCGACGTCGTACGGAGTAGAGACCCATTCGGGCTCCTTCCCGGCCGTCTTATCGAGCACCCAGTCGCGGATGCTGTCATTGGCGATATGGTGGCCGAGGGATTGCGAGACCCCGCGAAATCCTTCACAACGCACGGGGACGATCGTCTTCCCGTTGAATTCCTTGGTCTTCGCCTTCGCGACCGCTTCGATGTCGTCACCGATCAGGCCGATCGGGCACTCGGATTGAATGGTAATGCCCTTGTTGAGAGGAAAGAGCTCCTGGAGCTCCTCAAGGGATTTCGCAAGCTTCTTGTCGCCGCCAAAGACGATATCGCGCTCTTGAAAATCCGTCGTGAACTGCATGGTCACAAAAGTGTCCACACCGGTTGTCCCGATGTAGTAGTTCCTTCGAGAAGCCCAGGAGTATTGACCGCAGCCGACCGGGCCGTGGCTGATGTGGATCATGTCCTTGATCGGACCCCATACCACTCCCTTGGAGCCCGCATACGCACAGCCCCGGATCGTCATCACTCCGGGCAGGGACTTGATGTTGGACTTAACCCCGCAATCGGGCTTCCCCTCTTCGAGCACTCCCAAATGCTTCGCACGCTTCTTGACCGCCTTTTCGGGGTAGGCTTTCAGCACCTCCTCGATCAGTTCACGGTTCCGGGCGCTTAATTCTTGGCTGTTCTCTACCGCAGGCGTTGTCAGGCTCATGATTTTCTTTTCCTCCGCAGTTTGATCTCTCCTCCCATGCAAGAGGAGTGCCGGCTGGGAAACCGCCTACCCAGCCGGCCAATCCCTCGTTCTATCTTACGCGCAAAGAACCGCTTCTCCCGCGGTCTTGCCCACCAGCGATTCGTCCTCCCGCTTCATGATGCCGAACTGCATGAGCAGGTCTTCGAGCTCATCCATGGTAATGGGCGTCGGAATCACTCCATTCCCCTTGTTCTCATGGATCTTCTTCGCCAGCATCCGATACTCCTCGGCCTGCTTCGACTCGGGCGCGTATTCGATCACCGTCATCCGGCGGAGCTCGGCATGCTGCACCACGTTATCCCGAGGCACGAAGTGAATGAGGGTCGTGCCGAGCTTGGCGGCCAGGGCTTCCGCCAACTCCAACTCGAGATCGGTCTGTCGCTCGTTGCAGATCAGTCCGCCGAGCCGCACCCCGCCGGAATTCGCGTACTTGAGAATTCCCTTGGAGATGTTGTTGGCGGCGTACATCGCCATCATCTCGCCCGACATGACGATGTAGATCTCCTGCGCCTTGTTCTCGCGGATCGGCATGGCGAATCCACCGCAGACTACGTCGCCGAGGACGTCGTAGGAGACATAGTCGATTCCCTCGTAGGCCCCGTTTTCCTCCAGGAAGTTGATCGAGGTGATGACCCCTCGGCCGGCACATCCGACCCCCGGCTCGGGCCCGCCCGACTCGACGCAGCGGATGTTCTTATAGCCGACCTTCATCACATCCTCGATCTCGAGGTCCTCTACGCTTCCGGCCTCCGCGGCCAGATGGAGAATCGTGTCCTGATTCTTCGAGTGGAGGATCAGCCGGGTGGAGTCGGCTTTCGGATCGCAACCGACGATCAGGATCTTCTGTCCCAGGTCCGCCAAAGCGGCAAGAGTGTTCTGGGAAGTGGTCGACTTCCCGATCCCTCCCTTTCCATAGAAGGCAATTTGTCGCAATTCGCTCATTGTGGATCTCCCTTGTTTTCTTTGTCCTTTTTTCCCGAGGGCGATCGTTTCCTGCTCTCACCCTTCGGCGCTTAATTCGTTTGCGAGCAACTCACGTGCCAATCTATTTGCGAGCTCTCGATCCTCTCCGACCTCTCGGTGATGCTCCTCTGGTTTTCCCCTGCCGTGCACCGAAAAAAGGCCGATGTCGAGTAAGGCGGAGGCCTGGGAGCAGGGAGGAGGATCGGACCCCTACCTCTCTTGCGTGACTCCGGTCGGCGAGGTGCTAAAGGCAACAAACGGAGAGAAAATGTCGGGAAACGAACAGGGCCTCAGCCATGGGCGCTCCCATGCGTGCGGGCCCCTCGATGGCATGCTTCCTGCTGGAAACAAAATTATGGCGCATCCCCCAAAAGTTCGAATGGCTCCTCGGCTGGTCGATACCACGCTTCGGGATGGAGAGCAGGCTCCCGGTGTCGCGTTCTCGCGCGAGGAAAAGCTCCGCCTGGTCCAAGCCCTCATTGCCGCGGGAGTACCCGAGATCGAGGCGGGCATTCCCGTCATGGGCAAGACGGAGCGACAGACCCTCCGGGCGATGGCGGCAACCGCCGATCCCTGCTGCCGGCTCATCTCCTGGGGAAGAATGCACCCGGCCGATCTGGCAGCGATCCAGGCCCTGCCCATCCGTTTTGCCAACCTTTCGGTCCCGGTCTCCGATCTCCAGATCGAGAAAAAGCTGCAAAGATCCCGCGGCTGGGTTCTGGAAACGGTCCGCCGGTTCGTCCGGGAAGCCATTGATCTCGGACTTGAGGTGGCGGTCGGGGGAGAAGACTCCTCGCGCGCCGACCTGGATTTCGTCCTCCGGGTCGCGGAGACCGCCCAAGCCGCCGGTGCCTCTCGTTATCGATTCGCCGATACCCTCGGCATCCTCGATCCCTTCTCGACCTTCCGGTCGATCCGCAAGCTTCGTCGCGCGGTGGATCTCGATCTCGAGATCCATGCGCATGACGACCTGGGAATGGCGACGGCCAACTCCCTGGCGGCCTACCGGGCGGGGGCAACGCACATCAGCGTCACTGTAAACGGGCTTGGCGAGCGGGCGGGCAACGCTCCTCTCGAAGAAGTGGTGGCGGCCCTCCGCTACGGCAGCCAAATCGACTGCGGCGTACCGAGCGCTTCTCTTCCTCCTCTTTCAGCGCTGGTGGCCCAAATTTCGGGACGTCCGATTCCCCAGGCAAAAAGCATTGTCGGCAGCACCGTCTTCACCCACGAATCGGGAATCCACGTCGACGGCCTGCTCAAGGATCCGCGAAATTACCAGGCTTTCGATCCGAAGGAGCTGGGCCGCTCCCACGAACTCGTTTTGGGCAAGCATTCCGGTCCGCGGGCGATCCAATGGGGCTATCAGCGGCTGGGGATCGACCTCTCGCTTTCCGAAGCCGAAGCGCTGCGCCAACCCATTGCCGATTTTGTCACCGAATGGAAGCGATCACCCCAGCGATCGGAACTCCTCCAGCTCCTCTCGGCTGCCACCACCCGCACCGCCTGCACCCCAAGTGTTGGAGAAGGCCCGCGGGAAATGCAGGCTAGGAGGCCATCCGGCCCACGTCCAGCTTCATGTCCAGCTTCAATTGAGCCAGTGCAAGCTGGAGCTCCTGCCGGATCGTGTGCAGCGCCTCTTGCGAGAGGCGCTTTTTCTCATCGATCGCCGAACTGAGCTCTTCCCGGTAGGCGGAGAGGGAGGCGGCCACCTGACGCAAACATTCATGCCAAGCCGCCGCGATACGGCACATGGATTCCTGAGCCGAGATCCGGGAAAGATGGGAATTGATCTTGCTCTGGGCCGCAACGAGTTCCGCCAAAAGGATCCGCTCCGCGGGAACCCGCCGCAGGTTACTGGCGAGCCCGATCCGATTCAGAAGCCAGATCGTCCATTTCGTCGGATCCCACTGCCACGGTTTTACCCCGTTGCGATAGTCGTGCTGAAACTCATGATGAAAATTATGGTAGCCCTCTCCGAAGGTAAACAGCGCCATGATCCAACTGTCCCGAGCGGTGCACCGAAACGAATAGGGCTGATCACCCACCATATGGCAGAGCGAATTGATGAAAAACGTCATCTGCTGCACGGCAACCACCCGGGTGACGCCCCCGACCAGGAATCCGCCCAAGGCCCCAATCCATCCTGCGTGAAGAGCTCCCAGAGCCGTCGGCAGGCCGAAGCCCACCAGGAATGCCAGGGGGACCATATATTTGTTCTGCCATCGACAGAGAGGATCGGACAGCAGATCCTTCACATTGTCCAGTGAGCGCACCGGTTGGAGCTTCACGAGAAGCCATCCGATATGCGCGTGGAAAAACCCCTTGCGAATATCATAGGGATCCTCGTCGTGATCGACATGCTTGTGATGATACCGATGGTCGGAGACCCAGCTGATCGCCGATCCTTCGAAGGAGGCGGCCCCAAAGAGCAGCACGAAGAGGCGCACCGGCCATTTTGCTTGAAAGGCTCGATGGGAATAGAGGCGATGATAGCCGAGGGTGACGCTCAATCCGGTCGCGATGAATAAGCCGAAAAACACCGTCCACTGGTACCAATCGATGCCGTAGAAAAAGGCGTAAGCGGGCATCGCGGTTAAAGCGAGAATGAAGGTGGAAATCAAAAAAATGCTCGTCGGCCAATTCATATGTTTAGTTTCACCCGCAGTTGTCATGACGACGCACCAAGGCAGGAAGGCGGAATCCGGTTAAAAGGAGAGAAGGGCCTCCTGCCGTTGTCATAAGTGCGTTCACCAAGTTGCAGTTCCGCTTCGAAGAAAACCAGCTTTCCTTTACAAAAAAGATATCCTGGAAGCTTTCAGGTTTACAGCCATTTTTTCCGGTCAAAGTCGATTGGTTTTCCTTTCGGCTTCTGCCGGTTGCCGGACCTCCCTTTTCCAACCTCCACCCGAGCCGTGCACTCGGCTACGTTTTCGGAGAAAATTCAGATTTGGCCCGACCGCTTTCGATCAAGAGACACGCAACCGCAAATAGTCGAGAAGCTCCGCGATGCGG
>NZ_CABFVA020000116.1 GCF_902143375.2 Methylacidimicrobium tartarophylax | reverse complement strand
TTCGAGGAACTCTGGCCTCCGCTGGTTGCCGTCCCAGAGGAGTTGGCACTCGCCGATTCCTCGACAGCCAACGCCGGGAGCAGCCCCGCGAGCCAAGCCCCCAGAACCCCCAAAAAAGCTAACGCCAGTTCTTTTCCGTGCCCGGTCCGTTTCATCCTCCCCCCTTTTCCTCTGCTCGCGCAGCCCGGTCGGATCCGTGATCCACCAGGACATGCCCGATCCAGTCGCCGATGGAGAAAGCAGAATGCGTGCCATTGTTTTTTTGAACGGCTGATCAGCGCTAAAAGGTGTAAGCGGCCTCCAGTCCTGAGAAAAAGAAGGGACCGCTCGAAGTGCCTACGAGTCCATTGCCGGCGAGACCGACGTCGGCCGGAGGAATGCCGTTGGCGGGAGCGTAATAGTTCATCATGTTGTCGCCCCAATCCATGCGAGCTTCCATCCGCACCATGAAGTTATCCGCCAGATCAAAGCGGAGGGTCATCGTTGCGCTATAGATGTTCGTCGGAGCGATCATCCCCTCGAGGTAGCTATTGCCGGAAGCCTGCAACCACTGCTCCCGCAGCGCCAAGCTGACGAGCGGATTGAAGCGATAAATCTGGTAGATCCCGGCGCCCATCCAGTTGGTAGGACCGCCGTAACCAGAGGAATAGGGAAAGAGCGGGAAGATCCCCAAGGCGGTTTCGGTCGCCGGACTCAAGCCGGTAATTCCCGCCGGCGCGACGGCGTTGTTGTAAAAGCCGCCGATGAGCTCGTAGGCAAGCTGCAGCCGGCGGCGATAGACGAAGGAAGGAGTCCAGATCCCATAGTCGTTAAACTCCATGTAAGTTCCCGGAGAGTTATAGGGCCCCGGAACGATATCCCCGTTTGCATAGGCCCCGGGGTAGTAGGCGCCATTCTCCATTCCAGGTGATGTGCCGAAACCGGGAGGATTCGTTCCGTGCGGTCCGTAGAGCATCCCATAGGTGTTAACGAAGCTCTTGTCGGCAGAGACGTAGTCGAGGTTGAACGTCAGAAGAAAGGACGAGAGACCGCTAATCGAGTTGTTCACCATTCCAAAAAAAGGGTACCCGCTTCGGCCCACGTTAAACCCTCCGTCGGTCACCCCTCCTCGAACCGTCCAGCAATCGTCCACGCGAAAGATAAACTGCGTTCCAACCAGCACGAAGGGCTCGACATTGTTGAAGAAAAGGCCGTAGGTCATGTTGAAGTTTGCCGGCCGCTCGAGAACCTCGAGGCCGATCGGAGCCGCAAACTTGCCGACATGAACCTCAAGCTTCCGATCCCCGATCGGAATTTGAAACTGGACGTAGGCCTGCTCCAGGAAGACTTCACTGGTGTTGAATCCCATGCCCGTCGAACTGGACGATCCGGCTCCGGAAAGGAAGTCGGGCACCCCCAAGGCAGCATCCTGGCCCAGCATGAGGTCCATGCGAAAGCCGGCATCCCATCGGTTCTCCGCCGTCAGTTCTTTTTCCGACCAGAGCTTCAGCTGGTTGAGATTGAAGCCGCCGCCCGGAATGCCGTCGTCCGCCAAGCGCATCGGAAGGAGGGGATAGCCCCGGGCCAGCCGACTTCCTCCCGCTGCCGTCGGTGCCGCAAAACGCGGCACCTGGTTGAAGGATGGAGCGTTGACGAAGTTCATTTCGAAGGCGCTGTCCACATACCCTCCCAGCTTGACGCCCGGCGATGGCGAGCTCACGGCCATTCCCTGCTCTTCCAAAATCCGTTGGAGACGCATCATCTCTCCTTCGTTCTCCGTTCCCTGGGGAGCCGTCAGATCGGCATTGCTCTGACCGCTGGGAGAACCGAACAGGGGAGGCAGGGCCGTGCCGGCCAGCAGCAAGGAAGATAAGGCAACCCAGACGAAGGCGACGCACCGGTTCCGCCGGCTGCTGCGTTCTCCTTTCGCATCAACGACTCTACCCCGGGGACGGACGGGGTCGGGAATCAAAAGAGAGTCTCCCCGCATCAACAGCCGATCAAAGCCGTTGTCGGTCTCCTTCGCTAGCTTTTTACCGCTTTGCTCGCAATCGCGACGTCAACCGGCAGATCAGAGAACGCGATCTTCCAGTTGCTTTTCGGCGATCTTGCGCAGGAGAGTCTTTCGGCTGATGCCCAACTTCCGAGCGGCTGCGCTTCGGTTCCCTCCGCAGGAGCGGAGTGCCTGAAGAATCCACTGTTTTTCCGCCTCACGCAGGGTCATCGATGCGGGCGCCATGTTGCGTGCAGGGCGAAGAAGGGAAGGAGTACAAATTCTTTCCGGAAGATCCTCCCGCGTCACTCGGGGTCCTTGCGCCATGACGACCCCATGTTCCAGGGCCATGCGCAACTCCCGTACGTTGCCCGGCCAGTCATAATCGCAGAGAATCTTTTCCGCTTCTTTCGTCAGACCGCTGACTCTCTTCCCGTTTTCCCGCGCGAACTCGCCGATGAAGTCCTGGAAGAGAAGGGGAAGATCCTCCTTTCGCTCCCGCAGGGGCGGCAAGACGATGCGCACCACATTGAGACGAAAGAAGAGGTCTTCGCGAAAAGAGCCGTCCGCGGTCATCTGCTCCAGACTGCGATTGGTCGCAGCGATAACTCGAACGTCGATGGGGATCGCCTTGTTGCTCCCTACCCGCTGAATGACCCGCTCCCCGAGAACCCGCAAAAGCTTGACCTGCGTCGTTGCATCGATCTCTCCAATCTCATCGAGAAAGATGGTGCCCCGATGCGCTTCCTCGAAGCGTCCGAGCCTCTTCTCCACGGCTCCGGTAAAGGCTCCTCGCTCATGGCCGAAAAGCTCGCTTTCCAGCAGTTGGGGCGAGAGGGCGGCGCAATGAACGGCAACGAAGGGGAAGGCGCGGCGGGGACTCAACAGGTGAACAGCGTGGGCGGCAAGTTCTTTGCCGGTTCCGCTCTCGCCTTCCAAGAGCACCGTGGCGCGGCTTCCGGCGACCTGTCGGATCTTTTCGACTACAGGGACCATCGCCGCGGATCTCGCGATGATTCGATCCAAGCCGAATTTCCGTCCGAGCTGCTCCCGTAAATTTTGATTCTCCGTCTCCACCTGCCGGGATCGGACCGCTCTCCGCAGAACGATTTCGAGCTTTCCCAAGTCAAGCGGCTTGGTGACATAGTCGTAGGCTCCCCGCTTGATCGCCTCCACGGCGTTGTCGACCGAGCCGTAGGCGGTCATCATCACGCAGACGGGGGAAGTCGGGAGATTCCGGCTAAAATCGAGCAGATCCAACCCCGATTCTTTCCCAAGGCGAAGATCGAGCAAGACGACATCGACCGCCTCGTTCTCCAAGACGCTCTTCGCAGCCTCCACGTCCTCGGCCGTATAGGTTTCGAACTCCTCCGAGAAGGCACGGCGGAGGCCCTCGCGGGCGTTGCGTTCATCGTCGACAATCAGCAATCCAGGAAGATCGTGCATCGAAGAGGTCAGGACTTCTCCTCGCCTTTTGTCCCCTCGTCCTCCTGCTCGGATCTCATCGGCAAGAGGCGGACTCGCCGCTCGCTCCGTGGCAGAAGGATGCGTACCGTTGTTCCTTTTCCTTCGCGGCTTTCCAACTGGATTTCCCCGCCATGCTCCCGCACGATGCGACGCACCACCAAGAGACCCAACCCGGTGCCGGATTGCTTGGTCGTAAAATAAGGCTCGAATGCCCGGCCCATCTCCGCCACCGACATCCCGGATCCGTTATCCTGAAAACTGACCAGAAAATGAGCGTCCGACAGCTCTGTCCGAACTCCCAGCATTCCGCCGCGATCCGTCGCCTCCAGCGAGTTTTTCATCACATTGAAAAACGCCTGTCTTAGTTGATCCCGATCCGCGCGGACTAAGGGCATGTTCTTGGCCAACTCCATCTCGACCACGACATCGCGATTGTCCATCTGGGGGGTCAGGAAGGAGACCGCATCTCGCACGACCTCGTTCAAAACAATCCACTCCAGCTTGGGAGAGGCAGGCCGAATCGCCCGAAGGAACTGATTGACGATCACATCGAGTCGATGCAACTCGGACCGGATGGCCGTGAGGGATTCGACAACCGCGCGCCGCGTTTTCCTACCCACAAGCTCCCTCTGGAGGAGCTCCGTATGAATCTGGAGGGAGTTGAGCGGATTTCCGAGCTCGTGCGCCACTCCGGCCGCAAGCAGGGTGAGGGCGTTGAGCTTTTCGGATTCGATCATCTCCAGAGTCTTCTCCCGATTGGCGGTCATGTCATAGATGATGACGACGAAAGCATCTCTCCCGTCCGGTCCTTTTTCGAGCGGGACGGCCGAACAGTT
This sequence comes from Methylacidimicrobium tartarophylax, assembly GCF_902143375.2. Taxonomy (GTDB): domain Bacteria; phylum Verrucomicrobiota; class Verrucomicrobiia; order Methylacidiphilales; family Methylacidiphilaceae; genus Methylacidimicrobium; species Methylacidimicrobium tartarophylax. Next base: position 64,910 of record NZ_CABFVA020000116.1, on the reverse strand, counting down.
TAGATAACGCATCTCCGGGTAGGTGATTTGCAGATCTCGGCTGAAGATCTGGCGAGAAGCGAACAAGGACGGCCAATCAACGTCGGGAAGATAGCGGCCGAGCGATTTGCCCAGAACCCCTGCCCGATCGATTTCCAGGAGGCGCTCTGCGCTCTGGTTCCCGTACAAGATTTTCCCCCGGACATCGACCACCAAAATCCCTTCCTGGAGCGCATTAAAAACCGTCTCCAGAAACCCCTTCTCCTGGGCCAGTCGCCGGAGATAGTTTTGGATCTCTGTCGGACCGAGCCGTTCGATCCGTCCGAGAAGTTTGTTTAAGAACGAATCCCGCAAGCTCATCCCGAGTGCCATACCCGCGCCGCCCGTGGGAAATCTAGTCGAGAAACCGGCACGGGTCGAGCCCTGCTCAAGGGAATCCGCATCCCTTTGTGGCTCTACTGTAGCTCCGATCCGCGCTTCACGGAGATCGCGCGGGTTGCGGACGCGCGCACCTCGGTCGCTTGAAAGAAATGGCCCAGCCCGCGAGCCACGGCCTCGGCCAGCCGCTGTCGATACTCCGGTCGATCGATCCAGGACGAATCCATCGGGTCGGACAGAAAACCTCCTTCCACCAGAGCTCCGGGCAGCGGATTGTCCCGAAGCACCACGAACCGAGCACGCCGAAACCCCCGGTCCATCTCTGGATCGTCGGGGCGCAAGCGGACAAGCTCCAAATGGATTTCGTGGGCCAAGAGTGTATTGAGCAGGTCGTTGCCGTTTCCCGGGAGGGACAGATAGTCGACCCGTCGCACCCAGGTTCCATTATTGCTCGACGGGGCTCCCCGAGGCGCGAGACAGTAGGTCTCGACTCCGTGCCCGCTCGGCTCCGACTGGTTATAATGGAGGCTGACAAAGACGTAGTCCGGGTAGGCCTGGGCAATCCGTACTCGCTCTTCCAGGGGAACGAAGACGTCGCTCGTTCGGGTAAAGACGACGGGAAAGCCTTGGGAGCGGAGAATCTTCCCCAGCCGGCGCGCCGTGTCCAAGGTGTACTCCTTCTCGTATCGGCCGTTTCGGCTTCTCGCTCCTTTATCCTCGCCGCCATGCCCAGGATCGATCACGACGCCCCGGAACGAAAACCGAACCGGAACGCGGGAAGGACGAAAAATGGGATCGAACAAGCAGGAAAGGTCGGTGCGGGAAACGTACCATTGTCGATCTCTTTCGAGCAGAGGAAAGGAGAGCGTGTGTCGGATGCCGTCGATGAAGACATATGGTCTTCCGTGCTTCCCATCCACGGTCCCTGCGTTCCCGGACAGATGAATTTCCCCTGGCAACGGCTCCACGGCCGAGAGCCGATAAAAGCGGCAAAACTCCTCGAGCGGCACATATTCTCGCCCGCCGATGGTCGCAAGATGCCACCCGGTATCGCCTTCTGCCTTAGCGAGAGCCGGCGTCAGAAGAACGGCAGCCGCAAAAAGCACAGCTCGAATCAGCTTGCACATGGAAAATTGTCGATCAACCGAACTTCATCGATCCAGATGGCTCCGCACACGCGACCGTCCACTTCTTCAACATAATCGACGCGAAACCCCGGCCTCTTGTTCAACTCGACCGCCGCCCAGACGCAGCCATCCGGACGCCGAGCCGCCTCCTCGAGGATGCGAGGGAAGGCAGCCGCCCGATTCCGCTGCTCTGTCGAAAGATACCGGTTCCTTGAGCTCCATGCCAGCCCGTCCCGATCCCGCTGAATTTCCACCGGGACGATCCGGACGGGGAGGGCGAGATCGCGCACCACGCGACGGATCACGGAAAGTTGCTGCGCATCCTTCCATCCAAAGACCGCCGCCGCCGCCTGAGTCAGGTTGAGGAGCTTCACGACCACGGTCGCCACTCCTCGAAAGTGGCCAGGCCGGCTTCTTCCGCACCGGCCGGAAGAGAGGACTTCTTCCCCGACATAGGTCGAATGGTCGTCCGCATAGAGAGTCCGGGGAGCAAAGAGAAGATCCACGCCCGCCGCTTCGCAGGCCTGCACGTCCGCCTTTGTCGTCCGCGGATACGCAGCCAGGTCTTCTCCTGGGCCGAACTGCAAGGGATTGACATAGACGCTGACGATCACGGGTGCTCCCTCTTGCCGCGCTTTTTGGATGAGGAAGAGATGTCCAGGATGGAGCGCCCCCATGGTTGGCACCAACACGGAGGAAGCACCGCCTTGCGTCAGACGGAGTCCAACCGCTTGCATCTCTTCTGGATCCTCGACGAGCTGCATCCTTATCCTCCTTCCGCCGGCACCATTTTTCCTTGCGTTGATCGAACCCTCGCGCCCAAAAGAAGCCGCCCGTTCCGGCTCCCATGAGTTCTTTCCTCTTTTGGTTCTTCGGCCTCCTCACCCTGCTCGCGCTGCTCGAAGCGGGCTTGGCCAGAAGCTTGGGCAAGAGACCTCTGCGCCGCGCTCTGCTTCTCAGCCTTCTCTGGTTGACATTTTCCGCGGCCTACGGCGGCTACCTAGGGAAGACGCGCGGACTTTCCGCGGCTCTCGACTTTGGAGCCATGTATGGCCTCGAATATCTCCTGAGCATCGACAATCTCTTCGCTTTTTATGGGACATTCCGTCTTTTCCATATTCGGGGTGCCGCCCAGGGACATCTACTGACCGTAGGCGTTCTCCTGGCCGTCCTGCTGCGTGCCTTGCTGATCTGGGCCGGCTTGAGCCTGCTTCGAACGTACGAAGCCGTCTTCCCGCTGTTGGGGATCCTGCTCTTCGTCGCGGCGGTCCGACTCTCCCGCAACCCAGACTCGGGGTCCGTGATCCCGGGAGCACGACTGCTCGGCACCCTGATTCCCCCGAGCGAGGAAGAGAGATCCCGCGGGCTCCTTGTCCGGTGCGGCCGGACCCTGCGGTCTCCGCGGCTGCTTGCCCTCCTGTCGATCGAGTTCGCCGACCTGCTTTTCGCCTTGGATTCCGTTCCTGCGGCATTTGCCATCACGCTCGATCCCACCGTGGTCTTTCCGGCCAATCTTTGCGCGGTCATGGGACTCCGCTCCCTCTACCCGCTCGTGCAGCACGCGGCGGACAACCTGCAGTGGCTCAACCGGGCGATCCCGTGGGTTCTGGCGCTCATGGGCGGAGAACTCTGTCTCAAACCGTGGTTCTCGGTCCCAACGCTCAATACCGCCGTCCTGATCGCCTCTCTCTTCCTCGGAGCATTCCTCGCCTCCGCCAGGCGAAAGAGTTGACGCAACCAGGGCGGACCATGATCTATTTGGTCTCGCCGCCGAAGAACGGTTCGTCAGGCGGCTCTTGCTGTTTGCGTTGCGCCTCGCGCATCTTCTCCAGAAGCTCGCTCATGTCCTCTACTTCGTCCCAGACTTCGCGGGCGACCAGAATCGGGCGCTTGGCTTGCAAGGCGAGTGTCAGGCAATCGCTGGGACGAGCGTCGATTTCGATCATCTTCTTATGCACCTCGCTTTCCGCGTGCAGAAGAAGCCGCGCAAAGTAGGTATTGTTTCGCAGGTCGTTGATGATGACTCGGTCTATGCCGATCGAAAACCCCTCGAAAATCAAGCCGACCAGCTCGTGGGTCAGCGGCCGTTCGTTGCGCTCGCCGCGGAGTGCCGCCATAATCGCACGGCCGACATAGCTATCGACATTGATCACGAATACCTTCTCCTCATTGCCCAGGAAAACGGCGAAACCCTGAGGGCCGGTCGGGAGGATTCCGACGACCTCGACGGAGACGAGATCATTCTTCACACCTCCTTCGTACCACAATCCCGCCCCTTCGCAAGCTGCCGCGAATGCCTCGACTCCTAAGCGGAAAGTTTCTCTTTCCCCGAGATTGCGAAAAGACGAGAGAGATTTTTATAAAGGGAGACCGATGAGCGCGAAAATCCCGTGGAACATCCACCGAGCCCTGCAGACCTATCAAATTCCGAGATGGGGTGCGGGATACTTCTCTGCCAATGAAGCGGGTCACATGACCGTTCGCCCGCTGCAGGACGGTGGTCCGGAGATCGACCTGCTCGAAGTGGTCGAAATGGCGCGGGGGCGCAAACTGCAATTCCCACTCCTCCTCCGCTTTCAAGACATCCTTCGCCACCGGGTCGAAAGCCTGAACCGAGCATTCGCCGAAGCAATCGAGGAAGCAGGCTACTGCGAACGGTTCCGCGGCGTTTTCCCAATTAAGGTCAACCAGCTCCAAGAAGTCGTGGAAGAGGTCCTCGACGCGGGCTCTCCTTATCATCACGGCTTGGAGGTCGGGAGCAAGCCGGAGCTCTTTGCCGCCCTTGCCCTCCACCGGGACCCGGAAGGCTTGATCATCTGTAACGGCTTCAAGGACAGTCTCTTCGTCGAAACCGCCCTTCTGGGCCGCAAGCTCAAGAAGAAGATCTTTCTGGTCCTGGAAAAGCCGGCGGAACTCGAGGTCGCGCTCGAGGCCGCGCGCAAGTTGGAGGTCGACCCCCTCCTCGGCGTGCGCATCCGTCTATCGGCAAAAGGGAGGGGGCGCTGGGCTCTTTCCAGCGGCGAAAGCGCAAAGTTCGGCCTGTCCACCCAGGAACTGCTCGATGTAACCGATCGCCTGCGCCAATGCGGAATGGAACGCTGCCTGCAACTCGTCCATTTCCATATCGGCTCTCAAATCCCCGACATCATTACCATCAAGCGCGCCGTACGCGAGGCCGCCCGCTACTACGCCCGCCTCCGCCAATTGGGATTTCCGCTCGCCTACCTTGATGCGGGCGGCGGCCTGGGAGTCGACTACGACGGGAGCCGTTCGACCGACTCGAGCATCAACTACACTCTGCAAGAGTATGCGCGCGACGTAGTCTACAATGTGGCGGAAGTCTGTGACGAGGAGAAGGTCCCTCACCCCTGCCTAGTCACCGAGAGCGGGCGAGCCGTCGCCGCACACCATTCGGTTCTCGTCGTCGACACCTTTGGATCCATTGAAAAGGAGAGGACTCTTGCTGCCACGCCGCAGCAGACGGAGCCCCATAAGCTCGTCCGGGAACTGCTTGATGTGAAGAAGCAGCTTTTGAGCCGGAAGAATCGTTTGGAGCATTATCATGACGCGCTTCAGGTCAAGGAAGATGCGCTTTCCATGTTTGATCTCGGCCTTCTCGATCTCCACACCAAAGCGCATGTCGAAACGCTCTACTGGGAAATCAGCAAAGAAGTTCTCTCTCTCTACGAAGGGACAAAGCAGATTCCGGAAGAAATTCGCAAGCTCGGCAATTCGTTCTGCGATCAATTTCTCTGTAATTTTTCCGTATTCCAATCCTTGATCGATTATTGGGGGCTCGGCCAGGTTTTCCCGATCGTTCCCATCCACGAGCTCCACCGGCCGCCGACCCGTCGAGCCATTTTGGCCGACATCACCTGCGATTCCGATGGCAAGATCTCGACGTTTATCGATGGCGACGACGCTATCCAGAGCACTCTGCCCCTTCATGATTTTACGGGGAAGCCCTATCTGGTCGGTATTTTTCTGATCGGTGCCTACCAGGACATCATGGGCGATCTGCACAATCTCTTGGGGAGAGTCAACGAGGCGCACGTCTTTCTCGATGCCGACGAACCACAGGGCTTCTACATCGAGGAAACCATCCCAGCCCTCACGATCGCGGAGGCCCTGGCCTCGGTTCAGTACGAGACCCATGCTCTTCAGCGGGCCTTCAAGGCACAGATCGATGCCGCCATCAAGGGGGATGTGCTGAAGCCGAACGAAGGCATGCGCCTCCTGGACTTTTACGAGTCCGGGTTGCGCCATCCGACCTACCTCGAATTTGCGTATCCGACCAGCCTTGCCCTGCCTCCTGCGCCGCTGCCTTCTCTAGTCACTGGGTAACCAGTGTGCGGAGGGTGGAGTTGTCAAAGAAACGGATTCGAGGCATTCGTCTTTTGTGACTCCTTCGCCTCTTGCCTCCTTCCTGCGCGGAGGCGGCGCACAGGAGGCCCATGGAGCGGCCTCCCGCTCCTGCTCGCCGCAAGAAATTTTGCGGCGGCTGCGAAGCGCGATCCCCGGTTGCCCCGTGCTTTCCGAGCCGGAGGAGTTGCGGCCGTATGAGTGCGACGGACTGACCGCCTACCGGGAGACCCCCTTGGCGGTGGCGATCCCGGAATCGATCGCCCAAGTCCAGGAGATCCTTCGCGTCTGCTGCGCGCTGCGCCTGCCGGTCATTCCCCGAGGTGCGGGAACCGGTTTGTCGGGAGGAGCTCTCCCCAGAAGCGGCGGCCTGCTCCTGAGCATGGCCCGGTTTCGGAAGATCCTTGCGCTCGATCCTCTCAACCGAACGGCACGAGTCGAACCCGGGGTGACCAATCGGGCGATCTCGGAAGCCGCCGCTCCACACGGCCTCTTCTACGCTCCGGACCCTTCCTCCGAAGTCGCCTGCACGATCGGAGGGAACATTGCGGAAAACGCGGGCGGCCTTCATTGCCTGAAATACGGGTTGACCGTTCATAACGTCCTTGCCGTCAAGATTCTCACCCCAGAGGCGGAGTTGCTGACCCTGGGGGCGGAAGCGCTCGACTCGGCCGGCTTCGATCTCCTGGCCCTCTTCGTCGGATCGGAAGGCCTGCTCGGGGTGGTCGTTGAGGCGACGGTCCGTCTCTTGCCGCGCCCCCCCTTGGCTCGCTTGATCGTCGCCGCCTTCGCCTCGGTCGACTCCGCCGCCGCGGCGGTGGGAAAGCTGATTGGCCGGGGATTCGTTCCGGCGGCCTTGGAAATGATGGACAATTTAGCCATCCGGGCAGCCGAGGAGTTTGTCCACGCCGGCTATCCGATGGACGCGGCCGCCCTCCTTCTCTGCGAGTGCGACGGACCGCCCGAGGAGGTGGACGAACAGATCGCCCTCGCCGAAGAGCAGCTGCGAGAGAGCGGAGCCTATTTCTTGCGTCTCTCCTGCTCCGAGGAAGAAAGGCTTTTGCTTTGGAAAGGGAGGAAATCGGCGTTCCCAGCCGCCGGGCGGATGGCCCCCGATTACTATTGCATGGACGGCACCATTCCCCGCCGGGCCTTGCCGGAAGCCCTGCGCCGCATCGCTCGGCTTTCGGCGGAATATGGGCTGCCGGTGGCGAACGTCTTCCACGCGGGAGACGGGAACTTGCATCCCCTGATCCTCTACGATGCGAGCCGGCCCGATGAACTCAAGCGGGCCGAGAGCCTCGGAGGCCGGATCTCGGAGCTCTGCGTAGAACTCGGCGGAGTGATCACCGGGGAACATGGCGTCGGAGTGGAAAAGCTCGACCAGATGTGCATCCAGTTTCGCGCAGCAGAACTGGCGCAATTCCATCGCATCAAGGATGCCTTCGATCCCGAAGGCATCCTCAACCCGGGCAAGGCGGTTCCTCTGCTCCATCGGTGCGCCGAGTTGGGGGCGATGCATGTCCATCGGGGAACGCTGCCTTTTCCCGGGATCGAACGGTTCTGAGGTCCTAACAACCGATCCTGCAGAGGAAAGGAGCCCATGAGCCAGAGCGACCGCGATCTTACGGAAGCATTGGCCGACGAGGTGCGACAAGCCCACGATTCCGGAATCCGGCTTTCCCTCGCCGGAGGGGAGACCAAGCCGTTCCTGGGTCGATCGGTCGAGGGAAAGCGCCTCTCGGTGCGTGAGCATTGTGGCATCGTCCACTACGAGCCGACCGAGCTTGTCCTCACCGCGCGGGCCGGAACTCCCTTGGGCGAGATTCACGATCTTCTGGCTGCACATGGACAGTGGCTCCCCTTCGAGCCGCCGTCCTTCGCTTCCTGCGCAACACTCGGCGGGACGATCGCCTGCGGCCTTTCCGGACCGGCTCGCCCTTTCTTCGGGGCGGCTCGGGACTTCGTTCTCGGCGTGCGGCTACTCGACGGGAGAGGCCAACTACTTCATTTTGGCGCAGAGGTCATCAAGAACGTGGCCGGATATGACGTGGCGCGCTTGGTTACCGGAGCACAAGGCACCCTTGGCGCCTTGCTCGAGATCAGCCTCAAGGTGGGCCCGCTGCCACCCGCCTCGGAAACCCTGACGAGGGAAGAAGGCCTGGAAAGCTCCATCCGCCGGCTGGCCGAGCTCGCCGCCAAGCCACTCCCCTTGAGCGCAGCCTCTCACGATGGGGAACGGCTCTTCCTTCGGTTGAGCGGAACGGAAGCCGGAGTGCGGGCTGCGGCGAATCGCATCGGGGGAGAGCGTCTGGCGGACCCGGATGCCTTTTGGCAGTCGGTCCGCGAGCGCACCCATCCGTTTTTCTCCCTCCCCGGTCCGCTCTGGCGGCTTTCGGTCCCTCCGGCGACTCTGGCTCCTCCACCCGGCGGAGGCAGGCTCTTGCTCGATTGGAGCGGAGCCCAACGCTGGTGGAAAGGGTCGGCCGAGCCCACCGCCCTCTGGGAGTGGGCTCGCTCGATGGGAGGCCATGCCGCTCTCTTCGACTCGGGCCGGTGCCGCCTGCAGCCTCTCGACCCGGGGCTCTTCGCCCTTCACAAAAGGCTCAAGGCCGCCTTTGATCCGAAAGGCATTCTCAACTCCGGCCGCCTCTACGACTCCTTATAGTCGATCGTCTTTTTCTGCTCGCTGCGCGACCCCTTTGGACCGAACCTTCGATCGACTCTCCCCCCGCCCGGTGCGGCTTGTGCCCCCCAGGGAGGGAGACTGCTTCCCCGCTTTCCGCTTGACTCCTTCTTCCGATGTGGGATTGTGAGCGAGGTTCTGCGAGAGAGGTGCGGGCACCAAGGCTGGTACCCACTTCTTTCGAAGCGCCGCTGCGATCGGGGGGACCCGGCAGATGAGATGTGATAGTATAGAGGAAAGATTGCATGAATAACAGATTGTATGTTGGGAACCTCCCTTTCTCTCACCGAGAGGAAGACGTTCGCGCGCTCTTTAGCCAGTATGGGAAAGTCACTGAGGTTAACCTGATCATCGATCGGATGACCGGGCAGTCTCGTGGCTTTGCCTTCGTCACGATGGAGAACCCGGAAGAATCCAAGGCAGCGATCGACAAGCTGCATGGAACGAAGGTCGAAGGAGATTTTCTCCCTCCGGTTCCGGCTCCAGCTCGGGAGGCTTCCGTAAGCGGGACCGGCGCTAGCCGGCTCTCGCTTTTTTGGGGAAAGTCGCTCTTCTCGTTCTTCTCCTTTCGGTGGGGTCAGCGAGGAACAGCGCTGGCTCGGTGAAGGTACTATTTCTAGGCGACGTCGTCGGTGAGGCCGGACGAGAGACGTCTCGCATTGCGATCGGCCGTTTGCGTCAGAAGGCGCAGATTGATTTTGTCGTCGTCAACGGAGAAAACGCCGCTGGCGGCAATGGGATCACGCCCAAGATCACCTACGAGTTGCTTCGGTATGGCGCCGATGTGATCACCCTGGGTGATCACGCCTGGGATCAACGAGAAATCGTCCCATTCCTCGCCGACGAGCCCCGCCTGCTCCGTCCACTCAACTTTCCACCGAATACGCCAGGGGCTGGCTCGATCGTCGTCCAAGGGAATGGAAAGAAGCTAGGAGTGCTTTGCGCGCTGGGACGTACATTCATGACGCCCCAAACGGATAACCCTTTTCTGACGGTTCGCCCCGTCTTGGAAGCAATTCGGCGGGAGACTCCTTGCATTCTTGTGGATTTCCATTCGGAAGCCACTTCGGAAAAGATCGCTTTCGGACGATACCTCGACGGACAGGTCTCCGCAGTCGTGGGCACACACACGCATGTGCAGACGGCTGACGGAAAGATTCTTCCGGGAGGCACGGCCTACCTGACCGATGCCGGATTCTGCGGGGCGCATGATTCGGTCATCGGTCGGGACGTCGCGCCGGTCATCCAGCGGTATGTGACTATCCTTCCCCAGCGGTTTGGTCTGGCGACGAAGGGCCTTCAGGCTGACGGCGTCCTACTCACCCTAGACGACCTCTCCGGGAGAGCGCTCGAAATCGAGCCGATCCAACTCGCGATTTAGGAGGCATGGGGCTTCCCTTTTTGAAGCCGTTTCCGGGTTGCGTAGTCGTGCTGCTCGGGTGGCTGCTCGCGCGCACGAGCTTGATGGCGGAACCTTCCTCTCCTCCCACCCAGACCCCGCCTCTCTCTTCGATCCTCACTCGGATGGTCGACAAGCAGGAGGCTCTCGCACATGAGCTGGATGCCTATCAATTCCTCGAGAAGATCGACATCGAGGCGCTGGGGAAGGACAATGCGCCGCGGAGTCATTCCCATCTCGTGGTTCAAATCCGCCCGAATAGCCATGCCTTGATTCTCACGAATGCCGCGGGTGACCAGAACGCCAACCGCGCGGTAGCCGAGGCGGAGGTGAAACAGGCAAGACGAGGCATCGAGACCGTCTATTCCTTTCGGAAGGCCGTTCCCCGATTTCGCGTGATCCTGCTGGGTCAAGAAGATTGGCACGGCGAGCCCGCCTATCACCTTGCCTTCTCCGGCAAGCCGAACGAGCCCTATCGGACTCCGCTGGAGAAGCTGCTGAACCATGTTCGCGGGCAGATGCAGGTCAGCGCCCGAGACTACTCGATCCTGGAAACGCACGCTTTTCTAGAAGAGCCGGTCAACGTCGCTTGGTTTTTTGTCCGATTCGAGCATCTCGATTTCTCCTACGCCGCCCAGCGCATCCCGCTCGGCTACGCACCTAAGACGGTCCTCTTTCATTACCGGGTGCGGATTCCGTTTGCTTCACGCCATGAACGCCAGCGTATTGAGATCGTCGACTATCGCCAAGCCAAGCCGGACGAGAGTCCGGCCAGACCATAAACGGGGTTGTTCTTATAAAAACATCATCCTCTTCTCTGAGCGATCTTGCCTTTCCCACCCCTTCCAGAGGAGAGCCCTTGTTGCAACGGCTTCGCTCCCTGCGTTGCCGGGCCTGCGTTTTCGCGTCGATCGTTGCCTCCTTTGGATTGCTGGTTCTCGCGACGCCGGTCTGTGTGCAGGGTCGCCGGGCGGCGATGACCCCATTTTTGACGGAACGGCTGGCCCGCTTCTTGGATACCTTGCCGGAGGGCAATCAACTCCTGATTCGCAGTTACTTGGCATTCGACTGTACCCATGATCTCGTAGGACCATCGGCGTGCGAAAAGCGCGCCTTCTTTTTCGTGATCGAGCGGGGAAACGAGCGGCGTGGCAACCTCCTCTTCGTCGCTAGCGGTAAGGAGTTCCGCTTTCTCCACTATTTCTCCTTCGCCGCTCCTTACGCCGAGCTGCCCAAAATCGATCTTTCCAAGGAAGAAGCGCTCTGCGTGGCTCTTCTCTGGGCACAACATGAGTTGCGCTCCGAAGGACGCAATGCCCTTGACGCCATGGTCGCGAGCAGCCAATTTCATTCTCTGCCACTCCAGAGAACGGCCTACCGCCTGCTCGGAATTGCTTGCCCCTAGAAGAAAAGCTCCCACGCCGCTTTTTCAGGCCGCCAGAGGAGTCGGGCAGTCTTTTTGTCCCGGGCTCTCCTCTGTTTTCCAGGAACTCTCCAGAGTTCTTGATCCTCACCCACAATCGCCCTACCGTGGCGTCAGCCGATACGGTCTACAGGGTGACGATGCCGGAACAAGATGTTTCTCGAATCTATTCGCTCCGCGAGCCTGCCGAGCAGCCGCAGCGAAACGAGTTGGGAGGAGTCCGGTCCAACTTCCGCTTGCCGGCTTTTCTCTAGCCTTCCGATGAACCCTCTTTCTCCCGAGCTTGCTACGCTCTCCGCCCGATGCGTTCGGACGGCGGTCGACGCCGCCCTGGTTGCCGGAGATCTCCTCCGGCGGAGCTTCGGACGGCCGGTCATCATTGCCGAAGAGACCGCCTACGACATCAAGATCCAGACCGATCGGCAGTGCCAAGAGTTGATCTGCCGAACGATCCTCCGCGACTTCCCCGATCATCGGATCTTAGGGGAAGAGGGTACGGATGGTTCGCCGACCGGAGAGGTCGAATGGATCGTCGATCCACTCGATGGCACGGTGAACTTCACCTATGGAATTCCCCATTTTTGCACCTCGATTGCCGTCCGGGTAGAAGGCCAGACTCTCGCTGGGGTGATCTACGATCCAATCCGACAGGAACTTTTCACCACCGAAAGGGATCGATCTTCCCGTCTCAACGGTAGCCCCGTTAGGGCGAGCAGTCGGGCTCGCCTCTCCGAGGCGGTCTGCGTGGTTGGCTTTTCTCGAAGCCGAGCGGGAATCGAACAGGGGCTGCGCCTCTTTCAATACCTCGTGCCCCGCGTCCGAAAGATTCGACTAACGGGTTCGGCTGCTCTGGATCTAGCCTACGTAGCCTCCGGCAGGATCGACGCCTACTTGGAGCAGGAGATCCACCTCTGGGACATCGCGGCCGGCGTCCTGCTTCTGCAGCAGGCTGGAGGCCGGATCCACCAATTCCCTAACGCAGGCACCAATACACTGCGCGTCACGGCGACCAACGGACTGCTCGACTTGAGCGGCCTGCCCGTTGCCGAATCAGGCGACCCCGGACAAGTCCCTTGGCCATCTTAGGAACCGGCATTGCCCGGCCCTTAACCGGAATGCCCTTCTCTATGCGCGCTGCAGGAGAGTGCCCCGTTCCGCAATCGAGCGGAGGAGATCCTTCCAGGAAGCGATGAAGGAGTCGGCCCCGTCTCGTTGGAGTTGCTCCGCCAGCGCGTGATCATCGATTCCCGCCTCGCGGAATTCGGCAAGCAACGTGGCGGCATCGCCTCCGTCGGCCGGAAGCAGCTCTCCGAACTCGCCATGATCGGCAAAAGCCAGAAGGGTCTCCTCCGGCATCGTGTTGATGGTTTTGGGGGCAGCAAGAGAGCGAACGTAGAGGATGTCGGAGGCCTTCGGATCCTTCGTGCCCGTGCTGGCCCAGAGAAGCCGCTGCGGCTTCGCTCCCGACTTCTCGAGCGAGCGCCAGCGATCGGACGCGAGGATCTCGCAATAGGCCCGATAGGCCTGCTTGGCCACGGCAATCCCCAGCTTGTTTTGGAGGCGTGCGGGCACTTTGCCCGTGGTCGCCTTATCCCACCGGCTGATGAATATGGAGGCGACCGAAGAAACCGCATCCAAGGGCAACCCTGCCGCTTTCCGACGCTCCAGCCCGTTCATGTAGGCGTCCGCTGCCGCGGCATACTGATGAGCCGAGAAAAGCAGGGTGACGTTGACGGAAACCCCATCGGCAATCGAACCGGCGATTGCCGGCAGGCCTTCCTTGGTACCCGGGATTTTGATCAGTAAGTTGGGGCAATCCATCGCGCCATAAATCCGCTTCGCTTCCTTTAGAGTGCGATCCGTCTCGTAAGCGAGCAACGGTGAGACTTCGAGCGAGACCTGACCGTCGAGCCCCTTGGTCGAATCGTAAATAGGCCGGAAGAGGTCGGCTGCTCTCCGAAGATCTTCCATGGCCAACTCGAAGAAGAGGGCTTCCCCCTCGAGGCCCCGTGACACGCCTGCTGCAATAGACTCGTCGTACCGATGGCTCTTGGCGATCGCATGGTCGAAGATCGTCGGGTTGGAGGTCAATCCGGTGACCGAATAGTCCCGGATATACTTTTCCAGGAGCCCCTCATCGAGCATCTGCCGCGAGATGTTGTCTACCCAGAGGCTTTGTCCAAGATCGTGTAGTTTTTGCGTCGCTTTCATGGGACTTTCCGTTCGGCGGGTTATTTTCGGGAAGTGGAGTTCCGTTTCGTCCATTCCAGAACGAGGAACTTGCTTGTTAAGGTTAGCCCGGATTGGGATGCGGGTCAATCCCGAGCTTCGTCGGCTTGCTTCGCTCCGCGCTTTACCGGAGCCTCCCATTCTTCAAAAAGCCCGCCCTAAAGATTCCAGTACCGGGCGAAAATCCCGATGACCAGAATCGCCAAAACGTTTACGACCTTGATCATGGGGTTGATGGCCGGTCCGGCGGTATCCTTGTAAGGGTCGCCGACGGTGTCGCCCGTGACCGCTGCCGCATGCGTCTCCGATCCCTTGCCCCCGTAGTGTCCTTCCTCGATGTATTTCTTCGCATTATCCCATGCGCCTCCACCGGAGGTCATGGAGATCGCGACAAAGAGACCGGTCACGATCGTCCCGATGAGGGCGCCCCCGAGAACGACGGGGCCAAGCCCGGGGATCACTGCAATCGCGACGACAAGGATCAGAGGCAAGAGGGCCGGTAAGACCATTTCGTGCAAAGCGGCCTTTGTCACGATATCGACACATCGGCCGTAGAGCGGCTTCGCGGTTCCCTGGAGCAACCCGGGGATCTCCACGATCTGCTTCCGTACTTCTTCGACGACGGCTCCTGCGGCATTTCCCACCGCCGCCATGCTTCGGGCAGCAAAAACATAGGGGAGGAGGGCTCCGAGGAAGAGACCCACGATCACCTTGGGATCCTGGAGTCGGAACTGTAATCCCTCCGCCGTTGCCTGTGAACTGTAGTGACGGAGTTCTTCCACGTAGGAACCGAAAAGGACGAGGGCGGCGAGCCCCGCCGATCCGATCGCGTATCCCTTGGTGACGGCCTTCATCGTGTTGCCCACCGCGTCGAGCTCATCGGTCACCTGGCGCGTCTGCTTTGGCAGCCCGCTCATCACGGCGATTCCGCCGGCGTTATCCGTAATGGGGCCAAAGCTGTCTAATGAAATGACCACCCCCGCCATGCTCAACATACAGCGAACCGCGATGGCCACCCCGTAGAGCTGATCGAGCCAGAACGTGACGAGCACGGCCAGCGCGATGAAAAGCACCGGAAGCGCGGTCGCCTCCATCCCCAGGGCCAAGCCTGCAATGATGTTTGTGGCATGACCCGTCTGGGATGCTCGCGCGATCCGCTGCACCGGCTTTCCCGTGATCTTCGTATAGTGATCGGTGATCATGACCATGGCGGCCGTCATGAGCAGCCCGATGACGGAGCAGCTATATTCCTGAGCCCACCGGTCTGGAAAGAGCCAGAGACAGAGCGGAAGAAAAAGGATGGCCGCTACGACGCCATTGGCGATGACCCCCTGGAGCAGGGCTCTGTCCGCCGGGGCCTTCGAGTAGCTCACGTATCCGATCCCGCAGAGGGCACCCACAACGGTGATGCAACCGACGAGGAATGGGTACATCGTCGCGGCGGGATCTCCTCCCAGGCTGATTGCCGCAACGAGGACAGCGCCGATGAGACTGACGACATAGGTTTCGAAGACGTCCGCGGCCATTCCCGCACAGTCTCCGACGTTGTCACCGACGTTGTCCGCGATCGTGGCCGGATTCCGGGGATCGTCCTCTTCCAGGCGCTGCTCGATCTTCCCGGTGAGATCGGCGCCCACATCGGCCGCTTTCGTATAGATTCCTCCGCCCAGGCGCGCGAAGACGCTGATCAGACTCGCTCCCAGAGCTAGGCCAACCAGGGATGAGACCGTTTCCCTGAGTCCTTGGTGGGTGAACGAGAGGAAGTAAAATGTCCCCACCGAGAAGAGAGCCAGTCCTACGACCAGCAATCCGGTAACCGCCCCGCCCCGGAAGGCGACGTGCATGGCCCGCTGGGATCCAATCGTGGCCGCCTGCGCCGTCCGAACGTTTGCCAGCACGGCAACGCGCATGCCGATGAATCCTGCCAAGAAAGAACAACCTGCACCCAGGAGGAATCCACCGCCCGCCCACCAGCTTTTGAAGATCCCGATGAGAAGAAAAAGGAGGAGGGCGATGGCGGCCACCGCCCGCATCTGCCGGCTAAGATACGCGGCAGCGCCTTCTTCGATGGCACTGGCGATCGAGCGCATCTTCCCGTCGCCGGCGTCCATGCCGCGTACTTGGTATGCTAAGGCAACCGCCGCAATGACCCCGACGAGCGCAAAACCGATGGCGAGGAGGAGCGCATGATCGATCAAAAACTGCTGCATGGCGCTCGCTCACCATAATCCGCTCGAAATGAAGAGTAAGTCCTTTTTTCTTCTCTCGGCTCTCGTCTCATCGATTGGGCAGTGAGGGATTCGAACCCCCGGCCCTCTCGGTGTAAGCGAGACGCTCTACCACTGAGCTAACTGCCCGCTGCTTGCGCCGGTTCGAGCGAAAGATCTACCCCCCGATCCCGGACACTGCCCCGGCGGCCAGGGCGAGAATCGGTTTCGCATAGAAACCGAAAAGGACGCTCCCGACATTTAATGCCATGAGCAGCCCTTGGGTGGCCGGATGGACGACAATCGGCGCCTGGTGAACAGGATCGCTCCAAAACATCGCCCGGACGACCGATATATAATAGTAGATCCCGGCCGCCGCCGCCGCCACCCCGATCATCACCAGAGCATGAAACCCGCTCTCCCAAGCGGCGAGGAAGACGAGAAGCTTGCCGAAAAACCCCATGAGCGGCGGAAGCCCGGCGAGCGAAATCATCGCCAACGCCATGGACCATGCCAAGAGCGGACTCCTCTGGACGAGGCCGGACAGATCGGTAATGGTCTTCCCCTCTTTCTCCCGCTCCAGCAGGACAAGCACCAGGAATGCGGTGAAGGTAGCAACCAAGTAGGCCAAAAGATAATAGAGCATCGAGGCAAATCCAAGGAAGCTGTGCGAGGCCAACCCGATCAAAAGAAAACCCGCGTGGCTGATGCTCGAGTATCCCAGAAGCCGCTTCATGTTCCGCTGAGGAAGCGCAGCCAAGTTCCCCAGGACTACGGAAAAGGCCGCCATCAGAACAATCAAAGGCACCCAGTGACGCTGAAAGTCGGTATTCCAAAAGGGCAAGAGGAGCACCCGAAGCAGCACTACGAAGCCCGCAGCCTTGGAACCGACGGAAAGATAGGCCGTGATCGGAGTCGGCGCCCCTTGATAGACGTCGGGTGCCCAAATATGAAAGGGGACGGCCGCCGCTTTGAAGCCTAATCCCACCAAGAGGAAGGCCAAGCCCAGAATCAGTACGGGGCCGACCCCCTCTTTTTCGGCGTATCGCGCCACCCCGTCAAACTGGGTTGATCCCGTTGCTCCAAAGAGGTAAGCGATCCCCATCACCAGAAAGGCCGTCGCCAGCCCGCCGACAATGAGGTACTTCGCCCCCGCTTCCAAGGATGCAGTGTCAGACCGCCGATAGGCGACCAAAACCAAGAGGGTGACGGTGACGAGCTCAAGGGCGACAAAAAGAAGCACGAAATCCCGCACGGAGCAGAGAAGAGCCATCCCAGCGGTGCAAAAGAGGGGTAGAATGTAAAATTCCGCGCGTGCTGCGGGGACCTCACCCTCTCCTTCCAGGCTTAGGTAAGTGACCAGCATGCCGGTCAACAGAAAGAAGGCCTTCCCCGAAACCGCGAACCGGTCCCATGTGTAGATCCCGCCCCAAAGCACCGCTCCGCTCATTGCGAAGGGCAGCAAACAGAGCCCGGCGATCAAGTAGACGCCAAGGACCAGGACGCCGACGGCCCTGGGTTGGAGCTTCGTGACCGACTCCGCCAGCAAGAGGAGCACTCCACCGACCGCCAAGGTCACTTCCGGTGCACCAATGATCCACAACCCTTCCTGCATGGCGTCCCTCCCGCTCCTTCCGGTTTCCTCGCTAGTAGAGCGAGAGAAATTCTTTTACCCCCGGCCCGACGACTCCGAGGAGCGTTCCGGGCCATATGCCGAGAATCAATAATGCGGCCATCAGCAATGCGTAAGGAATCCGCTTCGAGCCTTCCACGTCTACTGTTTCAGCCAGATGTTGCGGTAGATCGCCGTAAAACACCGATCGCACCGCCCGGAGCTGGTAGACGGCCGAGATCACGATTCCCCAGATCACCACAGCGGTGATCAGCGGCTGGCTTTTCCATGCCCCGAAGAAGATCAGAAGCTCGCCGGGGAAGTTTGCCAGCCCAGGCACACCGACCGAGGCAAAAGAGCCGACCAGGAACGCGACCGCGACGAACGGCATCCGGCGCGCGAGACCGCCGAGCTCGGCGAAGCTGATCTCTCCTGCTCTCTCCCGCACCTCGCCCGCCACGGCGAAGAGTAGAGCGGCGCTCAAGCCGTGGGCAACCATGAGGAGGACGACTCCGCTGACCCCTAACGCATTCCAGCACATCAACCCAAGGAAAAGGTAGCCCATGTGCATCACGCTCGAGAATCCGAGCATGGCGGGAAGCTCCTTCTGGGCGATCGTGGTGAGTCCGACAAAGAGAACGTTGCCCAGCAGCAGGGCGAGAATCCACGGCTTCCATGCTTCCGCTCCTCCGGGAAGCAGCGGGATCGCAATGCGGAGCAGCCCGTAGAGACCAAACTTCTTCAGCACCCCCGCGTGAAGCATCGCGGCCGGAGCCGGAGCCGAGGCATATCCGAAGGGAGCCCAGGAATGGAAGGGGAAGAGCGAAACAAGAGTGCCGAAGCCCGCGGCCAAGAGGGCGAAGGGAACCAGCTGCTGGCGGGGCGAGATCGGATTGTCCCGCAGGTATTCCGTCAGCCGGGGAATGTCGAAGGTGCGCGCTTCCGCCGGCAATACGCCCAGGAGCGCAATGATTCCGGCGAGGAGAACGAGGCTGCCTAATCCAAGATAGAGAGTGAGTTGGAGACTGACGAATTGGCGATTCTCGGTTCCCCAAATCCCGATCAGGAGAAAGGTCGGGATCAGCGCAAATTCGTGAAAGGCATAAAAGAAGAACAGGTCGAGGGAAACAAAGGCGCCCAACGCACCCAGGGAGAGGAGGAGAAGATAGCTATAAAACTCCCCGGCCCTCTTGATCTGAGTGGGGGAGACCCAGATCGCAGCGAGCGTGACGAGGGTTGTGAGGAGCACCAGCGGCAGGCTGATGCCATCCACTCCGACATGATACCGAATCTCGGGCAGCGCACCGAGCGCGATCCAGGAGTGGTTCTCCACGAAGTGCCAGCCGCCGATTCCCGAGGGAAATTGCGCGTAGATCCAGAGGCTCAGGAGGAAGTTGACTCCCGCCGCGACCAGAGAAACCCTTCTGGCAGGAGCGCCGAGGAGGATCAGCCCGATGGCGGATGCTTCGACGACAAGCAAGATCGTCAAGGGTGACATAAGCGGGTTGGTGGTGATCCTTCGATATTCCGATTTGGCTGCTCGCTTCTTCAGCGGCCGAACAACAAGAAGAGGAGTCCCCCTGCCCCCAGGGCGAAGACAAAGGCGTACTCCCGCAGGTTTCCCGCTTGGACAAGTCGCAGCACTTCCCCGCCCAAGCTCACGACAAAGGCCCCTCCACGTACCAGAACAAACCCGATGATCCACTGGTCGATCCAGGACAGGAGCCGAGCTGATTCCTCCTGCAACTTGAGAACAGTCCAATCATAGATCTCGTCGAAATAGAACTTCCTTTGAAATAGCGGAATCGCGATCGGTTCCCTGCTCGCCCGTCCATAGCCGATCGCCCCCGCGACGAGGCCCAAAATCACGGCGGTCAGGGAAGCTGCAGGAACCAGGAGGCTGTTTTCCCCGGCTTCCTGCCCGCCGAGGTAGCGTACAATCCCGAAGAAGGGATAGCCCGCGACGATGGCGAGCCCCGCCAGCACGATCAACGGCAACCCCATGACAAGGGGCGATTCCTTCGCATGCCTCACCACATCGGTCCTCGGCTGTCCGAGAAAAGCCACCAAGGTGATCCGCGTCATGTAAAAGGCCGTCAACGCTGCGGTGAAAGCCGCCATCCAGAAGAGCACCGGCTGGCTGCGGGCCGCTACCTGCAGGATCTCCTCCTTGCTGAAGAAGCCCGCGAGTCCCGGAATTCCCGAAAGCGCCGCCGCCCCGATCCCGAAGGTGACGAACGTAAGCGGCATCTTTCGTCCGACTCCGCCCATTCGCCAGATGTCCTGCTCGTGGTGGAGGGCATGAAGCACCGAACCCGCCCCCATGAAGAGGAGAGCCTTGAAGAAGCCATGAGTCGTCAGGTGAAACATGGCTGCCGTCGTTCCGGAGCATCCTACGGCGAGGACCATGTACCCGAGCTGCGACATCGTGGAATAGGCAAGCACCCGCTTGATGTCATTCTGCTGCGTCGCAATCAAAGCCGCCACGAGAGCGGTGATTCCGCCAGTCCAGGCGATGACCGAGAGAGCCTCCGGCGAAAGTTCCAGCACAAAGAAGATGCGGCAGAGCATGTAGACCCCTGCAGCAACCATCGTGGCGGCATGGATGAGAGCGGAAACCGGCGTTGGGCCCTCCATCGCGTCCGGGAGCCAGACATGGAGGGGAATCTGGGCCGACTTCCCCACACAGCCGCAGAAGAGGAGCAGCCCCACGATCGGAGCGAGCCAGTTCCCGGCCAGTGCTCGGGCCGCCTCGGGATGAAACGCAACCGTTCCGCAAGTTGCCCAGAAGGTCAAGATTCCCAGGAGAAAGCCAAAATCTCCGACGCGGTTCGCCAGAAATGCCTTTCGGGCGGCGTCCGCAGCCGAATTTTTCTCAAACCAGAAGCCGATGAGCAGATAGGAGCTTACGCCCACGAGCTCCCAAAAAATGTACATCATGACGAAGTTGGTCGCCACGATGATCCCGATCATCGAAGCAAGGAAGAGGGAGAGCTCTCCGAAAAACCGGCCCCGGCCGGGGTCTTCCGCCATATAGCCCAGCGAGTAGACATGAATGAGAAAGGCAACCCCGGTGACCATGAGCAGCATGAGCCGTGCTAAAGCATCCAAAGTCATCCCAATCTCTACCCGAAGCCCGGGAAGGTCGATCCACGCCAGCGAGGCGGGAGCCTCGATCCTACCGAGAGCAATCCCGAGAGCCGTCAAAAAGGTGATGAGGCTCGCCGTGATCGAGACCGCTTGACTGGCCCGCGGATGACGACGGAGGGCTACCCAGACCAGGAAGGCGGAAGAGAGCGGAGCGAGAAGGAGGAGCCAGGCCATAAGCAGTTAGAATTTCAGAGCGGTGATCTCTTCCGCCTTTGTCGTGCGCTTCATCCGATAGAGCGAAACCAGGAGAGCCAATCCGACCGCCACCTCGACCGCGGCCACGGTAATCACGAAGAAGACAAATACTTCGCCTCGCACCTGTTGCGTGAACCGGCTGAAGGCGACCAGGGAGAGATTCGCGGCGTTGAGCATGATCTCCAAACACATGTACATGATCAACAGATCTCGCCGAGCGATCACCCCCGCAAGGCCGATGGCGAAGAGCAACCCGCTAAGAACCAGGTAATGACCGAGAGTTGGAGTTCCCATCTGCTACGCGTCCGGTTTCCTACACATCCCTCTTGCTCAAGACGATCACTCCGACCATGGCGACGAGCAGGAGAAGCCCAACCGCCTCGAACGGGAGAAGGTAGGCGCCAAACAGGAGATGCCCGATGCTCGCGGCATTATTTGCCTCCTCCGCTCGCGCCCCGTTTGCCTCCCAGGCGGAGGCCGGGATCGCATGCCAGAAACCGGCTCCGAGGAGGATCACCGTGAGCAGGCCCGCTCCCATCCCGAGTGTGCGAATTGGAGCCGCCTCTTCGGCCTTCAGGTCAAGCAACATGACAATGAAGAGGAAGAGCACCATGACCGCCCCTGCGTAGACCCACACTTGGACGGCGGCCAGGAAATAGGCTCCCAAAAGCCCAAAGAGCCCGGCCAGCGCCAGAATCGTCGTGACAAGGCTTAAAGCCGAAGCCACGGGGCTGCGATTGACAACGACGGCCACGGCGCTGCCCAACAGCACAACGGCCAAAAACCAGAACAAAAATCCCTCCATCTCCTCCTTCCGACTGTTCCGTGGTTAGCGACTCCCCACAGAAAATCAAGAGCGATTCTGAAAAACCCTGCGCTTTCCAGATGTTCGCGTGTGCCGGCCTATTTATTGGCCCACTTCCGAATCGGCCGAGGGAGTATGCCTCCCATTTGGTAGAGCTTACCTTTATCGTGAAGAAGCTCCTCCCGGCTCCGACCGTTCAGGGAGTAGTTCTGCGGCAGAAGGAAGATCGCCTCTTCCGGACAGACCTCCTCGCAATAGCCGCAGAAGATGCAGCGCGTCATGTCGATCCAAAACTCCTTCGGCGCCTTCTCCACCTTGGCGTAAGGCGAATCCTCCGGAATTTCTCCGGGTTCGATCCGAATTGCCCGCGGCGGACAAATAAACTCACAGAGCTGGCAACTCACGCATTTTTCTCGGCCCTCCTCATCCTTCACCAGGACAGGCGCCCCCCGGTAGCCGGGAGGGATCGCCGGGCGCTCCTCGGGATATTGCAGGGTGATGCGCGTTTTTCCCGTCAGATGGGCCACAAAGTGGCGCCAAGTGATCTTCAATCCCTCCCAGAAGCCAGGGAGGTAGAGCTGTTCCACCCAAGAGAGCTCCGGCCGACGGACAACAATCATGTTCCTACTCTACCGGCAACGGATTCGCTGTCAGCCTTTTTTCTTTTACTCCTGCAGACGCCTCCTCCAAAATGGAAACATGAAGTATCGGCTGCTGCCCGAGACGGGACAAAAAGTTTCGGAGGTTGGCTTCGGCGTCTGGACGCTTTCGACCGGCTGGTGGGGAGAATACACCGAAAAGCAAGCCTTGGAGTTTTTGCACCGCGCCCGCGACTTGGGAATCAACTTTTTCGATACGGCGGACGTCTACGGCGACGGCTACGGAGAGCTCTTGCTCGGCAAGGCTTTCGGTGACGCATCGGAAGAAGTGGTGATCGCCACCAAGGTCGGGTACGATTTTTCCGGAACCTCGCGCGGTCGCGGCCAGCGCGAGCTCCCTCAGGATTTTTCAGAGGGATTCCTCCGAAAGGCCGTGGACGACTCCCTGCGCCGCCTCCGCCGTGAGACGATCGACAATCTCCAGCTCCATAACATCCGCATGGAACATGTCGAGGACGATGCCCTCTGGGCGCTCCTCGAAGCCCTCCGTCAGGAGGGGAAAATTCGTTCCTACGGAATCGCCCTCGGGCCTGCGATCGGCTGGCTTTACGAAGGGATCACGGCTCTCCGCCTCCGTCGTCCTTCCGTGGTCCAGCATATCTATAACCTCCTCGAGCCATTCCCGGGGAGGCCGCTCATGGACGCAGCTCCGGATCAGAACCCGCGCTTCCTGGTCCGTGTTCCTCATTCGAGCGGCCTGCTCGAGGGGAAATACACCGCTGAGACGACGTTCCCGAAGGGGGATCATCGCAACCATCGGCCGACCCATTGGCTTCCCAACGGGCTCAAAAAGGTCGAGCAGCTCCGCTTTCTCGAAGAACCGGGAAGAACCCTTGGACAAGCCGCCTTGCAGTGGATCCTCTGCGAGCCGCGCATCCTCTCTTGCCTCCCCAACATCTACACTATGGAGCAGCTCGAGGAGTTTGCGGCGGCGCCCGAAGCGCCCTCCCTCTCGCGGGTGGAACTCGACCGAATCGAGCAGCTGATCGCCGGAAACTTCGGAATCGAAGAACCCCCAGAAGCCTACAAGGGGACGATGATTTCGGCGGCGTCGGCGTAGCGCTACCGGAAAACAAGCGCCAGCCTGCTCTTTCTTATCGTCCGCTCGGAGGAGCGGCCGTCTCGACTTTGGAAGAAGAGACGCGCGTATCCTCTGGTGTAGCGATTTCCAATCGACGCTCCCGATGGGCAAAATAGAGGTTCCGGATATAGGGGATCCATGTGAAGAGGTAGGCAAAGACAAAGACCGAGTCCCGGCGCGAAAGCGCGTAGATCAAAAGCAGCAGCGAGCCTGCCAGGCTGCAATACCAAAAGGCGAGTGGGACAACGACCGCCTTCTTCCGCTCCGAAGCCAGCCACTGAATGACGAACCGCGAGAAGAAGAGGAGATTGCCGGCCCAACCGATGACCTTCATGAGTCCCCAGTGAATTCCCAACCACGAGCCGTCTGCCAAGAAAAGCCCACTCATTCCTTCTCTCCCTCTCCTCCTCCGGTTTTCTGATCTCGTCGAAAGCAGAGGTAGAGGGCCAACTCTTCGCTAGCCTTCGCTTCCCCGCCCCTAGATCGTCTCCCTCACCCGCCCTCGGCGGCGGCGACGGCCTCCCGCACGCACGAGTCGAATTGCCCATCGGAGAGCACGGGGAGCAATGCCTCGCTCCATGGGGAGCGCACCGACACCCAGGAGCGACATCCGCCTAAGTTGCGCTCCCAAGGACAGACCACTTTCTCGCTCCGGTAGACTCGCACCATCAACAGATGTAACCCTTCTTTCCCTCCGTACGCAAATCTCTCCCGCAGCAACTCTTCTTCCCAGAGCTGCAGAGGAATGAGCCGGCGAATCAGAGTCCAATCGGCGATCCATCGCGACCAAGCGAGCTTAGCCACATATTGCAGTTCCACGGCATCCGGTTCCGCGCCTTCCCGCTCTTCGGCCAGGAAGCGGAACTCCGGTCGAATCTTGTCCGCCTGAGCATGAAAGCGGGTGGGTAAAAGCCAGAAGTCGGCGTGGCTCGCTGCGAAGCCGCCGCGGCCCTCCGCAATGCCCCCTTTCCGGAGAATCAGGGACTGCAATCCTTTTCCCAGAGCTCGGACGATCGGCTCCGCCTCTTTAAGGGCGGGCCATTCGATTGCCTGAGCCGGATGAGTATGGCTGGCGCTCAAGATCCTTTTCCCCTCCTTTCTCCGTGCCTTCTCCCGAAAAAACCAGGGCACGGCAACGATAAAAATAGAGCACGCCGGATGCAAAGGTGATTCCTACCGCGAGCCAAAGGAGAGCGGTGGCCGGAGCTTCCAGGAGACGCCCAGCCCCTTCCTTTCCTCCCCCTCCGATTTCGGCCAGGGCCATCTGCGTCAGCATCAGCAGAACGTAAAGCATTTGTGCCAACGTCTTCCACTTCCCAGACGATGCGGCAGCCAAAACCGCCCCGCGCGCGGCGGTCAACGCACGGAGTCCCGTCACCAGGAATTCACGAGCCATGATGACAACCACTGCCCATAGGGGGACGACTCCGCGCTCGAGCAAAACCAAGAAGGCCGCACAGATCAGGATCTTATCCGCGAGAGGGTCGAGCAGTTTCCCCAAGTCGCTCACGAGGTTGTGCCTGCGTGCGACCCAGCCATCCACCCAGTCCGTCAGGCTTCCGACGGCGAAAAGAAGGAGCGCGGTCGTGGCGGAGTAAGCCCACGGCAAGCTGACATCCCCCACAAAGAGTCCGCAAATGCAGAGCCTTCCCAGGCTGATCTTATTCGGGAGGTTCCACTGTTTGGCAGTCGCCACCGCTTTCGGCAATAAGCCCTCAACCTACCCGATCGAGCAAGAGAAACCTGCGAGGAAGCCCGGGAGAAAGGGGTAGACGACCGCGTCGGATGCGCTAAACTTTCGGTTGGTGAAACGCGCTTGGATCCTGCTCGTCTCGCTGCTCGGCATCTTTCCGGCCTGGGCCATCGATGTGAGCCCGAGCAAAAACACGCATCCCAACATCATCGATGACACGCCGCGACAACATTGGAGCCTCTTTTCCCTTCGCTTTGGTGATCCGAAGAGGATTGATAAGGCCAACCAGGTCAACCTGCACAACGTGGAAGCCCGCCTACAGGTGGAGCGCAACCCGTTCTCCCTTGCTTCGCTTCACGATCGGCTCGACTCGGCCACGCTTCGGCTCACGTTTCAGGTGCTCAACAAGGGAAAGCGAACCTATTCGTTCAACTTTACCAATGCGCAGCGTTACGATTTTGTCTTGCGGGATGCCGCCAATCAGCCGATCTACGTCTGGTCAGCGGACAAAGAGTTCCTCGCGATCGAGGGGATGTCGATGCTCAACCCGGGCGATTGCCTCACCTTTACCGACGTTTTACCGATCCAAGACCTGGACCATCCTCTTTCTCCGGGAGCCTACCGTATTGAGATGACGCTGGCCGGCTACCCGGAGGTCACGGCGGCCACGTCCCTCACCGTGATTCCGTAGGCCGCGGCTTGTCCGTCGTCCGTCACGCGGCCCCGGCGCCAGCCTCTACCCTCGAGGAATAGCAGTGGGTCCGGCGGGAGTCGAACCCGCATCCAAGGGATTATGAGTCCCCTGCTCTAACCGATTGAGCTACAGACCCCCTTCCCGGACGGCGCACGCTCGGGGTCCCTTACTTTTTCCCATCGGACTTTGGCTGGGCGCTTTCCCGCACCGAGACAACCGTGACGGCGGCCCCTTCCGCTTTCGCGCGGTCGGGGGGACTTAAGGCCACTCGCTCTCCCGCCTGAATGCCGGATAGAATCTCTACCTTGTATCCGTCGTTGTTCCCTAGATCAACCTTCCTCAGATGACATCGATCGGAGGCATCGACGACGACGACATAATGACCATCGGCGCGATCGAAAACCGTGTTGACGGGTAGGATAAAGGGAGCGCGGCTCGGTACTTGAAACGTGACCAGCACGTAGAGCCCGGGCAAGAGCTTCTGGTCGGGATTCGGCAGGTCGACTTCAGTCAAAAGAGTCCGCGACGCCGACTCAAGGCCCATCGCGGTCCGAACCACACGAGCATCCCGAATCTCGTTCGGCATCTCCGGAACCATCACCTTCGCCGTCATCCCTTCCTTGACCGCGAAGGAGTAGGACTGCGGCACCGCGACGTAGATGCGTAAAAGGGAGATTTCTGCCATCCGATAGAGTTGCCGGAGCGCCCCGAACGGAAATTCGCCTTGGCCCGCGACGAGGGTTCCTACATCGATGTTTCGAGCGGTAATTACGCCCGAAAAGGGGGCGGTCACCTTTTCGAACTTCTGCCACTCGACCCACCGGTTGAGCTCAGCCAGCGCCGAATCATACCCGGTCCTCTGCACGTCGTACTCCTCCTGGGATACCGCCCGGGTTCGCACGAGCGCCTTCCAGCGCTCGTAGTTGATCCGGGCAATCTCCGCCTTTGCTCGCAAGCTCACTACGGTCTGATCGACTTCCGGCGCATCGATCGTACAGAGCAGGTCTCCTTCCTTCACTCGCTCGCCAATATCTCGATACCAGCTTTTCACATATCCGCTGACCCGCGACCAAATGGGCGTCTCGTAGAAGCCCTGCGTCGTGCCCGGCAAGGCCAGCGGGATCGATGCGGGCGTCGGCTCGGGACTGACGAGCTCCACGTAGATCTGTCTGCTTTCCTGGATCAGGTGTTGCAAGGCCGCCCAGTCGAATGCGCGCTTGACCAGACCCAGAGCCAAACAAAGGGCCAGAACTCCTCCAGCAATCCAAGCGGGATGCCGCTTCCGCGCAAAGGCCCATGCGGATTTCTTGATCCGGCTCCAAAGCCCCGGAAGCCCTTCCGGTCGCAACCGAGGCACCAACCGCAAGAAGATCCGGCGAGCGGAAGCTGGCTCTTTTCGCACCTTTCCGTCCTTTCCGTCTACCGTCCCCTCGCCGCCCCACGGCTTCGAATGGAAGCAAACACGGCGGGCACGAAGAAGAGGGTGCCCACGGTCGCCAGGAGAAGCCCTCCGATCACCGCACGGCCCAAGGGCGCATACTGCTCCCCTCCTTCCGCCACTCCCAAAGCCATGGGAAGCATGCCCACGATCATCGCTCCGGCTGTCATCAAGACAGGGCGAAGCCGAATCCTGCCGGCCTCGACGGCTGCGGAGGCGGCCGTCAGCCCCTCCGCCATGCGCTGATTCGCAAAGGTGATCAAAAGGATACTGTTGGAACTCGCAACCCCGACGGTCATCAGGGCGCCCATCAAGGCAGGAACGCTAAAGGTGGTCCCCGTCAAGAAGAGCATCCAGATGATCCCACAGGCTCCGATCGGCAATACGGAGAGGATGATGAAGGGCTCCCGCCACGATTGAAAATTCGTGACGAGCAGCAGGTAGACCAGCGCAATCGCAAAGAGGACACCGAACCCGAGTTGGGCGAAGGCGTCGTGCATGCTGACCACTTGGCCCATGACCTCGGCTCGATAAAGGGGAGGAAGCTTCTGCCGCACGTCTCGGAGAATGCGTTCGACGTCCCCTGCCACTCCCGCCAAGTCCCGGCCTTGCGCGTTCGCCAGAACGTCGAAGACCGGCTTCATCGTGGAACGGCTCATCATGGCCGGCTGGGATTCTTCTTTGAGCTGCACCACGTTTGCCAGCAACTCCGCATTCTGCACATTGCCCAGAAGGGTCTGCGTCGACTCCGGGAAGGGAACGGTCCCCGTCGTCGTGGGAGCCAGCGTCATGTTGAGAAGATCGTTGATCGAGGAAATCCTTCGCTGTGGGGTAAAGACCAGAAACGGATAGTTGATGGTCGTTCGCGTATCGACCCAATAGGTCGGGCTGACCATGAAGCTGGAAGAGAGATTGTTGAGGACGTTGTTGGAGATATCCACCTGTTTCAATCCCATCTCGATCGCCCGCACTCGGTCGACTTCGAGATGCAAGGTGGGATAATCGATCCGCTGGTGGATATGGACGTCGACTGCCCCGGGCACCGATCGGATCCGATCGCGGATTTCCCTGGCGAATTGATAGGCGAGGTTGAGATCCAGGCCGCTGACGTGGATGTCGATCGGAGCGGCGATCCCGAAATTGAGCACCTCGTTCACCATATCCGCCGGCTGAAAAAAGAACTCGCAACTGGGAAACCGCTGCGGGAGCAACTCTCGCAGGCGCTTTGCGTATTGGGCGGTCGGACGGTGGCGCTCCTGGAGCTGGATCATGATCTCGCCATCGAATACCCCTTCGTTCATTGAATCGGAAAGCGCCAAGGTCGCCATGAAATAGATCGGAAGACCCATGTTGTCCACGATCGTCTGCACCTCTTCGGGGGGAATGACTTCTCGAATCGTCTTTTCGACGTC
This sequence comes from Methylacidimicrobium tartarophylax, assembly GCF_902143375.2. GTDB lineage: Bacteria > Verrucomicrobiota > Verrucomicrobiia > Methylacidiphilales > Methylacidiphilaceae > Methylacidimicrobium > Methylacidimicrobium tartarophylax. The sequence goes on along the minus strand of NZ_CABFVA020000116.1, from coordinate 36,381 downwards.
GGCAAAAATTGTTTCCGTGACCTCGATCCGAGTTCCGGTAGGAGCATAGACGTGGAGCCGCATGATCCCTGCGTCGGCGACCGGGAAGAAATCACGACCGACCCAGAGCGCCGCGACCAGACTGGCGAGGAGCAGAATGCCTGCGATCTCGAAAACGCGCCGGCGATGAGCGAGAAAGAAACCGAGAATGCGGGCGTATCGTTCACGGAACGCATCGAATGCTCGGTTGAACCTCTCGTTGAACCGTTCCAGGATCGAGTTCCGTTCCTCCTTTGCGCCTTCGGATTCCCCGCGCAGCAGGAGAACGGCCATGGCGGGAACGAGAGTCCGGGAAAGAAAATAGGAAAAAAGCATCGAAAAGACGACAGCCAACGCCATGGGGATGAAGAGGAAGCGGGGCGGACCTTCGAGGAAGATGACCGAGGTGAATACGACGGAAATGGAAAGGGTCGCCATGAAAGCGGGTGCGGCGATCTCCTGGCTCCCGTCCAGGATCGCCTGCCGGAACGGCTTCCCCAACTGGAGATTGCGATGAATATTCTCGATCGCCACGGTCGCGTCGTCCACCAGGATGCCAACGGCGAGCGCCAGCCCTCCCAGCGTCATGAGGTTTAGGGTATTTCCGAGGCTGCCGAGCACGAACAAAGCAACCAGAATACAGAGCGGGATGGATGTCAGGACGATCAAGGTGGTTCGGAAGCTGCCCAGAAAGAGAAAGATCATGGCCCCGGTCAGCAAAGCCGCGCTCCCTGCCTCGCTCAGCACCCCTTTGATCGCCGCCTTGACGTAGACGGATTGGTCGAAAAGCTCTCGGATCTCGATCTTGGGATTCGCCCGCCGAATTTCGGGCAGAAGTTCTTTAATCTGGTCGACGATCTGGATCGTGGAGCCTCTTCCCGTCTTGAGCGCCGTCATCAGGACTCCGTGCCGCCCATTGAGACGGACCAGGTTCCATTGCGGCACGCCGCCATCCTGAACATTGGCGACATCGCGGACATAGACGACACGGTCGTTGACGTTTTTTCGTACGGTCGACGTATTGGGATCGGGCACCAACTTCACCGGAAAGTTGTTCACCTCAAAGACGTCCTTCGGGACGTTGTTCAGGGTGACGAGATAATCTCGATCCCCGATCTTCACGTCACCCGACGGATAGTCGATCACCTGGCTGTTGACGACGTTCAACAGGTCCTGGGCCGTCAACCCCCGAGCCAAGAGCTGGTTGGGATCGCAGTTTACGGTCATCCAGCGCACGATCCCTCCCCACGGCGGAGCCAGAAGCGTTCCGCGCACCGCCAAGAGGTCCCGACGGAGTTGCCAGACCGTGTAATCGTAGAGTTTCGATTCCGAAAGGACGGGGCTCGAGACGGCGATCTGAACGACCGGCACCGATGAGGCATTGAAGCGAAAGATCAACGGAGGTGTCGTCCCCGGCGGCATTCGCTTGATGATCGGTTGGAGAACCGCCGTGATCTCCGCGACGGACATGGGAATATCGACGTTGGGCTGAAAGTAAACCTTGGTGACCGAGAAGCCGAAAAAGGCGTTCGACTCGACCCGCTTGACGCCATCGACAAAGTTGGCGATCTGATAGTCGCTGTAAGTCGTGATGTAGTTGGTCATGTCGGTCGGCACCAAGCCGAGGTACTGCCAAGCCACGATCACGACCGGAATGTCGATTTCCGGAAAGATGTCGGTGGGCGTTTTCTGGACAGAGAAGAACCCCAGAAAGAGGATCAGGATCGCCAGCACCGCAACCGAATAAGGCTTCTTGAGGGCCGTCCGAACAAGCCACATACCCGATTCTATACCTCATTGAGGCTGTTGCCCCGTCTCTGCATCGTATGCGAACCCGTCATTAGCACAAGCAACAACGGCGCCATCGGCTCAGGCTTCCGATCCCCGGAGTGAGCCTGCACCGCTCTCGACAGTGGCGTGCCGATCGGATAGACATTCTAGTCATGGCTGATTCCCAATCGGCGCCACCGGAAAAGCCCGCTCCATCCGATCCGTTCGCATGGATCGACAAGTGGATCTCCCCGGAAACCCTCGGCATGGCCTCCCATTCGGCCCGAGATTGGGTCTACCGACTCTACCCTCTGACCGCACGGTCCGGCGTCGAGGTACAATGGAAAAAAGACCACTGCTGGTGGGTCGCGCTCTTCCCGAAAAGAAGGGAGTTCTCCTATCTTTGCGCGGCCGGCTCGCTTCTCAACCACACGCGAAAACCCTTTCGCCTGCTCGATGTTCGGCTGATTTCCTCTCTGGCCGGGACCGATCTCTGCTATCGCTCGATCCTCTCCCCGCAAGAACCAGCCAACCGAGACATCGAGGTTCCGCCCCAAGGAGCCCTCGACCTTTCCTTGGAGATCGGCATCCCGGGTCCGCCGCCGACGGCATCCACCGACTTCTGGGTGGCTTTTTCTCTCCGAAGCGAGGGGAAGCTCTCCGTTCCCGTTCATCTGGTTCTTCGCCCCCTGGCGACGGTCTTCGGTGAGATCGAGCTCCCGCAGGAACCCGGATTTCAAATTTCGGACCCGACGGAAAAGAATGTAGCATCGGTGCTGCAATTTGAGCTGGTCGAGCTTCGCACGCGGGGGCCTGGGCAGCTCGGCACGGTTTCGGCACCTCGCGAGAATGGAGAAGCCGGCGCGGTTTCGAAGGATCGAGAGCCCGGCCAGTTGCCCAGTCAACAGGTCGTCTCCCCCAACGCGGAGGCCCTGCTCGGCCTCTACTCGCGCCTAAGCACCGAAGAAGAGCGGGCCTCTTTCCGGGCAGCCCTCTGCCAGCGGCTTCAGACGCAGCGGGGATACGGAGCGATTGCCTACCTGATTCTTTTGGTCCTGTTTGGAATGGGATCTCTCTCCGAAGGATTGGCTGCCGCCCAGGCCGGCCTCTCGGGAGATTCTCTCGCTCTTTTCGGCATACGCCGATTATTGGTTCTCTTACTCAAATGGGAGTGGCGCGCGTTTTCCGACAGCTTGCTAGATGACGCGGAACGCTTCGTCTGCCAGCTTGGCGATCCCTTTCGGACTACGGAGCGGATCGCCGCAATCCGAACGCAGCGCCTTTCCGCACCGGAAGAAGGATCGCATTCGTCCTCTTGAGCGGAAGCATTCGTGGGAAGATCGCCCGTCTGGGTCTGATTCGAGAAGCGGTCGTCATCCTTGCGCTCTCCTTTCTCTTTTCCGGCTGCGGAGCGCACAGCCAAGGCTGGATCGATCTCCTGGCCGGAGAGCCGATTTCACAAACGGCTCTCCTTTCCGACCTGCGGAGAGTTCGCATCATCTACCTTGGGGAGATGCACACCGCCCGCTCCCACCACCGGCTCGAAGCACAACTCCTCTCCTTGCTCGGCACCGGAGAAGATCCGCTCTCCCTTTTTCTTGAGGCCCTGGAATCAGAGGATGAACCGTGGGTCTCCCGCTTCCTGGCCGGCGAACTTTCCTTTGAAGAATTCGCCCGAGCCATTCACTGGTCCGCGAGATGGAGCAACTATCAGGACTATCGGGGCCTCTGCCTTTTGGCCCGCGAAAGACGGATTCGGATCTTTGGCCTCGACGGCCCTGCCCCCCTTTTTCGCCGGATCGCCCGGCTAGGGTGGCAATCGGTTCCGACCGCCGAACGGACGCGCTTGCGCTTGGATCACGTTCAGTTTGATCCAATGTACCAGCGCCTGCTCCAACTTTTCTTGCCGATCCATCCGGGAATGGGGCGCACGTGGCTCCGTCAGGCCGCGGAAGCGCAAGAAGTCCGTGACGAATGGATGGCCCAGCGCATCGTGCGGGCTCTGCACGGGAGGGGACGAAAAGAGGATCGTGCCCTGGTCGTTTGCGGCGCGGGTCATCTGCGCTTCGGCCTGGGCTTACCGGAACATGTGGCTTGGCGACTGCCGCTCCCTCGGAGGATTCTTCTCCTGGCTTCTCCTCCAGAGAAGGAAAGAAACTCCGGCCTTGCCCTCAAGCGTAGTCCGGGGCAGTTTCTGTCCGTCCCCCACGCCTCGCTTGAATTCGTCGACCGTCCGCTCGCCCATTACCTCTGGCTTCCTCCCAAAGCGTTTCCGCTCCCAAGGGAGCCCTGACCCGCCGAGTGGATCCGCCTTGCGATCGAAAAGCGTTCAGCAGGCTTGCACCCAATATCGATCGTCCTGTCTACTGAGAGGCTTATCCCTCAACAGCCTCTTATCCCAAGTCACTTACAATGGTCGGGTCTTCGGAAGACCGAAGAGGCGCATCCCTTCTTTCCATCGCCCCCGCTTTTTGAGAAGCGCGATCCGCTCAAAGCGTTTCAGCACATTCCTCTTTGCTGTGAGTAGCATACCTCTGCGAAGACTCCGATGTTGCGACATGCACTTCTCCCTGTAGGAAGTTTGAGGATGGCTTCATCGCAAAGAGGAGAGCGTTTGTCACGAAAAAACCGATTGAAGGAAGAGCTTTCCCGGGGAATCTACCGCGGGCCGGCAAGGTGCCGGCAAGAAAACGCCTACCCGGTTTTGCGAGGGGAGGCCTTGGCAAGATGCTTGCCTCGGAGGGCATGAGGCCGGTGAGGATGCCGTCGACCTCGGGCGTGGTGGGCGACCGTGCGGCTTGGAGCGTGTGGGGAGGAAACGGCCGGTCGCCGGGACGTGGGAGGAGAAGAAGGGCGCGGGGCCGGGCTGGCCTGGACCGGGAGCGCTTTCGGAGGAACCGGGGCAGGATCAGGGGTCGCTCGGGATTGTGGGCTGGAAGTGGCCGGCCTCCTCACTGCGGCCGCGGCGACAGCGCGGGGCGCCGGAGAAAGCGGATCGAGCTGGATGACGACCAGGCTCCCTTGCGGCACGATATCGTAAAGAGCAAGGACGTCCCGATTCCGCATGCGGATGCAACCATAGCTTGCGGGCTGGCCGATCAGGGCTTCCTGGTTGGTGCCGTGAATGTAGATTCCCCGGCTATAGGCGTTGCGATTACTCTCTTCCAAGCCGCGCAGCCAGAGGATCCGAGTCAGCAGGCTGTCGTGGCCGCACGCCGATCCATGTTCCAGGTCGACCCGTTCCCCGGTATACTGCCGATGGTAGAACTTGCCCCCCAACGGGACGCCGTCGCCAATCTTACTCTGGACGACGAATCGGCCCAGCGGCGTTCGAAAGCTGTTCGTCTCGTCCCCTAAGCCGAACCGAGAGGTGGAAACGGGGAAACGGTGTGTCGAAGTTCCGTTCTTGACGACTTCAAGAGCCTGGTCGTGTACGCTGACTCTCACGAGAGTCGTCGGCTTGTAGTTCGTCTGGGTGACACAGCTCGAGAGAAGGATTGCTAGGGCGCCGACACAAAGCTTGCCGCCCAGGCCTACGGGTCGCATGAAATTCGGGCAACTCTAGCGAGAAGTAAGCCTCTGGGAAAAGCCTTTTTTCGATACCAGCGACTCGATTCGGCGTAGAAGGAGACAAGGGATGGGCGGCAAGGCGATCATCACGACGGCGTTTGCCCGCTATCCACGGAACTCGGCGGGGGTCACCTGGGCATTCCTCCAGTGGGCACTCGGCTTTCGTCTGTCGGGATGGGATACTTGGCTTGTGGAAGAGCTGCCGGCCTCGGCTTGCGTGGATGCCGCCGGCCATCGAACTTCTCCGGATCGAGCTGTCAATGGGGTCCACTGGCAAAAGGCGGTGCAGGAGTTCGGATGGAGTGGGAAAGCAACCCTTCTGCAGGAAGGCATGGAAGAGAAGTGGGACGACTTGCGCGATTATGCCCGAGAAGCCGACCTGCTTTTGAACATCTCGGGCATTTTGCGCCGTCGAGAACTTTTGAATCTGCCGCGACGGCGAATCTACCTCGACCTCGATCCGGGCTTCACGTCGGTCTGGGCGGCGAAGTACGGCTGTGATCTCGGCCTCGGCGGCCATGATCTTTTTCTGACCGTGGGACTCCGCATGGACGGAGCCGGAGTTCACGCTCCGCCCCTGGGGGTACGCTGGCTGCCCACCCTGCCCCCGGTTGCTCTCGAATATTGGACTGGACTCCCGGGAAGCGGGAAAAGCTGGACCACCGTAACCCATTGGCGCGCCTATCCGGAAGTCCGTTGGGGCAGATGGACCTTTACGAACAAGGCTCCGGAATGGGAAAAGTTCATCGATCTGCCTCGGATCACCGGCATCCCCTTTCGCATCGCCAGCGATCTGCAAGAAGAAGAGGTCTCCGAAAGATTTCGCTCCGCGGGCTGGGAGCTGCTTCCCAGCAGCGGCATGGCGGACGATTGGAAACAGTATCGCAATTTTTTGCGGGAGAGCCGCGGGGAGTTCTCCGTGGTGAAGGGGGGATATCGCGTCTCCCGCTGCGGTTGGTTCAGCGATCGAAGCGCTTGCTACCTCTCTCTGGGCAAACCGGTGGTTCTCCAGGACACCGGCTGGAGTACGCTGCTTAGGCCTCCGCACGGCCTCCACGCCTTTTCCTCGGTGGAGGAGGCGGCTCGCGCGATCGAAAGAGTGGAAAGCCACTACGACGCAGAAGCCGCGGGAGCGCGAGCCTTTGCGGAAGAAGTGCTGGATGCCAGGAAGGTGGTCGGCCACCTCTTGGGACGGCTCTGACCTGCCTGTCTCAAAAAGGTCCATGCTGGCTATGGACCAGAAGCCGAGGGAAGCGCTGTCTCTGCGTCGGCAGTCGTGGAAGAAACAGCGGACGGACGCGGGACGTATGGGGGGCGAAAAAAGGGGACGATCGTCTCCGCGCGCAGCCACCCCGATCGTGAATCCGAAAGGCATGCCTGGACCCAATGGAGGAACGGCTTGCCGACGACCACCAGGGTTGGGGCGAGGAGCGGACTGTTCTGCTGCTGGGCATCTGTTGGCATGGATCGAAGAAGCGCCCCTTCGGTCGCGAGACCAGCCCGAGGATCCGCCATCGGACCGTAGAGGATTACCGCGGTTGCAGCGATCCCGGAGACGCCCAGGCCGAGCGCAAGCAGGGCCTTACGCAGCGAGGGGGCCAGTTGAGCCAAGCGGTAGCGCGAGAGGAGCAGGAGGAGCGCACAGAGGAAAAGATCCAAGAGACCGCCCGCAAGAAGGATCTGCCATTCCGCAGGGGAGCCGACGGCGATCCAGCGGAACCAGAGTGGCCCGTTCGTCAAGGCAGAGAGCCGCGCATCGACGCCGGGACACTGGGAGATTGCGAGCGCGAAGTTCCAGCGGACAGCCGAGTCTCGGGGAGCGAGCAGGAAGGCGGAAGACCATTGGGCGAGCGCCTCCGGCCAACGCCCTTCCTGGGAGAGTGCCGCGCCATAGTTGCTGCGCGCGATCCAGTCAGTGGGAGACCTCCGCAAGCTCCTCTCCCACAGGCACCCGGACTCTGTAAATCGGCCTGAGCGATAGAGATCCAAGGCATTGAGGCCCCAGGACGAAGAGAGGAGCAAGCCTAAGATCGTCAAGACGGGAAAGAAGTGAGGAAGGGCGAAGGTCTTTCTCCACGACGGTCGCGGAATGGAAATGCGGCGTGCCTGTTCCTCGGATCGTTCCACCCAATCCGCAGGAAGACTCACCTCTCGCGCGTAGAGATGAACTTCTGCCTCCCGCCAGAGAGCGGTCCAAGTCTGGAAGGCTGCCTGGTCGACCTGAGCCCGTTCCAGAGCAGCCTGAAGCTCCGCCAGTTCCGGTGTGACAGGGCCGACGAGCCAGGCATCCCGAATCGCCGATTGCCAGCGAAACAGTTGTTGCTGCCGCTCCCCTTCCGAGCCCGAATGGCGGATCTCTCGATGAATCCGGCGGAGGCGGCGCAATCCGGCTCGTCTGCGTTGCAAGGGATCCGTCAGGCACGCATGCCCTCGCGCCAGAATGAGCCAAAGGGCAAGAAGCACCACGCCGGCACCGCCTGCTCCGGCAAGAAGCCAGCGGTTCTCCAGCGGGACGAGGCCACGGGCAGAGCCGGAAAGCGGGGCTTGCGGCAACCGCTTTTTGGGAGCAGCCGCTTCCGCAGGAAGGGGCATTGGTCGGCCGGAGGAAGAATGATCGGAGAGAGAACCGACGGGAGAAGAGCGAGGATTTACAGTCAGGACCGTGGAGGGGGCCAGAGCCGTCCGGTAGATGCCGGCTAGAGGGTCGAAGTAGGTGAAGCGATAAGGAGGGATCAGATACCGGCCCGGCCGTTCGGCAACCAAGATGCGTTCGACCTTCAAAGAGCCGCAAAAGAGGGAATCCGGATCGCTCTGCTGTTGCGGTGCCGGCTCGATGACGCGCAGGCCGCTTGGAATCTCCGGGGGTAGGAGATTCCAAGGGGTTGTCCAGTTGCCCGTCCCCTCGATTCGAAGCGTCCATGTGGCGGGTTCCCCCACTTGCGTATCCGAAGGAGAAATCTGGCTGGTCAGGCCGAATGTGCCCACGGCCTGGCTGAAACCGTCCTTGGCTGGTGCCGGCAATGGCCTCACGGACAGGGCAAGCGCCGCGGAGTGAAGCACCAGCGGACGAATGACGGCTTGCGAAAAAAGGCCTTGCCCGAACTTGCTCGTCTCCATGCTCACATGTTGGCTGACGGGAGGAAGGGAGATCTTTCCCGGATTCAGGGCGATCGCGAGCGCAGAGTAGCGAAGGCCGCTGAAGAAAGCTCCGCGCCACTCCCCGCTGACTCTTTCCGGGCGGCTCCAGCGGTCGACCAGCAGATCTGCGGGCGTCCATTCCGGCTGTCCGGTAATCTCTAGAAAAGCGCCGGCATGGGCCAGAAGCCGATACTCCACGGGGAAGGGCTCCCCCTGCCAGACTTCATCGCGGAAAAGAGTCAGCGAAGCATCTGCCGACGAGGTAAAGGAAGGAGAAAAGGACGGCTCGCCGACCCAAAACGTGAATGCCGGAACGGAGGCGATGCCATGATCCGTAGCCAAGGAAAATCCGGGAATCGCATGAGGGCCGGATCGAAGCAGGCGGAGGGTGTAGACATACGCAACGGAAGGGCTTCTCGCGTTCCCGGAATTGGCGGAAGGCTCCCTCTTTGCAGAACTGGTCTCGACATAAGGGATCGGGGGAAGCTCGGGATCCGTCCGCGGAATTCCGCCTTCGACGACCAGCTCCACTCGATAAGGCAAACCGAGGATTGCGCTGCTTTCCAGAGGAAGCCAATGAGCGCTCTGGGCGTGGAGAAGAGCAGAAGGAAAGCAAGCAGCCAAGAAAAGCAGAGCCAAAAAGCGTTTCACCTTCACCAATCCATTGGTTCGGGCGGGACATCCGCCTGTTCTGCCTCCTTTTGCCGCATCCGCTCGAAGAGGAGGGCTGGGCGATCTAAACGCTCCACCTGACGCAAGCGCGCCTTGGTTCCATTCCGCCCTTCCGGAGACGACTGCCCCGCATGCGAATCCGCGCCATCCTTCTGCTTCGAGGAATCCGACAAAGACGGGGAAGGCGAAGCCGGAGCCTTCCCCTCGGGAGATCCAGGAGAAGAGCGTTGCCGCTGCCCGCTTCCCGACGGTTGCGGGCGAGCGCCCGCCGCCGATCGGAACCGGGAGGGGGGACCGGAGGACGAGCCTTGATGCTGAGAAGACGAATGGGAGTCTTCCAAGGGAGCGTCCGGGGGGCGGCTCGCTTTGAGGAAGCCCTCAAGCTCCTTGCGCAACTGCTTCCAGGGAAGAAGGCGGGGATCCAGCCGCTCGCCTCGGTCGACGGCAACCAGCCCATCCTGAATCACCCCGGCGGATAAGCCGGACTCCTGCCGATTTCGGCACCAAGAAATCGTCTCCTGAGCCAGCGTGCCGTAATCGGACGCAAAGAGTTGATCTTTTCGAGCAAGAGCCTGAACGCAGGGGATCAGCGCATCCTTTCCTTCGCCGGCGGAAGCCGAAGCCGCATCCGATTTCGCATGGGAGAAAGAGACCGCGGAGAACAGCCCCCCCAGTCCGAAAAGCAGCAGAAGGGGAACCTTCGAGCCTGTGGCAAGGGGACGAGACGAAACGGGGGTTTTGGGGGAGGAGCGGAAGGCCGGCAGTTCCCAAAGAAGGCTTACACACCAGCAGAGAACGGCGGGAAGGAGGAAATAGGTGAAACGTTCCGCCTGACCTGCAATCTGCTCCAATCGAGTTGCATTGGCGGCGGAATCCACCTCAAGGATCTCCGCCAAGGTCACCCACCGGTCCCCCCGAAAATATCGCCCGCCGGTTGCCGACGCCAAGGCGCGCAAGGCTTCCGGCTGCAGATGCGAGAGAACCGGATGTCCTCCGTCGGTCTTGAGGAATCCCCCTCGCGGATCCGGAACCAACCCTCCCCGATCCGTGCCAAGGCCGATCGCGCAGATGCGGACGCCCATCCTCACCAGCCGAGGAACTCTTTCCTTCCATCCGCTTCCGTGATCTTCGCCATCGCTAAGAATGAGAAGAATCCGATGAGCGGAATCCCTCTGGGAAAAAGTATCGAATGTCTCGTCCAGGAGAGCGCCGAAATCGGTTCCCGCCTCGGGAAGGCTGGCAGGAGTGAGCTCGGCCAATAGCTCCTCGAGAGCGCCGTAATCCGTGGTCAGGGGCACCGCAAGCTGAGCTGAGTTGGAGAAGACGAGGAGGCCAATCCGTTGTCCCGCGGCTTCCTGGAGAAAGGCGCGAATCAGCAACTTGGCCCGATCGAGCCGAGAGGGGGCCAGATCCTGCGCGGTCATGCTCCGGGAGAGATCCAAGGCGATGACTAGGTCGGTGGACGGACGAAGCAGCTGCCGCGAGCTTTTCCCCCATTGGGGGCCTGCCAACGCTAAGATGGCCAAAAAGCCGGCCAGAAAAAAAAACCAGGGGCGGCGATGGAGACCGCTTGTGCCGGCGCGGATCATCCAGCGCCCGTCTGTCGGAATCAGACAGAGGAAGGGTCTCCGCATCGGGGAGTTCTCTCTCGAGCGCCGGAGGAGAATCGCCGCAGCAGCCAGGAGCGGAAGTCCAAGGATGAACCAGGAAGGAGAGCGCCAGCTCATAGGCGCAAATGCAGACAGATTCGAATAACTTTGGCGAACATGGCCCACTCCACCAAGAAAAATGTCGAGCCGGGAATGAATGGACGCATGCGGACTACTGTTTTTCGGGGGAAGAGGGCCTCCCCTCCGGCTCCCGAGTCGTTGATGAGCGAAGGGCCCGCCACCGTTTCAGCCTCTCGGCCATTTCCTTCTCCTCGCCACGATGGATCGGCTCGTAGAAGCGGCCGGGAACGATTCCATAGTCTTGTGGAGAGATCGCCTCGGGATAGTCATGACTGTATTGGTAGCCCACTCCGCGGCCCAAACGGGCTGCGCCGGCGTAGTGAGCGTCACGGAGAGAGGGGGGAACGGAAACGGTCTCTCCTTTCTCCACCGCCTCGATCGCCCGATTGATCGCCGCATAGGCAGAGTTGCTCTTCGGCAGCGTGGCGAGATAGATCACCGCTTCCGCCAGGGGGATTCGGCCTTCCGGCATCCCAATCTGCTCCACCGCCTGGCACGCAGCGACGGCGAGAGGAAGAGCCGATGGTTCGGCAAGTCCGACGTCTTCCGACGCCAGGATCACGAGCCTGCGGGCGATGAATCGTGGATCTTCTCCGGCGACGAGCATCTTCGCAAGCCAGTAGAGGCTCGAATCCGGGTCTCCCCCCCGAACCGACTTGATGAATGCCGAAATCGTGTCGTAGTGCTCATCCTGGTCCCGATCGTAGCGAGGCATCTTCCTCCGACACGAATTCTCGGCGGCTTCCCGGTCGATCTCGATGTTCCCGTCCGGAGAAGGCGGGGTGGAAAGAACGGCCACCTCCAAGGCGTTGAGGAGCCGGCGGGCGTCCCCCTGTGCCGCGGCAAGAAGGTGTTGTCGGGCCAGCGGATCGAGTCGGCACTGGAAGCGGCCGAGACCGCGCTCGGAATCCTCCAGGGCGCGGGAGAGGATCTGATCCAGTTGAGTCGCAGACAGGGGAGTAAACTCGAAGACTTGCGATCGGGAAAGAAGAGGAGCGCTCAGAGCGAAGCATGGGTTGTGCGTCGTCGCCCCGATCAGGCGAATGACCCCCTCTTCCACTCCGGAAAGCAGAGAGTCCTGCTGCGCACGATTGAAACGATGGATTTCATCCAGAAACAAGATCGTCGGCTCTCCCCGCCTCGAGAAATGGACGGAAGCACGCTCCAGGATCTTTCGCAGCTCGGGCACGCCCGAATCAGCGGCGTTGAGCCTCGTGAAAGGCCGCTTCGTCGCGCAGGCAACCGCTTCGGCGAAAGACGTTTTACCGCTGCCGGGAGGGCCGAAGAGAATCACCGAGCCCAGCCGGTCGGCATCGACAAGGCGGCGCAGCGGCTTCCCCGGGGCGAGCAGAGACTCCTGCCCCACGATTTCCTCAAGGCCGCGCGGCCGCAGTCGTACCGCCAAAGGTGCGACCTCCGAAACGGGTGATGCGGTGACGCTTGCGATCGGGAAGAGTTCGTCCACCCTCGTAGGATACCGTAAGTCGGCGCCGACGACAAAGATTGCGGCATCCGGCCGCCGCGAGGAGAGCGGTCAGGAGGAGCCGCTACTTTTCGATGACTCCCAGCTCCACCCGCCGATTCCGGATATAATCTGCTTCGCTGTGGCCGCGGGCTACCGGTCGGTCTTTTCCATAGCTGATCGTATGAAGTCGCTGGGGCGAAATGCCGAGGCCGATGAGATATTCGCGGACGGCGAGGGCCCGCCGTTCTCCGAGACCTCGATTGTATTCCTCGGTCCCCCGCTCGTCGCAATGGCCTGCCAAGAGAAGCAACCTATCCGGGTTTTCGGCCATCCACTGAGCTGCCTTTTCCAGCTTTCCTCGCTCTCCGCTCGGAATGGCCGAGCTGTCGAAGGAAAAATAGACGGTCTCGGCGCGAAGCGGAGCATAGTTGACATCGGTTTCCGGATTAAAGTCCCCGCGGCTAGGCAGCGGAGAGGTGGTGAGGGATTCCTCCTCCGGAGCGGAGACTCCGCCGTTCTTCTTAGGCTTGGCGCAGCTCGCAAGAGAGACGAGGAGCACCAGCGAAAGAAAGAGTCCGGTGAAGTGGCGGATCGAACCCGAGCGGCGAAGGAGCGGTAAGGAATTCATGTGCGTTCAAGGGGAGACGGATGGTTCGGAACAACGGGAAAGGCTGTTCGGAAGAGGAGCGGTCTGTCTGGAAACCGAATCCATGAGATAGAGGGACCCCCCGCGGGCAAACACCAGGTGGCGAGAGTTCCTCGTCCAGGATGGATCCTCCCCTCCGCCGCTACTCAACACGACCGCTGTCGCTGACGAGAGGGCATACTCGCCGATTTGAAATTCGCCGGCGATCCGGGCGGCATAGGCGATGTTTTTGCCGTCGGGAGACCAGTCGGGCTCGGAGCTATAGGCATTCCCCGTCAACAGACGGCGAGCCGATCCTCCCTGGGCGGAAATCACGAAGAGCTGCACACTTCCCCGCTCGTCCGAAGTGTAGACAATCTCCTGGCCGTCGGGAGACCAGCAGGGAGAGGTATTGGTTGCCCGATTGCGCGTCAGTCGATGAGGCGCCCCACCGTCCACCGGCATGAGGTAGATTTCCGGATTGCCGTCTTTACTCAGGGTCAGCGCCAAGGTCAGGTCATCCGGGGAGAAGGCGGCGCCCGAATTGATGCCGGGGAAAAATGCGACTCGGCTCCGCGTCCGTTTGCCGAGTTTCACGATGTAGACATCAGGATAGCCGCTCCGATAAGAGGTGTAAACGAGAAGGGCGCCGTCGTGACTCCAGCGAGGATGGGCGCTGATCGAGCGGTCTGCGGTGATGCGCTGAACGTTCGCTCCGTCTATATCCATGACGTAGAGCTCCTTATAGCCTGTTTCCTGTGAAATGAAGGCGACGCGGCTGGTCGCGAACCCGGCGACGCCGGTGACCTGCTGCGTGACCATATCGGCAAATTCATGGGCGATCCGGCGCAGATCTCCGGCAAAGGTGCGCTCTACCGGCGGAGTTTTTTGATGCCGGTCGACGAGGCGGCCGGTGAGTGATCCGCCGCTCACCGTGGCGGATGCTTCGAAACGCTCGTGAGCGCCCGAAGTCACCTGAATCAGGAGGGTCCGGGTCAAATCGGCGCTCACGATGGCATGCGCTTTGGCCCCTTCCGGGCCGCTAAAGGGAAGCAGGGCGACCGCTGCCTTGCCCCCGGTGACCTCGACCTGACTCCAGGATGAAGAAAGAGGCAAAACCAACAGGAGGAGGAAGAGGACTCCCCGCGCAGCTCTCGACTTTCCGATACGGACCCAATCAGTGTACCATGCGGAAGGTGACCGTAACGGCTTCGGCCACGTCCTGGGGACGGGGCTCTCCCACCGTTTCCACCTGGTGAGCTGCAGCCAAAACGGTGCGGTCGAACTCCTCATTATCCGATGAGTTAAGGAGGACAGGTTTAGAGATGCGACCATCCTTGGCAACGAAAATCCGTACCCTTGCGACAAGGTTTTGGCTCGAAAGGTGGAGAGGTTGATCCCAAGCGGCGTAGAGACGGTCTCGAATGAGAGCATAGTACCAGTTCGGCCCAAGCGAGGGAGCATTCGAGGAGGAGCCACCCCCCTCTCCATTGCCGGGCGGCCCGGTTTTGGGCTCGCTCGGTTTCGTCGAGGGCTCGACGCTGCGGTGGGTGACCGGAGGCGGCTTCGAAGGGGTTGCCTCCGCCGGGAGAGTGCGGCTCACTTCGACCAGGTTGGGACGAATGGAAGGCTTCCGGGGAGGCTCGACATGCTTTTTCACCACCGGGACGGAGGGCGCCGGCTTCACGGGAACGGGAGCGGGGTGGATCGAGGACGAGGCGGGCTTCGCCGCCTTCTCCGCGCGGGCAGCCGGAGAAGGAGTTCTCCTTTCGGTAGGTTCGGCAGGGGAGGGTGAAGAATCGGCACGAGCTTGCGGCGGAGAATGGTTGCCGGCCCCCGTCTTGTCCACAGAAACGGGGGAGAAGAAAGCCGCAGGAGCAGGGCGGCTCGCTACGAACTTGGCGAGCACGAGGAGAAGAAGCAGGGCGAGAAGATGGCCGGCGGCGACCAGCGGATAGGTTCGCCGGAAGGCCCGGGCATGGGAAGGCTGCTCCTTCGGAAGGGATGGCTTGCGGGAGATCGAGTCTCGCGTCACGGCAGTTCCATTCTGATGGCGGAAGGAGAGGGGCGTCAAGGGGTAGCGGGAGGAAGGCCCGCAGCTTCCTCGGCATGGACGAGAGCCACTTGGGGAACTCCCCCGGCTTGGAGCGTGTCGAAAACGCTGACCAGTTCCTGGTATCGGAGATCTTTGTCGGCCCGGACTGCAACCGCCAGATCCGGATGAAGCCGGAGTGCTTCCGCAACCCGGCCGGGAAGCTGAGCGATCGTGATCGGCTCACGATTCCAAAAGAGACCGCCCGCCCGAGTGACCGTGACCGTCTGGACCGAGTGGGGGTTGGGAGGCCGACGGTTGGCGGCGGCTTGCGGAAGGGAGACGTCGATTCCGCTTTCCAGGAGCGGCGTCGTAATCAAAAAGATGACCAGCAGGGTGAAAGCAAAATCGAGCATGGGAGTCACGTTCAGCTCGGCAAAGCCTCGCGCCGACATTCTCTGGGAAAAGCGCTTCATGAGTCAGGCTCCAGAAAGGAGCGCTCCAACTCGCTCTGCAACTCCGCTGCAAAATTCTCCATTCGGATCGTATGCGAACGAATCGTCGCAATGAGAAAATTGTACGCAAAAAGGGCCGGGATCGCCACCAGAAGACCGGTCACCGTGCAGATCAAGGAGCCCGAGACTCCCGGCGCCATGGCGGCGAGGGATGCCTTTCCCACGATCGCAATGTCGCTGAACGCGTCCATCACCCCCCACACGGTTCCTAAAAGGCCGAGGAAGGGCGCTCCGGACGCAGCGGTCGCCAGGAGCACCATCTGCTCTTCCAGGAACAGGCCCTGGATGCCGAGCTCGCGCTCGATCGCTCCCTGCACCGCCTTGACCGCAGGCGGCTTCACCAGGATATCGGGAAGGAGCTTTTCCGGAGGAGGTCCTCCTACGACCGAGGGGAAATGGGCTTGGTGCAGGAGTTCTTGAAAGGCGACCGCATAGACGGCGTGCTCCGGAGAGCCCGGGAATCGCTCCCGGTTGGCATAGGGCACGTACCAGGAACCGGGACGAAGTCTCTCGAGAAAACGCTGGGTCTGGCGCCGCGCGAAACGAAGCTGTCCGAACTTAACAAAGATAACCGTCCAGCTCAGCGAGGAAGCCAGGAGGAGCAGGAAGAGGATCAACTTGCTCGCCAGAGTCGCCTTTTCGAAGGCGTAGACCAGCCCGCCGGCGGCAAAACAGTTGACCAAACCCAAGCTTTCCATAAGCTGGGAAGAGCATGCGCGTTTGGCGCTTCGGCGTCAAACGGACCGAGCATGTCGACCGTGGCTCTCATGGCAGGATGGCACTGTTTAGAACGTACGCCTAGCGGTCTCTGGCGCCTCGAACTCAGGCGGAGGCGGCTTCTTTCCCAGCGCCGAGCAGCCGTCCGAGCGAATCCACTTCCTTGTGGAGGGACCTCTTCGGCTTAGGCTGGCAGACGGAGGATCCAGCAAACTTGTACAACGGCGGCTCCTCTTTGCGACGGTCCCGCTTCCGAATTCGGTCTTCCCGGCCGCTCTCCCCGCCCTGTCGCTCCCTCTTGCTCATAGAGGAGGCATCGATCCGCAAAGACTGGGAAAGGCGCTATCGGCGGATCCAGAAACGGCTTGGCCGGGTACGCGCGCGCATCCATGCGTTTCTATCCGGCGAACGAGAGCGCTTCCGTTGCTGGACCCAAAAGCAGTTTCCCCGATTGGCGCGGGAACTTGCGCGAGCGGAAGAATGTCTCCATGCACTCCGACGGCTTGTCTTCGAGGTCGAGTCGATGAGCTGCCTCAAAGAGCAAGGTCCTGCCTTGGCTTATCGTCATCTGTTGGAGAGGCGCTCCTCCGGGCGCCCGTCGCAGACACCCGAATCGCCGAAGGATTCGAAGGGCGGGTGCCTCGATTGGGCAATCCGAGAGGCCGGGGAGACCGGGGAGAGGCGGAGGCGGCTGAAAAAGGCATACCGGATCATGGCCAGAAGACTCCATCCGGACGTGAATGGGGCGGGAGATGGGAAGCAGATGGAGCAGTGGAGGGCCGTACAACTCGCCTATCAGGCGGGTGACCTCGAGCTATTGGAGTCCATGTGCCTCCAGGACGACAGCGCCATGGTCGAAGGAGAAACGCTTTCCTGGCTGGCCGAAAGGGTCTCGCAAGCGGAGAAGACCCTGGCACGCTTGCTTCAAGAACTCGGAAATTATCGAAAAGATTTGGCATGGGGCTGCGGACGAGGCGCGTGGGAGAAGACGACGGGACCGAAAGTCGAGGCCTGGCTTCGGACGCGAATCGCCGAGGCAAAGAAGGAAGCACGCACCCTGAAATATCGAGTCCGGCGGTGGGAACGAGAGTTGGAACGGATGTTTCCTGCGAAGCGGGATCGTGGATGGGAAAAACTGCCCGATGCAAACTGACCAGGGTTCTCCGTCTCCGGCAAGGTCCGGATTGCCGCCGCACGAGAAAAGGAGCCTTCGGGTTGCGGGGCTGCTGGCCTCCCTCTGGTGCGTTCTTCTGACGCTCTTTGCCTATCAGGGCATCCTGTCAGGATGGGAGGAGAAGGTCGCCCGCTGGGAAGAGATTCCCGCTTCCGATTCGAAGAGCAGCCACTTCGCTCTCATCGCCATCGACCACATTCCGGCCGACCGGCCCTGGCCATGGCCTCGGCTCGAATACGCCCTTTGCCTGCGCGGACTGCTGGAACAGATTCCTCAGAGCGTCGTCTTCGAGGTTCTCTTGAGTGAAAACGGGACGAAGATGAGCTCCTTCGATCAGACGTTTGCCTCTCTTGTCCGGCGCATGGAGCATGTCTGTTTCGCGGCGGATGCGCTGTTGGGCGAGCAGCAGGGGGAACCGCTCCCCCCCAGGGCGATGCGCCTTCCGGGCGCGGCCAAGCTCAGCGACTTGACAGAGTATCGCTCCGTGATCTGGCCGGGAGCAACCTTTGCCGGCGCAAGCCCCGTCGGGTTAGCCAATCTCGATGTCGGCTCCGAGGAGGTCCGCTCTCTCCCGTTGGTCTTCCGAGTCAAGGAGGCACTGGTTCCCTCTCTGGCGCTGCAGGCGGGGGCCGTCTACCTCGGGGCGGATCTGGCCCAGGCGACCGTGCGCTTGGGTCACGCCATCATCCTTCGCGACCGGCATGGGAAGCGACTCCGGACGATTCCCGTGGATGCCGAGGGGCGGATCGCCCTGCGCTATCGCCACTCCCCGAAGACCATCCCGCGCGTGGATTACGATAGTTATCTCGTTTCTGCCAATCAGGCATCCCGAGGACGGTTGAGCGAAGACGAGCTTCCCCTTCTTCGCGGGAGGCAGGTCTGGATCGGCGTGACCGATGGAGCAATCGTTCCGAAAATGGTGACTCCGTTGGGGCCCATGACGCCCGTGGAACTCCAGATGCAGATTACCCGACAGATCGTCGAAGGAGATCTGATCCGTCCGCTTCCCTGGTTTCTCGCCGCCGTGATGGCTTTTGCCTTCTGCCTTTGGGGGGCGCGACTTTTCGTCAGGCTTCCTGTCCTCGGCGCCATCTCGGCCATTGCCATTCTCTTCGCTTCTCTGGTCGCCGTCTCCGTCGTCACCTTTTTCTTCGTGGGTCTCACCCTTCCTCTCTGTACCCTCCTGCTCTCCGCCCTGGGTGCTGTCCTTTGCGGAATGGCGGTGCGTCTGTGGAACTTTTCTCCCTTGCGGCAGACCCGATCTTCCGAGGCGCAGACGCTTGTCTTGGAAGTGTCCGCTTCCCCGCCCCCCTCCCGCACCGGCTTTTCCGACCCAGTGCAGGAGAATCCGGTAAGAAGCCCTTCCGCTCCTAGCGCGGGCGGCAGTCCCCCCTCCCCGTCCCGATCTCGCCTGCAAGGCGCCTTACGGCGCCTGGAAGAGCGCCGTCGAATCGAGGGCCTTTCCGATCAAAATGGCGATCTTGGCAAAGGATAAGCAGGCGGACATTCTGCCTTCCGGGAACCGGAGGAAGCAAAAACCGGGTCGCCCAAGGGGAGGATCTTGCCTTGAAGGGGAAAAAGGGGCATGGAAGGAGGGAACGGCGGACGAAAGGGTGAAAGGTTGAACGGTCTCCCGGAGCTTTTCGATATTGTGGATGCCGCAGACCGCGTCGTCGGACAAAAGACCCGTGCGTGTGTTCACCGGGACGGACTGCGCCACCGCGCGGTTCACGCGCTCCTCTTCAATGCGCGAGGAGAGATCTTTTTGCAAAAACGCTCGCTTGCGAAGGATCTCAATCCCGGGGTTTGGGATTCTTCCTGCAGCGGCCATCTCCACGCGGGGGAGACCTACGAGCAGGCCGCCAGGAGAGAGCTCGGCGAGGAACTCGGTCTCACCCACCCGATTTCTCTTCGGCCGGTCTGCAAGCTCGACGCGCAGCGAGAAACCGGCAACGAGTTTGTCTGGGTCTATCTTGGGGAATCCGACGGACCTTTCCGTCTGGATCCGGAGGAGATCTCCGAAGGGCGATTCCTCGGGATCCCCGATCTGGAAAGGGAAATTCGTGTTGGCCCGGATCTTTTTTCCCCGGTGTTCGTTCACCTGTGGAGCCGACTACGACACCAATTTCTCCTCCGTGCGGCGAGGTAAGGCGTTGTCGGACGCGTCGTGAACGAAGCGATCCGGCGAGGTTGAGCAAGCTGCTCTTCACCCTTCCCCTGCTCGTCGCGTTGAGCGCTTGCGCTCAGCTCCAGCTCCGATCTTCCCAGCCTCTGTTCTTCGACGTCGACTTGGATACGGAGATCCGGAGTCCGCCTCTGCAATCCGGGGCCCGAGCCCCGGCGAGCAATCTGCAGCAGAGAAGACGAATGCGGATGGCGGAGGTGCAGTCCTTGAAGAACGCCCGCATCATCGGGGAGACCAGAAACGGGTATCTCCAATTCGTCGCCGAACCGCAGGAAAGCGCCTACCGCTCCTATGCGGTGCGAATCGTCGAGGAAGAGAATCGATCCCGCTATCTTTTCTATTCGGCCGAGGCCAGAAAGCAGGGCGAAAGCCTATCCCGGGTGGAGGCGCACTACGGAGAGCGGTGGCAGGACGACGCTTTCCCCGGGGAATATGTCCAGATGCCCGATGGAAGCTGGAGCAAGAAAGAAGAGCCGGGGGAAGGGAAACGGGGATAGCGAGCCTGCAGGGCTCGCCCATCAGCGAAAGGGGGTGGGCGCTTGAATGTTCGGGTCGGTCACGAATACTGAGGAGGTTAAGTCGGGAACCCGTACTCGATGGAAGGGAGGTCCAGGGTGCTCCGGCGGAGCTGCCGCCCGGCCGATCGGTTCCACGCGCTCGGGAACGAACACGGCCAAAAATTCGTCGGTATGGGGGTCGTATACGGAGAACGGAGCGACATAGCCGCGCAGGCGATAGTCAAAGTCCTGATCAGCGGTCCGTTTTTTATTCAGCAGTCTCCACGGCGCGACAACGCCTCCGGGAGTCTCCTCGAATACGACCCATTTGGCGGCCGACCAGGGCTCATTGGCACGTTTTACCCAACCCCATCCACTTCCATCCTTGTCGTACGAACGGTGTCCGACAAACTCCTCGACCTGCACGCCCGCTGGTGGAGTCAATGGTTCCGGGGCCTGCTGCGGAGGCGGCAGGACGGGTTGCGCGGATGCGACGGCTTCGCCGGCCGGAGTGGCGGACGCATCGCTCGGATTTGCCGAAGGGAGAACCGGCGCGGGTGGTGGAGTCGCTTGCGAAGGGAGCTCCTCTCCGTGCGCCAAGGAAAGCAAAAGGAGAGAGGAGAGAAGGCCGCCCAGCGAGAGAGAGCGGCGGGCGAGGATCACTGGGTCCACTTCGCTCCCTTGGACAGATACGGCAGGCTTGCCGTGGCATAGTCCGTGCGCCCCACGGCGCCGACCATGGGAAGCCCGAACCGTCGCTTCCACCAGAGAGAAAAGTCCTCCCCTGTGTGGCAGCCCCAGCTTTTCACCGTTGCCCGCCGGAGAAACGCCTTCCGCTCGATCTGACGCAGATCCTTCTCATGAAGGTATCCCTTCGACATGTTGTCAAAATAGGTGCTGTAGTCGAACATCAAGCAGGCTCGATTCGCATGGCCGAAATAATCCAGGCTCCCAATCGGCATGACTTTCCGATCATGTCCGGCATTCATGTAGTTGACGAGCTGCTCGGTGCTGTCGAACCAGAGGAGAGCGAGTTTCAATTCATTTGCCTGGTCGACGATGTTGCGGAGGATGTCGAGCTTCTCTTCCTGGCCGCGAGAGGCGTAGGCCGGTCGATAGACGAGCCATGTTATGGTGATTCCCGACCTTCCTTGCGCCTGCAACTGCAACTGCTCGAGTCGGGCAACGGCCGCCCGAATGAAGTTGCCCCAATACTTGTCGTGTGAATCGGTTTTGCCGTGTTCGAAAAATCGAAGCGCCGGTCCACCGCTGATCACGATCCACTCCTGTTGCGTGGGTTCCTGCGCCGGCAGTTGAGGAATTCCGCTTAGGAGCAGGAGGGCCGAGAGTAGCGCCGGGCCCAGCCAGCCGGACCAACGGCTCCGGAAGGAATAGAAAGAATCCACGGAAGGAAACTCAACCATCGGTGAGTTTTGCGTCGGGAGGAAGCCCCTCGAAGAGCGCATTCGGGATGAGATGACCGAGCTTGTCCACCTTGGCTTGCAAATAGCGCCGGTTGTACTGGTTCGGCTCCCCATGGAGAGGAATGCGCTCCACGATTTCCAGCCCATACCCTTCGATCCCGATCCGCTTGATTGGATTATTCGTCAGAAGCCGCAGGCGATGCACGCCTAAGGCGCGAAGAATCTGGCAGCCGATCCCGTAATCCCGGTTGTCCGGGGCGAAAGCAAGGGCGACGTTCGCCTCCACGGTGTCGAGCCCCGCCTCCTGAAGCTTATAGCTCATCAGCTTGTTCAGCAGGCCGATCCCCCTGCCCTCTTGTCGCAAATAAAGGAGAGCCCCTTTCCCCTCCTGCTCGATTCGCGCTAATGCAAGCGCGAGCTGCTCCCCGCAATCGCAGCGCAACGAATGAAACACGTCTCCGGTCAGGCACTCCGAGTGGACCCGAGTCAGCACGGCTTCCTCCGGAGACCAAGTCCCCTTCGTGAGCGCCAGATGTTCCTGCCCGGTCAGTACGTCCCGAAAGGCGGTCAGGGAAAAATGGCCGAAGACGGTCGGTAGAGACACGGTAATGGCCTTTTCTACCAGCGACTCTGTCCGCAATCGGTAGGCGATCAGACTCTTGATCGTGACAATGTTCAGATGGAACTCGGAAGCCACGCGAAGGAGGTCGGGTACTCGGGCCATCGTTCCGTCTGCGTTCAAAATTTCGACCAGCACTCCCGCAGGGAAAAGCCCAGCCAACCGCATGAGATCCACGGCCGCCTCGGTATGCCCTGCGCGCCGGAGCACCCCTCCCTCGGCTGCCCGGAGCGGAAAGATATGGCCCGGCCGGCAAAAGTGGGCAGGCACCGCATGGGGATCGGCCAAGGCACGAACCGTCTGGGCCCGGTCGGCCGCTGAAATCCCGGTTCGGGTACCGATCGTGTAGTCGACCGAAACGGTGAAGGGAGTCCCCTGGAGAGCCGTGTTCTGCTGCGGAGCAACCATCCAAGCCAGGCTGAGCTCGTCCGCCCGTTCCCGGGTGATGGGCACGCAAATCAACCCCCTGCCATGCTGGGCCATGAAATTGATCGTCTCCGGCGAGCAGAGCTGTGCGGATGCGACGAAGTCTCCTTCGTTCTCTCGATCCTCATCGTCGACGACGATCACCAACTTTCCTTGGCGAAGATCGTCGAGCACTTGTTCAATCGAAGAGAAGGAGGAATGGGTCATAGGGGATAAGGGGATCGACCAGGCTTGAGCCGGCGGTCAAGGTGCCGAAAACGCCCTTCGGGCAGTCGACCGCGTATTGCATAATAAGGGAGACAAAAAGACGGAGCAGCCGAAAGAATTGCCCATGACAAGGAGATTTTTCTCTCTATCGCGAGATTGCTTACTATATATTCGATGATTAATCTCGGCGCAAACCGATGCGTGCCGTTCTCCTCTCTTTTTCTTGTTTTCTCTCTTTCTGGGCGATTTGCTCCTCCTCGGCGGGGGCCAAGACCGCCTGGGAACGGGACTTCGCGCAAATCGCCGTTCAAGATCATGGAAGAAAGAAACCGCTGACGAGTTTTGCCAGCGAAAGCTGTCTTCTGCTCACCGGCAAACAGAGTGTCGCCCTACCCGATCGGGGGAAGATGGAGGCGCTGCCTCTCCTGCTCTCCCTTTGGCTCTCCCCCGATGGATGGGAAAAGGAGCCCATCCTTCTGGTCGGCGAGCCGATCCTGCGGGAGGCCCTCGGCCTTCCCCCCTCGCGGACACGCTTTTCCTATGACGAATTGAGCAGCAATCCGGCCTTGCGGGCTCTCGTGCTCCGCTTAGGAGCCAGTGGGAGATCGGCCGAGGGGGAGGACTCATCCCAGGCTCAGATCGAACGAGCCGTGCGCGGGCTGACGGATCGAATGGATCTTTTCTCGCGTATTGTTTCCGGTAGCGCCTTGACGATCGTTCCCGAGCCGGCGGGAACAGAGAAGAAGTGGCTTACGCTCGCCGAAGCGAAGGCGGTCTACCCGGTCGAGGTCACGACGAAATTGGAGGAGTCTTGGGACAAGATGCGGGCCGCCGTGCTCTCCGGCAAACATGCGGAAGCCGGCACCGCCGCCTTGGCCCTGGCAGAGGAGCTGCGGAGCCTAAGCCCTGCCCGCTACCCCGAGGCGGGGAAGCTCCGCTTCGAGGAAGCCTATCGCGAACTCCAACCTTGGCGATGGGCCTGGATCTGCTACGCCGCGGCGGCGATTTGTCTTGCTTTGACCAGCGCATGGGGGCGCCGGCTCGGCTATTTCGCTGGATGGGGCTTGGCTTTGACCGGTCTTCTCTTCCAGATCTACGGCTTTGCCTGTCGAATCTTGCTGGCCGGCCGGCCGCCGGTCACGAACATGTACGAGTCGGTGATCTGGGTGGCCTTCGGAGTCGTCCTGTTCGCGCTCCTGCTCGAAGCGGTCTACCGCTCCCGCTATCTTCTTCTGGCCGCGATGCCGATTGCGGTTCTCTGCCTTCTTTTCGTTCAAACCCAGCCCCTGATTTTCGATCCCTCTCTCCAGCCCTTGGTCCCGGTTCTCCGGAATAACTTTTGGCTCACGGTCCACGTCCTGAGCGTCACGTTGAGCTACGCTGCCTTCGGCTTGGCGCTCGGATTGGGAGATCTCTATCTATGGAGATGGTTGCGGCAAGCTCCGGACAAAAAGCGGCAGGAGCCCATTCTCACACAATATATCTACC
The DNA here is from genome assembly GCF_902143375.2 of Methylacidimicrobium tartarophylax. GTDB lineage: Bacteria > Verrucomicrobiota > Verrucomicrobiia > Methylacidiphilales > Methylacidiphilaceae > Methylacidimicrobium > Methylacidimicrobium tartarophylax. The sequence continues at coordinate 12,109 of NZ_CABFVA020000116.1, read as the reverse complement.
GCTGTCTGCAGATCGGCGTCTTCTTCCTTGCGGCCGGGGTCGTGCTTGGGGCGGTTTGGGCCAATTATTCCTGGGGCCGCTTTTGGGATTGGGATCCGAAAGAGACTTGGGCTCTGGTGTCGCTCCTCTGCTACCTGGCCCTGCTTCACGGACGCATCGCCGGCTGGTGGGGCGAGTTCGGCCTCGCCATCGGCTCCGTCCTCTGCTTCCTGAGCGTTCTGATGGCCTGGTACGGAGTCAACTATGTGCTGGGCAAGGGTCTGCACAGCTATGGCTTCGGCAGCGGTGCGGTCGGCCCCGTAGCCGGCTTTGCTCTGGCCCAACTCCTCTTCGCCCTCTGGTGTTCCTGGGCTTGGTGGAAGCGGCGGGCGGACGAACGTGGGAGAGTCGCCCCGGTCTCCGCCTCGCAAATCAGCCGTTCGTAAGCCTGCTTCCCCTCAGCGCTTCGGCAAGGGGGCGACGTCTATGCCGAGCGCAGCTCTCTTCGCCACCGCTCGATCTCGGCTCGCACGAAGATAGGGCGGGAAGAACCCTCCGTCTGCCTTCTCTCGATCGCCGCTCGAGGGCTCCAAATCTCGTTCCATTCGCTAGGAAGCTTGGGGTGCAGAGGAGCAACGTCTTCGGCGGGAAGCTCGGCAAGGGAGACTTCCCTCGATTCGGCGAGAGCGACCAGCCGGCCGACCGCGTGATGGGCCTCCCGAAAAGCCATCCCATGATTGACAAGCCAATCGACAAGATCCGTGGCGAGCAGCATGGGATCGGAAGCGGCCTGCTCGCACCGGTCCCGATGGACGACGACGCCGGGGATCAGTGCCGCCAGGATCCGCAAACAGCCGAGTGCGGTGTCGGCACTATCAAACAGGGCTTCTTTATCCTCCTGTAGGTCACGGTTGTAGGTCAGAGGCAGCCCCTTGAGCAGGATCAGGATCGAAAGAAGATTGCCAGAGAGGCGACCCGTCTTCCCGCGAACCAGCTCGAGTGCATCCGGATTCTTCTTTTGGGGCATCAGGCTCGATCCCGTCGTGAAGCCTTCCGGAAGCGACGCGAGTCCAAACTCGCTGCTCGACCAGAGAATCAAGTCTTCCGCAAAGCGGGAGAGATGCGTTCCAAGCAGTGCCAAAGAAGCCAGGTATTCCACCACGAAGTCCCGGTCGCTCACCGCATCCATGGAGTTGCGCGCCACTTGCGAGAAATGGAGAAGTTCCGCGACCCGATGGCGATCCAGAGGAAGCGTGCTCCCGGCGAGCGCTCCGCTCCCAAGGGGTAGAACGTCCGCCCGCTTCCGGCCCTCACGGAGCCGGTCGGAATCGCGGGAAAGCATTTCCACATAGGCCAGCAGATGGTGGGCAAGCAGAACCGGCTGCGCCCGCTGGAGATGCGTGTAGCCCGGAATCAGGACATCGACGTCCCGCTCCGCCCAATCGACCAAGGCCGACTGGACGGCGCGAATGGCTTCCCTGTCGGAATCGATCTCTTCCTTCACCCAAAGCCGCAGGGCCGTGGCGACCTGATCGTTCCGGCTTCGGCCGGTGTGCAGCTTTGCTCCGCACGGAGTGCGGGCGATCAGCGCCCGCTCGATATTCATGTGGAGATCTTCCCAATCGGTCGACCAGGGGAAAACGCCTTTAGCAATCTCTTCTTGAATGGCTTCCAATCCGCGGACGATCTCTTCGCGTTCTTCGGCGCCCAGCAGACCCGCTTCGTGCAACATGGTCGCATGAGCGATGCTTCCGAGAATATCGTGCCGATAGAGACGCTGGTCGAAGCTGACCGATTCGGAAAAACGTCGGAACAGGATATCGGGTGTTTCGTGGAAACGGCCTCCCCAAGGCGAAATGGAGGGATTCATAAAGAGCGGGCGCGATGCCTCCCTGGGGCGGCTGGAGAAGACGGAGCCGCTGCGTGCAGAAGCGCTTCGGTCTCGCTTCTGGAAAGGAGCCGGTATTGACCGGCCGCAAGCGAGCCGAGAGTGAGCGGGCCTAAAGCCACGCGGACAAGCCGAATGACCTTATAGCCGAGACCTTGGAACATCAGCCGGATTTGACGCTTCATTCCCTGATGGACCACGACGCGAACGCGCCGCGAGCCAAGGAGATGGAAGGAGTCGAGGGAGGCCGTTCGCCCCTGGATGCGGCATCCGCGGAGAAGGGTAGCGACACGAGTTGCCTCCAAAGGATGATCGCATTCCACCTCGTAGACCTTCGAAACTTTGTGTCGCGGGTGGGCCAGCCGTTGGATCAGGAGACCATCGCTGGTGAATAGCAGGAGCCCTTCGCTGTCTCGATCGAGACGGCCGATATAACGGAGGCTTCTCCAGCGCGGAGGCAGAAGTTCGTAAACGGTCTGGCGTCCCCGGGGATCGGAGGAGGTGCAGAGAAATCCTCTCGGCTTGTGGAGAAGAACCGTAAGGGTCGACGCGGGATGCACCGGACGACCATCAATGGCAACTGCGTCCCCCTCCTCGACTTGAACGGCGAGGCCGCTTTGGACCAGCCCGTTGACCGTCACCCTGCCTTCGAAGATGAGCGGTTCCACACCCCTGCGGGATCCGAGGCCGCAGCGGGCTAAGTATTGATTGAGACGCATGGCAGTGGCTGGTGCTTCAGACAGATCTCCCCATCCTCCCGAACCGCATTCCACCCGCCGGCTAGGGTGAACTGGCTGGCGCTGCGCCGTCCGTGGGCGATCCGCCGGACCGACTCGACGTCGTCCAGGGAAAGGTCCGGGACGCCTCGCCGGCGAAGCCAGAGATGGATCAGCCGCCGCTGCCGGCCCAGGGGAGAGTCCTGAAGTTCCGCGATCGAGAGTCTGCTTCTCTCGGCCCTTTCACGGACAAGCTCGGTCATCCACTCCTCTTCGGCCACCCTCACTCGGCAGAAGCGGAGCAAGGAGCGACGAATATGGGGAGAAAAGCGCTCCTCCAGATAGGGGAGAAGCTCGTGGCGAACTCGGTTTCGAAGGTAGCGGCGATCCTGGTTCGAGCGATCCTCACGCCATGAAAGTTTGCGAACTTTTGCGTACTCCCGAAGCAGGCTCCGTTCGACCCAGAGAAAAGGCCGGCGAAGGCATAGACTGCCGTACGCTTCGGTTTCCCGCATTCCCCGCCCATGGGAGCCTGCACCGCGCAGCAGTTGCAGAAGAAGGGTTTCCACTTGATCGCCTGCATGATGGGCCAAGGCGAGATCGCGGCATTCCACCGAGCGGGCGGCTCGCGCGAAAAAGTCATATCGCCGCTTCCTCGCCATCGCCTCCGAACCCAATCCGCCCGAGGCGGCCTTTTCTTCCAGGAAAGGAAGCCCGTAGGAGGCCGCAAGCCGCCCGACGAAGACCGCATCCTCCCCACTCTCTGGACGCCACCCGTGGTCCAGGTGAAGAACGATCGGCTTCTTCCCGGCTAGAACCAGCGAATCAAGGAGTACACAGGAGTCGAGCCCTCCGGAAACCGCGGCGAGAAGCCGGACGGGAAGCTCTGCTACGGCGGAGTGAATCCGATCGAGAACGGGAGAGGCAGGATTAGCCGGGTGCACGGATTGTAGAGAGCAGCATAGAGGGAGTCGGGAAAGGACGCAAGGCAACGCCCCAGGTCGGGCGAAGGCCCCGGGAAACCTTCATCCCGAGGGAGGCTCTTCTTCGGCAAGCGAGAGTAGATAGGAGTAGGGATAAATGCCCGTTGCGTGGCCGTCCGCCCAGACGATCTGGAGCGCATATCCTCCGACCGGCTGGAGGGAGCGCACGACAAAGCTTGCCGGGGAATAGTTCGTCTGCTTGGGAGCAAAGGTCGCCGTCGCGGTGCTTTCCCCCTGACAAAGGGCGCAAGGACAGTTGCGCCGAAGAAGCTCCAAAGGGAGGTAACTTTCCCTGCCATCCACCCATCGGATCGCCAGTTCGGTGCCGATGGTCTGAGCATCCGCAAGAGCGAGCGAGGAGGGCACGAGCAGTTAGGCCGGGCGGCGCCGGCGTTTCACCTTGAGTTGAGCGAGAGACCGGGCCAGGAGAGCAGCCGTGGCCGCTTGCTCCTCTTCGCCAAGCTCTTTTTGGCGCAAGGCCTGCTGCGCCCGCTCGACCGCTTCCGCGACTTTGGCCTCCTCGATCTCCTCTTCGTAAAGGGCCATGTCGCACAGAAGCACGACGCGGTCCGCGGAAATCCGGACAAAGCCTTCTCCGACCGCGAGGACCTTTCGCTCTTCCCCCGTTTGAAGCACAAGCTCTCCCGGCACGATGCGCGTGATCAAGGGCTCGTGATTCGCAAAGACGCCCATTTCTCCTTCCACTCCGGGAAGAGTTACCATTTCTGCGTCCTGCGCAAAGCGCACCCCTTCCGGAGTGACGATATGGACCTGGAGCTGACTCATTTCCCGCTCGCCACAACCTGGTCCATCGTGCCCTTCATGTAGAAATTCCCCTCGGGCACCTCGTCGTGCTTTCCGTCGAGAATTTCGCGAAACCCCCGAATGGTTTCGGCTACGGGAACATATTCCCCCTTGGTCCCGGTGAAGATCTCCGCGACATGGAAGGGCTGGCTTAGGAAACGCTGAATCTTGCGGGCCCGGAAGACCGTCTGCTTGTCCTCGGGGGAGAGTTCGTCCATGCCAAGGATCGCAATGATGTCCTGCAAGTCCTTATAGCGTTGAAGAACGCGCTGCACGCCTCGGGCCACACCATAATGGTCCTCTCCCACGATGTCCGCCGTAAGCGCCTTCGAGGTCGAGGCAAGCGGATCGACGGCAGGATAAATCCCCTGCTCGGCGATCGACCGCTCCAGGACGATCGTCGAATCGAGGTGAGCGAACGTATTCGCCGGCGCGGGGTCGGTGAGGTCGTCCGCAGGGACGTAGACCGCTTGAAACGAGGTGATCGAGCCGCTTCGGGTCGAAGTGATGCGCTCCTGCAGCGCTCCCATTTCCGAGGCGAGAGTCGGCTGGTAGCCGACGGCGCTCGGCGTGCGGCCCAAGAGAGCGGAGACCTCGGAGCCGGCCTGGGAGAATCGGAAGATGTTGTCGATGAAGAGAAGGACGTCTTGATTCATCTCGTCCCGGAAATATTCCGCCATCGAGAGAGCGGAGAGACCGACCCGCAGCCGGGCTCCGGGCGGCTCGTTCATCTGCCCGTAAACCAGGGCAACCTTGGATTCGGAGAGATTTTCCAAGTTGATGACCTTCGCCTCCGCCATCTCGTTGTAGAGGTCGTTTCCCTCACGAGTCCTTTCGCCCACGCCGGCAAAGACCGAAAAGCCTCCGTGCGCCTTAGCGATGTTATTGATCAACTCCATGATCACGACGGTCTTGCCGACGCCTGCGCCCCCGAAGGCGCCCGCCTTCCCGCCCCGAAGAAAGGGGCAGATCAAGTCGATGACCTTGATCCCGGTCTCCAAAATCGCAGCCTTGGTGCTCTGGGCCGCCAGATCGGGTGCTCGTCGATGAATCGGGTAATGCTTCGTCGCGGCCACGGGACCGCGCTCATCGACCGGCTCCCCCAGCACGTTGAAAATCCGCCCGAGGACCGCAGGTCCCACAGGCACCGAAATGGGCGCTCCCGTGTCTTCCGCTTCCATGCCCCGACGGAGCCCATCGGTGCTCGACATAGCCACGGCCCGAACCCACCCTTCGCCCAGATGCTGCTGCGTTTCGAGCGTGAGCTCGACGGGAGCATCCTCCCGTGTGAAGCGGACCAACAGGGCGTTGTAAATCGCGGGAACCTCCGCTTCCGGGAATTCGAGGTCCACGACCGGACCGATGACTTGGACAATTTTACCTGTACTCATGAACGATTTCTCCTCTCCGCGCAGAGCCTCACTCGAGCGCAATCTGCGCCGTGGCGATTTCTAAGAGCTCGCGGGTGATTCCTTCTTGGCGCGCCCGATTGTACTCGAGCGTCAGATCGCCAACCAACTGCTTCGCGTTTTCGGTCGCATTCTTCATCGCGATCATGCGGGCGCTATGCTCCGAGGCAAGGCTATCCAGAATCGCCAGATAGATGTTCCAGTCGACGAAAAAGGGCAAAAGCGCATCGAGGAGCTCTTCCGGCGAAGGCTCGAAATTGTCCGGCACCGCCGGCGCCGCCGCTGCAGGCTGGCCCTGGGAGAGGCTTTCCCGCGCAAGTGGGACCAGCGGGCGAATCTCGGTCGTCTGCACCAGGGCGTTGACGAAGTGGGAATGCGCGATCTCGATTGCATCGATCTCTCCGCTCGCAAATTTGTCCAGAAGGAAGCGGCTGATCCGCTTGCTTTCCCGGAACGTCAGGTTGTCGCGCAACTCGAAATCGGCGGCAAGCAGCGTCGCCCCCGTGGGGTTCGGCAAGTTGGCAAGAAAGCTCCTCGCCTTTCGGCCGACGCTGACATAAACCCGGTCGGGTGCATGCCGATGGAAAATCTCTCGGAAGAGGTTGGTATTCAGTGAGCCGCAAAGTCCCTTATCGGTCGCGATCACGAGCACCGCGCGCCGGCGGACCGGACGCGGGTTGAGCAGAGGATGCCGGAGTTGATTCGCCTGCGGAACGAGGCTCTGCGCGATCTCCTCCAGAAGCTTATGATAGGGCCTGCCTTCGAGAGCACGTAGCTGGGCTCGTCGCATCTTGGAGGCGGCGACCATCTGCATCGCTTTCGTGATCTGGGCGGTGTTCTTGACCGACCGGATTCTTCTTCGAATTTCGCGGGTGCTGGCCATGGGGAGAGTGGCGGAAAGCGGGTCGAGCGCCTACGCGGTATAGGTTTGCGTGAAGTTTTCGAATGCCCCCTTGAGCGACTTCGTGATCCCCTCATCGAAGGCGCCTTTTTGACGAATCTCCTCGAGGACCGCCGGATACCGGCTTTGGAGAAATTGGACGAGCTTTTCCTGAAACGCCTTGAGCTGCGGCACCGGCACCGCATCGAAGAAGTTGTTCTGCACGCCCCAGAGAGTGGCCGCCTGGACTTCGATTGAGATAGGGTTGTACTGGGGTTGCTTGAAGATTTCCACGATCCTCGCGCCGCGGTCGAGCTTGGCCTTGGTCGCGGGATCCAGGTCCGAGGCAAATTGAGCAAAGGCGGCCAGTTCGCGGAACTGGGCGAGTTCGAGCTTCACTTTGCCGGCCACCTGCTTGATCGCTTTGATCTGCGCCGCCGAGCCGACCCGCGAGACGGAAAGCCCCACGCTGATCGCCGGCCGAATGCCTTGATAGAAGAGATCGGTCTCCAGATAGATCTGACCGTCGGTGATCGAGATGACATTCGTCGGGATATAAGCGGAGACATCTCCGGCCTGGGTCTCGATGATCGGTAGGGCCGTCAAGCTTCCATTGCCGTACCGCTCGCTCGTGCGCGCCGCTCTCTCCAAAAGGCGGGAGTGGAGGTAAAAGACATCGCCCGGATAGGCTTCACGCCCGGAAGGACGCTTCAGGACCAGGGAAAGCTGGCGATAGGCGACCGCATGCTTCGAGAGATCGTCGAAGACGACGAGGGCATCCATGCCGTTCTCCATGAACCACTCGCCCATGGACGCACCCGCGAAGGGCGCGAGATATTGGAGCGTCACCGGCTCGGAAGCCGCCGCGACGACGACGATCGTATGGGCAAGGGCGTCATGGGAATCGAGGACATCGAGCACACGCGCGACGTTGGCGTTTTTCTGGCCGATGGCGACATAGATCGAGTAGAGCGGCCGGTAGCCGGGATTTCCCTCATTGGCGCGATTGATCCGGGCCTGATTGAGGATCGTGTCGACCGCGATCGTGGTTTTGCCCGTGGCGCGATCGCCAATGATCAGCTCCCGCTGCCCGCGGCCGATGGGGATCATGCTGTCAATTGCGGCAATCCCGGTCTGGACGGGCTGACTGACGGAGCGGCGCCGGATGATTCCGGGCGCAATCCTCTCCACCGGATAGAAGGTCGCCGACTCGATAGGGCCCTTTCCGTCCAGGGGCTGGCCCAAGGGGCTGAGCACCCGCCCAAGAAGTTCCTTTCCCACAGGGACATGAAGCAGCTTCCCTGTCGAGCGCACCGGGTCTCCCTCGCGGATCTCGGTGAACTCCCCGAGAATCACCCCGCCGACCTCCGTCTCCTCGAGATTAAGAGCCAGGGCGCGGATCGGCTGGCCGAAGGAGTCCCGCCGCTCGGGGAATTCCAGGATCTCGTTCATGCCCACATTGCCGAGCCCTTCAATTTTCACGACGCCGTCGCCCGTTTCCCGGACGGTGCCCACATCGGTCTTGGCGACTTCCCGCCGCAGGTCGGCGATCCGATTTTCGATCTCTTCGAGTAAGGTGCTCATGGTAGTGAAAGTGATGTGGGTTGGGTGATAGAAACGGAACGATTCTTAGGCTAACGAAGATTCCAATCTTTGCAACCTCTGGAAGATGGAACCGTCCCAGACTGTGCTCCCTTTCTGGATGCGCATGCCGCCGATCAGCTGCGGACGGACCGAGTAGCGCTTTTCGAGCGCGGCGCCGTAGCGGGCTTCCAGCTCGGAAAAGAGCGAGCGGCCCTCGTCCGGCAGAGGGGCCGCGCTCTCGATGGAGAGGGTGTTTTCGGCGACCCGGTAGGCGATCAACCGGCGAAGGCGCTGCAGGATCGGAAGATAGCCGCGCGGCTTCTGATCGAGAAGCGCCGCCACGACTTGCCGCACCCGCCCCGGATCCAGGGCCTCGCCATCCAGGCAGAGCCGGAAGAGGATCTTTGCTTTGCGTCGCGCCTGCCGGGAAATCTTCACGTCGAAACGCTTCCCTTCAGTTCCTTTGGGCGTCCGCGGCGGGCAGAGTGTCGCCGCGATTGGGAGAAGAAAGTTGCGCCACGGTCTCTGCTCGGAGCCGCTCCTGGTCCTCGGCGGAAAGCACTTTCCCGGAGACCTTCGCGGTAAGGGCGAGCACGAGCTCTCCTACCTCACGGCGAACGACGGCACGGCTCTCCCGCTGCTCCTGCTCCGTCCGCGCCCGAGCCTTCTCCAAAATGCGCTCGGATTCCTCTGTCGCTTCCTTGAGCAGCCTCTCTCCCTGCAGCCGAGCCGTCTGCTCGGCATCGGCGATGAGTTGGGAAGCCTGCGCATTCGCTTTTTGCAGGATCTCCCTTCGCGCCTCTTCGGCCGCCGCAAGCTCCTTCTGGATGCGCTCGGCGTTTTGCAGGCTTTCCGCGATGCGCGCCCGGCGCTCTTCGAGAAGCCGCAGAACCGGTCGAAAGGCGAACCGGTTCAAGACCCAGAGAACGATCGCGAAGTTGATCGTCTGGGCGATGAACCTGGGCCAGTCGATTCCGAGCTGAACGAGTGCGTCCCCCATCGATGATTACCTTCCCACGACGAAGAAGACCAGAATCGCCAACCCTTCCGAAAGCGCCATGCCCAGAAGCGCGGTCGTAAAGACGAGGCCGAACGAGCCGGGATTGCGGCCGATCGCACCGGCTGCGCCCAAGGCGGCCAAGCCGACCCCGATCGCCCCACCGGTGGCCGCAAGACCTACTGCGATATTTCCACTCATTTCCGCAAGGAACATCATACGAGTCACTCTCCTAGTTTCTACTGCCTGGTTTTGTCTGGTTCAGGATTCGGGCCGACGCCGCGGCCTGAAAGCATCTCACTTGTGGGACTCCTCGTGGGAGCAAAGAGTGCCCGTGAAGACGATCGCAAGAAGCGTAAAGATCAAGGCTTGGATCAGCGCCACCGCGAATTCGAAGAAGTAAAACGGAACGGCCGCAAGGCCCCCCAACATACCGGTCATGAGCACAAGCACCGACTCGCCCCCGTAGATGTTGCCGTAGAGTCGCATGGCCAGGGCAATCGAACGAATCACGATCGACAGCGCTTCCATCAGGCCGACCGCGAAAAAGAGGACGGCGAGCGGGATCAGAATCCACCCCTTCATGCCGCCCTTCACCCCGAAGATATGAACGAGAAGCCCCCAAGGGCCGTGGTGATACTTGAGAGCCCAGTAGAGACTCACAAAGAAGTAGATCACGGCCATGGCACTCGTCATGTTGGCATCCGAGGTCGGAGGACGAAGAAGGGAGATGTGGGGGTGCTCGACGGAGTACGGCAGGTGCGAGCCCGGCTTCGCTAGCCCAAAGCCGATCGTGCCGACGCCGGGAATTAAGCCGGTCAGATTCGAGACGGCGATAAAGATGAAGTAGGTGGCGACGAGGGGAAAGCACCAGTCGGCAACCTTGGGCTCCAGCAGACCTCGCGTGAGACGCTCCAAGCCCTCGACGGAAGCCTCGATCGCGTTCTGCAGGCCCGAAGGCACCATCTGCAGGCGGGTGGTTCCCAGGCGGATCACGAGAAAAAGAAGCAGAAGAATCACCCAGCACTGCACCATTGATGCCGTGATCGGGAGCGGACCCAGAGAGAAAAGGGTGGGAGCCGCAGGATGAACAAGCGGTGGATGGCTGCTAGCCTCGGCCGTCGCTAGGAAAAACATTGAGCTTCCTCCTTTAGGGGAGGAGAGGAGTCGATGCAAAGAAAAAATGAGACAAAAATGGGCAAGCGAAGATCCAGAGGCTGCGAGAAGTTCCTTTCTACCCGTGAGCGGAAGGGTCGAATGAGGCGAGCTCGACGGCGACCAGCCGGTGGACTAGGTCGATCGAGACCCCCGTGGAGTGAGAGAGCGCGAGCAGATAGTGATGAAGGTAGCTTTCGGCCGTCAGGGCCTGCACGGTCGCGGCCAGTCGATGCAGGGCTTCCATCGGGCGGGCCACCTCCTGCGGAGGGAGCTTGACCCTCTCGAGGAGAGCACCCTGCAAGGCATTGAGGATCCAGCCCCACATGGCCAACATCATCGGATTGCTCACGCCGCGCCGAATGTGGATCAAGCCCACGGCTGCCTGCCACTGCCAGTAGCGGGCATCGAAAGGACCTTCGAGCGTACGCCGCCACCAGCGCCGGAGAGCCATCTCCCGCTCCGCCCGCTCGCCTGAACTGAAGACGGCGGAGGTTGGAGGATGGGCGAAGAGGGTGTCGTAGAATCCCTTCGCCAGAAGGTCTTCCAGGGGAGCCAAGGCGGGCGCCAGACGCAAAAGGAGAGCCTCGTCCTCGCTCGAAAAACGGGTGGAGGGCGGAAGTTGCGCTAAGATCGATTCGGTGATTTCCGCGAGGGAGGTCGACATCGATCAGTCTCCCGAGACATGCCGAGCGCTCTTCGAGTCCAGGGAAGGCGCTACACCGCTACTCTGCCCGATGGAGGGGGACGGCGTTCCCGAGGCAGGCCCCGGCTGCAATCGTAGAAACAGCATCACGGTTCGTCTTGTAGCGGAGCCACGCCACCGGCGCAAAGAAAACTTCAAGAGAATACCGGCAGCCTCCATGCCGGAAGCGCCTGGGCGTTTCTATCCCCGCGCGGACGGGTCGAGCCCGGCGAGCTCGACCGCGACCAGGCGATGGATGAGCTCCGGGGACATCCCGGTCGAATTAGCAAGGACGGCCAGATAATTCTGGAGGTAGCTCTCGGCAATCACAGCCTGCACGGTGGCCGCCAGACGGTGAAAGACTTCCATCAGACGGCCGGCCTCCTCAGGCGGAAGATTGAGCTTCTCGACAAGGGCTCCTTGGAGAGCATTCAAGAGCCAGCCCCACATGCCGATCATCATCGGGTTGGTCACCCCGACGCGAACGTGAATCAAGCCCACCGCCGCCTGCCATTCCCAGTAGTGCGCGTCGAAGGGACCTTCGAGCGTGCGTCGCCACCAATGGCGGAGAGCCATCTCCCGTTCCGTCCGCTCGCCTCCGCTGAGAATGCGGGCGGTTTCGGAATGGGCAAACAGGATGTCGTAGAATCCTTGAACCAACTGGTCTTCGAGAGCGGCCAACTCCGATGCATGCCCGATGAGGAAGGCTCCATCCTCGTTCGAAAACCGAGCGGCCGGAGGAAGATGCGCGAAAACCGCATCGGTGACGCCAGTGAGGTTAGCGGCCATTCGATGCCCTCCAGCCCGACCTATCGGTGCTCCAGGACCTGGCTGACCTGGCTGGCTACATCCCGCGCCTCGAGGTGGATCAGCCCGACATTAGCTCCGAGGCGCGCCACCACTCCCAGGACCGCTTTGGAGCCCGCCGAGTAGATATACATCTGGCCCTGATCTCCCGAGACGCTCGTTTCCCGGAATTCCCCGCCACCGAACGTTTCGCAAATCCGCCGCCCGAGCCCCAGGGCGGTT
>NZ_CABFVA020000115.1 GCF_902143375.2 Methylacidimicrobium tartarophylax | reverse complement strand
GGAGGGAAAACCAAGGCCCAACGAAGCGGACAGGTCCATTTCGCAAGCCGCAGGAGATCGCTTGTGAGACATGCAGGCTAAAAACTCGGGGATCAAGGCCACGACCGCATGGGCGGCTTCTTCCCCGTAGGCGTGACTCGTCCTTGCGCGCATTTCTCGAAAAGTCCGCCAAAGAGCCCAATCCCCCCGCAAGAGTTCCTGCTGATGGGCCGTTCGAATCAACTCGGCTAAGGCCAGGCCCTGAACCTCGGCCGGGTTCGGCGCCCGCTCCGCAAGAAAGCGCCGGAGAGTCTTATGCGCAAGCTCGTAGGTAAACTCAAAGCGCTGGATCAACCCATCGCGCAACTGGAGATCGGTGCTCTCCGCCTGGGAGCGTTGTAAGCCCTCTTCGAGCCTGGCGACCGCCTTTTCCAACGATTCGATCGAGATCATGGTTTTCGACGCTTCGCCATTGTCCTCGGGTCCGCCTGGTTCCATCCTAAACCAGGCGCATCCACAAATCGAACGCCGCCGGGAAACAGCCCGGTTTTGCAAACAGTCTCAGCCTCATTTGCTTAAATGTGTCCTATCAGTCTAATACGATAGACTTATTCTCGACATTTTCGCCACGGAGATCCCAGATACCGACCTTTTGCCGTTCTGCAGGAATTCAATCCTTGGTGGAACGGAAAGGCAGTCACCGATCGGCCCGAGTGGGAGCGTGCGGCTGCCCCACCACGGTGGACACGGGTCGAGAATCCGCAGGCCAAGCGTTCGCTCCTGCTCCTCTGTGGCTGACAGGTGGGCCAGACCATCCGTCGCATCGGGAAAGAGCGCTTTCCCGGAACAGGGATATTTTACGCGGCAGGCTGCTTTCCTCCCCGATCCCGCGCGACCTGCTCGGAGATCCAGGCGTAGGTGAGCGCAATCCCCTTTTCCAACGGCTGCGAGGGCGCCCAGCCGAGCTTTTCCCGGATGAGCCGGTTGTCCGAGTTCCTTCCCCGGACCCCCAAGGGTCCCGGAATATGTCGGATCGAGATCTTCTTTCCCGCGACCTGCGCGATCATCTGAGCCAAGTCGTTGATCCGGATCATCTCCTCGGAGCCGATGTTGACCGGCCCAGGGAACTCGGAGCGCATCAGCCGGATGCTCGCTTCCAGGCACTCGTCGATGTAGAGGAAGGAGCGGGTCTGCTGGCCATCCCCCCAAACCTCGATCTCCCCGCCCTCGGGGATCTGCGCGATCTTCCGGCAGAGGGCGGCGGGAGCCTTCTCCCTCCCTCCCTTCCAAGTCCCTTCGGGCCCGAAGATGTTATGGTAGCGGGCCACCCGCACCTCCATCCCGTAGTTCCGGGCGAAGGCGAGGTAGAGATGCTCGCTGAAGAGCTTTTCCCAGCCATACTCGCTGTCGGGAGCGGCCGGGTAGGCGCTCTCCTCGGTGCAGAGCGGATTCTCCGGGTTTTCCTGGTTGTAGGCCGGATAGATGCAGGCCGAGGAGGAGTAGAAGATCCGCTTGACCCGCCTCCTCCGGCACGCATCGAGCATGTTGAGGTTGATCGTCGCCGAGTTGTGGAGAATGTCCGCATCGTGCTCGCCGGTAAAGACGAAGCCCGCTCCCCCCATATCGGCCGCCAGCTGGTAGACCTCGGTGAAGCGCCGGTCGACGACCAGTCGGCAGAAATCCTGGTCCCGCAAATCCCCCTGCACGAAATCGTCGGCCTCGGTCGGGGCGAACTCGGGGAACTTGAGATCGACCCCCCGGACCCAAAAGCCCTCTCTCTTGAGCCTCCGTACCAGGTGACTCCCGATGAACCCTCCCGCTCCGCAAACCAGTGCCTCCGGCATGATTCCTCCTTGTTGCTCCGCTTTTGATCCTCCTCTTCTGAGGCCGGAGGGTCCGCTGGTCAAGTCCGCGCAGAGCCCGAAGAGGCTCCTCTGCCTGAGGATCGAGTGCTATCCCGCTCCTTTCCGAGAAACCAGTTCCTCAAGCGCCCGCTCCATTCCGGAGAGAGCGGCCTCCCGCGACCAGCGGGCCTCGGCATAGTTCCGGCCCGCAATCCCCATTCGGCGTCGTCGCTCGGGATCCCGCCAAAGATTCAAGACCGCCTCGCCCAGCGCCTTGCCCTCCTCCGCCGGAACGCTCACCCCCGCGCCCGCCTCCTCGGCCACCCGTGCCACCTCGCTTCCCGAGCTCACCGAAACGACCAAGGGCCTCCCGGCGGCCAAAAGGGTCATCACCTTCGAGGGGAAGACGATATCCCCCACCTCCCGCTTCTGGGTGACCAGGCAGAGATCCGCCGCAGCCAGCATCCGCTGAAACTCCTCCCGCGGCAGGAGGGGTAAAAACGCCAGGTTCGCCAGCCCCATCGCGCGAGCCCGCTCCTCGAGAGCCGGCCGGGCCGCCCCATCCCCGACGAGCAGGTAGAGAACTTCGGGATGGGCCGCCGTCGCCCGGGCAGCCTCCAGCACGACCTCCAAGCCCTGCTTGACCCCCATGTTGCCCGAGTGGACGACCAGGAAACGATCCTGCCATCCTCTCTCCTCACGGAAAGTGCTCCTCCCACTCTCCAGGGGGATCGCAAAGAGGCTAGGGTCGGCCCAATCGGGAAGAAGCAGGACCCTTTCCGGGGCGAAACCCTTCTCGAGGATTCTCCGCCGCATCCCGCCGGTCAGAGTGGCGACCCTTCCCGCTCCTGCGTAGGCCGCCTTCTCGATCCTATAGAGCAACGACAGAAAGGGTCCTGGCCGAAGCATCCCCAGATCGCGCGCCGCATCGGGCTGGAGATCGGCAACATGGAAGAGATAGGGCACCCCCCAGAGGCGCGAGAGCAGCCGGGCCGCCAGGCCCAAGGCCAACGGGGGAGAGACCACCCAAAGAACCTCCGGCTTCCGGGAGCCGAAGGCCCGCAACGTCGCCGAGGCGACGAAGCTCGCCTCATGGAGGATCCGCTTCTTGGCGTTGACCCGCTCGGGCACGTAGAGAGGAGAGCGGAGGATGCGGACTCGGTTCCGCTCCTCGGAAACAAAACCCTTGCCCCGGTACTCCTCGGCGACTTTCCACTGGGGATAGTAGGGGAGCCCCGTGACCATCGTCACCTCGTGACCTCGGCCTGCCAGGTACTCGCAGCGGCCCGTGTTAAAGACCGCGATCCCGGTCTCCTCCGGCCAGTAGTTGATCCCCAGGAAAAGAATCCGCATGGTTTACCCGATTCCCCGGCGCCGTTCGCGAACCGGGGGATCATAAGGCCTCTGCCCCGTTTGGCGAACCTAATGTGGAAGGCAGCTCCGCAACCGGTCGGCGTCCGGCTTTCCCCGCCGTCCTTCCTCCGATCCGAGGCCTTCCCCAAGGGGAGAACCCAAAGGAATCGGCCTGCTCTGACAGGCCGTGGCGCCGCAGGCCGAGGGGCGGCGGCTTCCGAACTCTTCCGGCGGATCCTCGATACGACCGGAACCTTTTTTGAACATCGCCGCCGGAA